>NZ_CEEDBN010000003.1:0-453646 GCF_979253015.1 Methylobacterium sp. AC433 | reverse complement strand
TGCCGCTCGATCAGCGGGAGCGTGCCGCGCCCGATGGAGCCGAAGCCGATCATCACGATGGGGCCGGTGATGCGGCCGTGGACGGGCCAGGAGGGAGCGGCTTCGGTCATGGGCGTAACATCCTTCTCAAACGCGTATCGTGGTCATCGCACGGCGACCGCATGCCTTAGGCGCCGAAAATGACGAACAAGCGACGGGGTCAGTGACCTTTGCGGCCCCGTCGGTCAACCGCAGCCTCGCGTGCCGGGCATGCGCCAGGCGTTCTGCGCCTGGAACGAAGGTTTACGGAAGATTGAAGCTTTGCATGCCCTGCACGCAGGGCAACGTCCCGTTCCAGTGCGTTGCAGGGCGGAGTCGCGATGGCGATATTGCACTGCAACAGAACACGACAAGAGCGACCCCGAGAGGAAGCGTCCGTCACCTCACGCCACGGACTTCTGCCATGCTCGCATTCATCACCTCACGCATCGCCGCCCCGGTCGACGAGCCGATCGACCGCGATCCCGGCATCATCACCCTGGCCGCCTCGCTGTTCCGCGCCGTCAGCCGCCGCCACGATGCCGCCTTCCAGCGCCGCTGCGATCTCGCCGCCAAGGCGGACCATCACACCAACGTCTGAGCGGCGGCTGCGCCAGGCCGCCCGTCAGGCGACCCGTCGTCGGGACGCCGCGCCGGCCTCGCACAGCGCGTCCGAAACCATCGGGACGGGTGTCGGCTGATCCCAGGCATCCGCCGCCCGCAGGATACCGCGCGCTCCGGCGAGAGCACCCCGCCGCAATTCCAGGCCGAGGAAGCGCTCGCGCTCGAACGGACCGGGCATGAACAGCCCCTCGGCGGGCCCGGCCGAGAAGCCGAAGCGCGCATAATAGGGCGCGTCCCCCATCAGCAGCACCGCGCCGTGCCCGAGGTTCTCCGCCCGGCGCAGGGCCGCCCGCATCAGGATCGAGCCGAGGCCGAGGCCCTGGGTCGACGGATCGACGGCCAGTGGCCCGAGCAACAGGGCCGGGCGGCGCGGACCCGCCTCTACGTGCCAGAGACGGCAGGTGCCGACCACCTGGCCGTCCTGCTCGGCGGTGAGCGCCAGTCCCTCGGCCGGAAGGCGGCCCTCGCGCAGGCGCTCGGACGTCTTCAGGCGGCGCGCCTCGCCGAGGCACGCGTCGAGGAGGTGCTCGCGGGCGACGACGTCGCCGGTGACTTCATCACGAATCTGGACCAAGGCCGCACCCTTCCCGAACGTTGGGCAGGCGACGAGACGATCCGGCGGCCGGCGCGAGCCGGACCTCACGGGGCGGGCATGTGGAGCATTCACCGCCGGGCGCCCTCCTCGAGAGCGCCCGGCCTCCGCGTCATGACCTCGAAGAGGTTTAGATGACGTATTGCTGAAGGGGCGGGAAGCCGTTGAACGCCACCGCCGCATAGGTGGTGGTGTAGGCGCCGGCGCCCTCGATCAGCACCTTGTCGCCGATCGAGAGCGACACGGGCAACGGGTAGGGCACCCGCTCGTAGAGCACGTCGGCCGAATCGCAGGTCGGGCCGGCGAGAACGCAGGGGGCCATCCGGTCCTCGTCGTGCTCGGTGCGGATCGCGTAGCGGATCGACTCGTCCATGGTCTCGGCCAGACCACCGAACTTGCCGATGTCGAGGTAGACCCAGCGCACCTCGTCCTCGGCGTCGGACTTCCTCGACACCAGCACCACCTCGGCCTCGATCATGCCGGCATTGCCGACCATGCCGCGACCCGGCTCGATGATGGTTTCCGGCATGCGATTGCCGAAATGCTTGGTGAGCGCGCGGAAGATCGCGTCGCCGTAGGATTCCACGCCCGGCACCGCCTTGAGGTACTTGGTGGGAAATCCGCCGCCGAGATTGACCATCTGAAGGCTGATGCCGCGCTGGGCACACTCCTCGAAGATCATCGCGGCGGAGGCGAGGGCGCCGTCCCAGGCGCCGGTGTTGCCCTGCTGCGAGCCGACGTGGAACGAGACGCCGTAGGCGGTCAGGCCCTGGCGATAGGCATGCTCCAGCACGTCGACGGCCATTTCTGGCACGCAGCCGAACTTCCGCGAGAGCGGCCACTCGGCGCCGGCCCCGTCGCAGAGGATGCGGCAGAACACCTGGACGTCGGTCGCCTCGACCCCGGCCGCCTCGGCGGCGCGGGCGATCTTCTCGACCTCGGCCTCGCAGTCGACGGCGAACAGGCGCACGCCGAGCTTGAGCGCCCGGGTGATGCAGCGCTCCTTCTTGATGGTGTTGCCGAAGGAGACGCAGTCGGCGGTAGCGCCGGCCGCGAGCGCCATCTCAACCTCGACCACGGAGGCCGTGTCGAAGCAGGAGCCCATCTCGGCGAGCAGGCGCAGCACTTCCGGCGCCGGGTTCGCCTTCACGGCGTAGAACACGCGGGTGTCGGGGAGCGCGCGCGCGAAGGCCGTGTAGTTGTCGCGCACGACCTCGAGGTCGAGCACCATCACCGGGCCCTCGTCCTGGCCCATGTCGCGGCGTGCGCGCAGGAAATCGCGGATACGATCGGTCATGGTCGTTCCAACCCACAGGTTCGCGAGCGCCCTCGCGGGGCGCGCTGTCGAATGTCAGGACGACAGGATGCCGTCCGGCGTCTGGGGGCGCTGCGGCGCGTCGCGCGGCGTGCTTTGGAGACACGACGTCGAACGCGGGCTCAGAGCACCCGGAAGCTGCCTTGGATTGGAAGGGAGACCCCACCGCACGCCGGGCAAAGAGAAACAAGCCTCTTCGGTGCCGGCCTTTGGAGGGCCGACGAGACCAAAAAAGCCCGTTCGTCGTTGCTTTAAGCTGCGTCCCCCGTGGAGAGCGGGGTTCGCCGGTTTCGCCTCCGGCTGCCGGTTGTTGTCGGGGTCCGGTGTCACCACCTGGATGCCGGCCGGAGGGAATCCACCCTGTCGACCATCGATCCTTTAAGACCCCTGGCGGCTGTCCGGCAGTTGGCCGGATGCCCACCAACCGACACGCGGCCACAGGCACGTGCGAAATTGGGCAAGGCGCATATACGGTCAGGCTGTTCCAACGACAAGGGAAAACAGCGATTTTCCGCCCGATTTCCGGCGTGCTGCCCGGCCTGTTGCAGAAAGGCCGCGGACTCGGAAGCCGCGCTCGCAATGGGGCCTTCCCAAGCCGGTGCGGACGGGTCATCAAGCGCACGGTTTTCTCCGCAGACGCACCGGAATGCAGGACGATGTCAGAACCCAACCGGCGCCGTATCGTCCAGGGACTTGCCGCCACGACGCTGCTGGCGGCCACGGTCGACGCCCGGGCCCAGCGCCGCGACGGCCGGCCGGACACGCCCTTCGGCTTCGCCGACGTGGAGCGCCGGGCGCAGGATCTCGCGAAGGTCGCCTACGACCCGCGCGTTCCGGCACTGCCGGCCCCGATCGCCAAGCTCGATTACGACGCCTGGCGCGACATCCGCTTCAAGCCGGACAAGGCCTTCCTCGGGGAGGGGAGCCCGTTCCGGCTCCAGCTCTTCCATCTCGGCTTCCTCTATACGCGCCCGGTGACGGTGAACCTGGTGCGCGGCGGGGTGGCGACGCCGATCGCCTATCAGTCGAGCCTCTACGACATGGGGCGGACGAAGCTCGACAAGGCCCTGCCGGTCGATCTCGGCTTCGCCGGCCTGCGCATCCACGCGCCGCTGAACAAGCCGAACCTTCTCGATGAACTGATCGTGTTCCTGGGGGCCAGCTACTACCGCTTTCTCGGGCGCGATCAGCTCTACGGACTCTCGGCCCGGGGCATCGCCGTCGATGTCGAGGGACAGGGCGGACCGGAAGAGTTTCCGGTCTTCCGCGAGTTCTGGGTCGGCGTTCCGGAGAAGGCCGACGGCGCCCTGGTGATCCACGCGCTCCTCGACGGCCCCTCGCTCACCGGCGCCTATCAGTTCACGGTGACGCCGGGGGAGGAGACCAGCGTGGCGGTGCGGGCGACCCTGATCCCGCGGGTCGACCTCGCGACGGTGGGCCTCGCACCCCTGACATCGATGTTCTTCATCGGCGAGAACGACCGCCGGCACGCCGACGACTACAGGCCGGAGCTGCACGATTCCGACGGGCTCCAGATGGCAGCGGGCAGCGGCGAGTGGCTGTGGCGGCCCCTGCACAACCCGCGCGACCGCCGTATCTCGTCCTTCGCCGACCGCGACCCGAAGGGCTTCGGCCTGATGCAGCGCGACCGGCATTTCGAGACCTACCAGGATCTCGAGGCGTCCTATGACCGCCGCCCGGGCTACTTCGTGGAGCCGGACGGCGCCTGGGGCGAGGGTGCGGTGACGCTGATGGAGCTGCCCACCGACACGGAGACCAACGACAACATCGTCGCCTGCTGGCGGCCGGCGAGCGCCTATCCGGCCGGTACCCCGGTGACCCTGTCCTATCGGGTCCGCGCCGTGGGCGGCTCTGCGCTTCATCCCGGCGGACGGGTGGTCAACACCTTCAGCGTCGCTCCGGTGGCGAGCGGCACCGCCAAGTCCGAGGAGGCCAAGGGGGGCCTGACCCGGCGCTTTCTCGTGGATTTCGCCGGCGGCGACCTCGACTACTACCTCGGCGACCCGGGCCGGGTGGAGGTCGTGGCCAGCAGCTCGGCCGGCCACATCACCACGACGTCGGTGGCGCCGAACCCGCACATCAAGGGCATCCGCGCCGCCCTCGACGTGACGCTGGAGGCACCGGGCCAGTCGACCGACCTGCGGCTCTTCCTGCGTGCGTCCGGGCGCGCGCTTTCCGAGACCTGGATCTATCCCTGGACCGCACAGTGAGTGCGTCCTCGATCAAGCTGGCCTCGGCGCCGCCGGTGAAGATCCGGCCCGCGACCCCGGCCGATCTCGATGCGCTCGTGGCCCTCGAACACGCCGCCTTCGTGGGCGACCGGGCCGAGCGGCGGGCGATCCGCCACGCGATCCGCTCTCCGAGCATGTCGCTCCTCGTGGCGATCACCCCCGACGAGGTGGGGCAGGCGACCCTCGTCGGCTCGGCGACCCTGGAGCGCCGGCGGGGCAGCCGCAACGCGCGCCTATCCTCCATCGCCGTCTCGCCGGCCCGGTCCGGGCTCGGCCTCGGCAGCCTCGTCCTCGATGCGGCCGAAGCGGATGCGCGGGCCCATGGCTGCATCCGCCTGCGCCTCGAGGTCCGTGCCGATAACGGCGCCGGCATCCGCCTCTACGAACGGCGGGGCTACACGCGCTTCGCCGTCATCCCGGACTACTATGAGGACGGGATGGAAGCCTGGCGCTACGTGAAGACGCTCTGACCAACGAAAAGCCCGCCCCGGCAGGACCGGAGCGGGCGTCGCAGACATCCGAAAGCGGATGGCTGGTTCAGTCGCAGCTCTCCTTGGTGACCGTCTTGCGGTCGCCGAGCTCGTTCTCCTTGGTCACCGTCTTCGAGGAGCAACCGTCGCTGGACTCGCGGCGCTCGACCGTGCGGCTCTCGGTGGAGGGGCGGTCGACGACGACGGTATCCGGCGCATCGCGGCGGATGACCGTGGTCTCGGCCTGCACGGCCGAAGCGCCGAACAGCGTTGCCAGGGTTAAGGCGGCGATGATGGGGTTGCGCATGTACATCTCCCTTCAGAAAAATCTGCTGCCCCAACGGCGACCCGAGCGAAACCGTTCCGCTTCATCCTGTTCGAAACTTCCGAATCCTCCCGCACCCCAGGTTTTAGCGACTGGAAATGCTGCAGCGGCTCCGCGAAGACCTCACTTGAGGGCCCCGGCGACGACGGTCGCCAGGGGAGTCGTCGGCCGGCCGATCAGCGTGCGCAGGTCGTGGCCGTCGTCGAACAGGGCACCGCGGGCGGCGCCCGCATCGGAATCCGCCAGGAGGCTCGCGACTCCGTCCGGGAGTCCCGCGCCGACGAGCGCCGCCCGGTATTCCGCGGGCGGCAGGTCCTGGTAGCGGACGGGGCGGCCGGAGGCGCGGGCGGCTTCGCTCGCGACGTCGGCGAGGGTGTAGGCCTCGTCCCCCGCCAGTTCGTAGATGCGCCCGACCGGCATCTCGGCGGTCAGCACGGCCGCCGCAGCCTGCGCGTAATCGGCGCGCGCCGCACCGGCGATCCGACCCGCGCCGGCGCTGCCGAGCATGATTCCGTGGGCGAGGGTCTGCGGCAGGGAGGCCGTGTGGTTCTCGGTGTACCAGCCGTTGCGCAGGATCACGGTCGGCATGCCGGATTGCGCCAGGATCGCCTCCGTGGCGCGATGCTCCTCGGCGAGGCCGAGGGGCGAGGTGTCCGCGTGCAGCAGGCTCGTATAGGCGATGAGCTCGACGCCGGCTTGGCCAGCCGCCTTAATGACGTTGCGATGCTGGGACACGCGCTGGCCGACCTCGCTGGAGGAAATCAGCAGCAGTCGGTCGATGCCTGCGAAGGCCTTCGCCAGGATCCCGGGGCGTGCGTAGTCGGCGGAGCGCACCTCGACACCCTGGGCGCGCAGAGCCTGCGCCGCTTGTGCCTCGGTGTCGCGAACCCCGGCAACGATCCGCGCCGCCGGCACCCGGCGAAGGAGCGCCGCGACGACGAGGCGCCCGAGCTGCCCGCTCGCGCCGGTGACGAAGAGCTTCGGGGACGTGGTCTCGGACATGTCTCGACCTCTCGTGGTTCTGAATCGACACGAGGTCTGTAAAAGAGACCGGATTGCCCCGTAAGGCGGCAGGTTTTCGATCCCAGGTTACCCGGAGGGAACCCACCATGGCCGGATCCATCGTGTCCGCCCCCGCACCCCTGCCGGCCGAAACGGGCCTCGCCGAGCGGTTCGCGGTTTGGCAGGACCTCGGACTCGACCCGCATCATTGCCCGGTCCGCGATGTGCTGGATCACCTCGGGGACAAGTGGACCACGCTGATCATCGCCGTTCTGGCTGGCGGCACCCGCCGGTTCGGGGCGATCCAGCGGGCGATTCCCGACATCTCGAAGCGGATGCTGACGCAATCCCTGCGAGACCTGGAGCGCGATGGGCTGGTGGCGCGCCGCGTCTACCCGACGAGCCCACCCAGCGTGGAATACAGCCTCACCCCGCTGGGCGAGACCCTGCTCGCTCCCTTGGCGGCGCTGGTCGCCTGGGCCGAACGCAACCATCCCGCGATCCACGCCGCCCGGACGCGGTTCCTCGCAGAGGCATGAGCCCCGCCGCGGCGGGCGCTCAGCCCTCGATACGCGAGAAGTCGGCGACCTCCCGGGTCGCTGCCCGAAGGGCGTTGAGCAGGGCGAGGCGGTTCTGGCGCAGGGCGAGGTCCTCGGCGTTCACCGTGACCCGCTCGAAAAACGCATCCACCGGCGCGCGCAGCGTCGAGAGCGCCTGCATGGCACCGGAGAAATCCTCCGCCGCCACCGCCGCCGATGCGGTCTGGCGCGCCGCCGCCAGGGCCTCCGCGAGCGCGCGCTCCTCGGGTTCGCCGCGTCCGGCCAGGGCCGCGTCCGGCGCCGCATCGTAAGCGCGGCCGTCCTTCTTCTCCTCGATGCGCAGGATGTTGGCGGCACGCTTGTACCCGGCCAGCAGATTCTTGCCGTCGTCCGTCTCGAGGAAGGTGCCCAGGGCCTCCACGCGCCGGACCACCATCAGCAGATCGTCCTGGCCGGGTAGGGCGAAGACGGCGTCGATGAGGTCGTGGCGGGCGCCCTTGTCGCGCAGGTAGACCTTCAGGCGGTCGGCGAAGAACGCGAGGAGGCTCGCAGCGTCCGCGTCCCCGGCGCTCCCCTCGGCGTTCGCCGTGCCGCCGTAGTTCGCATGGCCGTCGGCGGCGGCCTGATAGCCGTCGCGAAGCAGCGACAGCTTGACGGTGTTCTCGATCAGCAGCCGGATCACTCCGAGCGCTGCGCGGCGCAGGGCGTAGGGGTCCTTGCTGCCCGTCGGCTTCTCGTCGATGGACCAGAACCCCACGAGGGTGTCGAACTTGTCGGCGAGCGCCACGGCCACCGCGACGGGATCGGTGGGCACCCGGTCGGAGGGGCCGACCGGCTTGTAATGGTCCTCGACCGCCGCGGCGACGCTCTGCGGCTCGCCCTGCAGCGCCGCGTATTTGCGCCCCATCAGGCCTTGGAGTTCGGGAAACTCGCCGACCATCTCGGTGACGAGGTCGGCCTTGGCGAGCGTCGCCGCACGTTCGGCCTGATCCGGGTCGGCGCCGACCAGGGGCGCGAGCTCGCGGGCCAGGGCCGCGATGCGCTGCACCCGCTCCCCCTGCGTGCCGAGCTTCTCATGGAACACGATGGTGTCGAGCTTCGGCAGACGGTCCTCCAGGCGGATCGCCTTGTCGGTCTCCCAGAAGAACTTGGCGTCCGACAGGCGTGCCCGCACCACGCGCTCGTTGCCGGCGGTGATGGCGAGGCCGCCGTCGCTGGCGATGAGGTTCGAGGTCAGGACGAAGGCCGGCGCCAGGGTGTCGGTACCGGCCTGGCGCAGGACGAAGCACTTCTGGTTGGCCCGGATGGTGGCGCGGATCGCTTCGGCCGGGATGTCGAGGAAGGCTTCGTCGAAGGAGCCCAGCAGCACCACGGGCCATTCGACGAGGCCGGCGACCTCCTCCAGCAGACCCTCGTCCTCCACGAGTTCGAGGCCGCGCGCGAAGGCGAGGTCTCGGGCGTCGTGCAGGATGATGTCCTTGCGCCGCTCCACGTCGAGCACGACCTTCGCCCGCTCCAGGGCCTGGACGTAATCGTCGAAGCGGCGGACCTCGATGGCCTCCGGCGCCAGGAAGCGGTGGCCGTAGGTGGTCGTGCCGGCCACGATGCCGTCGACCGCGAACGGCACCACGTCGGGCGTCTCGGTCTCAGGGCCGAAGGTGGCGACGATGGATTGCAGCGGGCGCACCCACCGCAAGGCGCCCGGCTGCGCCGAGGCATTGCCCCAGCGCATCGATTTCGGCCACGGGAAGCTGCGGATGATCTGCGGCAGGATCTCGGCGAGCACGTCGAGGGTCTCGCGGCCGGGGCGCTCGATCACCGCCACGTAGAACTCGCCCTTCTTGGGGTCCGTCACGATGGTCGCCTCGTCGAGGCTCGCGAGCCCCGCACTCTTCAGGAAGCCCTGGACCGCCCCCTCCGGTGCCCCCACGCGGGGACCTTTGCGCTCCTCGCGCACGTCCTGCCCGCGCGGCGGAAGGCCGGCCACGTGCAGGGCCAGGCGGCGCGGCGTCGCGAAGGCCTTTGCGCCCTCGTAGAGGAACCCGCGCTCCACCAGCGCGTCGGTGACGAGCTTCTTCAGGTCGTCGGCCGCGCGCCGCTGCATGCGGGCGGGAATCTCTTCGGAGCGAAGTTCGAGGAGGAGGTCGGGCATGGGATCAGGCGGCGTCCGGAAAAGGGTGTTCGGGGTGGCGAGGCGCGGTCGGCGACGCGGATCAGGCCGCGCCGCCCCCCGCCGTCCGTAGGTACGCCGCCCCGCACGCCTTCGCGAGTTCGCGCACCCGCAGGATGTAGCTCTGGCGCTCGGTCACCGAGATGACGCCGCGGGCGTCGAGCAGGTTGAAGACGTGGCTCGCCTTGATGCACTGGTCGTAGGCCGGCTGGGCCATCCGGTGCCGGCCGGTCTCGTCCTCCGGCGCGCCGGCGTCGAGGTAGGTCCGGCAGGCCTTTTCCGCGTCGGTGAACTGGCGGAACAGCATCGCGGTGTCGGCGGCCTCGAAGTTGTGGCGGGAATATTCCTGCTCGGACTGCAGGAAGACGTCGCCGTAGGAGACGCGCTCCTCGCCGGTGCCGCCGTTGAAGTTCAGGTCGTAGACGTTCTCCACACCCTGCACGTACATGGCCAGCCGCTCCAGGCCATAGGTGAGCTCGCCCGCGACGGGGGAGCATTCGAAGCCGGCGACCTGCTGGAAGTAGGTGAACTGGCTCACCTCCATGCCGTCGCACCAGCATTCCCAGCCGAGGCCCCAGGCGCCCAGGGTCGGGCTCTCCCAATCGTCCTCGACGAAGCGGATGTCGTGCAGCTTGAGATCGACACCGATGGCGTCGAGGGAAGCGAGATAGAGTTCCTGCAGGTTGGGCGGGTTCGGCTTCAGGATGACCTGGAACTGGTAATAGTGCTGGAGCCGGTTCGGATTCTCGCCGTAGCGTCCGTCCTTCGGGCGTCTGGAGGGCTGGACATAGGCGGCCTTCCAGGGCTTCGGGCCGAGCGCCCGCAGGGTGGTGGCCGGATGAAAGGTGCCGGCACCGACCTCCATGTCGTAGGGCTGCAGGATCACGCAGCCCTGCGCCGCCCAGAAGCGCTGCAGGGTCAGGATCAGGCCCTGGAACGAGGTTTTGGGCGCGAGATCGACGGCGCTCGACATGGAAAATCCGGTCCGTGGGTGGGCGGCCAGCGTTTAAGAGGCGGCTCCCGCGTGTCAAGCGACGGCGCGGCCCGGCGGGCGTGCGCTGGGACACACAATTCCGCCACGATTCGTCATAGCGGTGGAACGGTCTCGCTTGCTGCCAAGTTTATCAGGCAATCAAGGGGTTCTCGTCGCCCTCAAGGGCGGTCGACAATTTGGATCGTCGCGTCATGCGCTCGTCTTTCACAGTCTTCGCCGCTCTCGTCGCCGCATCCCTGGTCGCCACGCCGATGGTGATCTCGGCGTCGAACGCTCTCGCCACGGCCGAATATTCGGACACCGTGACGATGCCGGCCGCCGTGACGCCGATCGAGGTCGCGGCAGTGCCGGCGCCTTCCGCGGCCGAGACCTGTACCCGCAAGGTCCGCGTGGTCTATGCCGGCTACGGCACCGAGGCCTGCAAGCGCTGAGGCTCTACAAGCCGTAGCGGGCGAAGGCGGCACGATCCTCGATCGCCGCCATGACTTCGCCCGCGACGCTGCTGCCCGGCGCCGAGCGCCGCAGCAGTCGCGCGACGAGCGAGCCCTTCTTCTCAGCAATGAAGACGAAGTCGACTTTCTCGCCATAGCGTGCCCGCAGGGTCGAGCGCGCATCGCCCAGACCATCGACGAGGCCGAGCGGTAGCGCCTGCTGGCCGGTCCAGACCGCCCCGGTGAAGAGATCCTCGCCTTTCGGCGCGAGCTTCGGACGACGCGAGCCGACGAGGGCGGTGAACAGGGCCTGCACGTCGGCCTGGATCGCCTTGAGGCGGGCAACGTCGGCGGGGTCTTCCGGCCGGAACGGGTCGAGCATCCCCTTCGCCTCGCCCTGGGTATGGACACGGCGGTCGATTCCGATCCGCTCGATCAGACGATCGAAGCCGAATCCCGCCGAGACGACACCGATCGATCCGACCAGGGACATCGGGTCGGCGATGATCTCGTCGGCCGCACAGGCGATCATGTATCCACCCGACGCCGCCACATCCTCCACGAAGGCGAGGACGGGGAGATTCTTCTCGTCCGCCAGGGCGCGGATGCGCCGGTGGATCAGGTGCGACTGCGCCGGCGCGCCACCGGGCGAGTTGATGACCAGCGCCACCGCGACGATACCGGGCGTCGAGAAGGCCCGCTCCAGGCTGCTCGCCAGGCCGCCGATGGAGAGTCCGGCGCGGAACGGCGACACCGCACCGATCGCCCCACTGAGGCGCAGGACGGCGACGCGCGGCACTTCCCGGCGCCAGCGTCTTGGCAGCAGCGCGCGCAGGGGACCCGGCAGGGAAAGTGGCATGCTGTCGCGACTCGGGCTGGAGGGGAGCGGCGTCACTCACGCGCCGACCGGAGACGACCGGGCCGGCCGTTCCGAGCGCTGAGTTGGGGCGGGACGAACCATTTTGCCAGCGTCGTCGTTGTCGCCTCACGCCGCCGAACCTTGGCGGCGGATGGGCGTCGCGGACGGCCCATGCAGCAGCAAGGGAGACACGACCATGCGCGTGATGCGTTGGATGGTCCTCGCATTGGGGATGCTGGCCGGGGCGATGGGCTT
This sequence comes from Methylobacterium sp. AC433, assembly GCF_979253015.1. Classification (NCBI taxonomy): domain Bacteria; kingdom Pseudomonadati; phylum Pseudomonadota; class Alphaproteobacteria; order Hyphomicrobiales; family Methylobacteriaceae; genus Methylobacterium; species Methylobacterium sp. AC433. The sequence continues at coordinate 441,800 of NZ_CEEDBN010000003.1, read as the reverse complement.
CGGAGCGATTGCGAACGCGGCGCCGCTGCCGGTGGCCGGGATCGAGGCCGCAGCACAGGCGCCGCTGGTGGCGCAGGCGCGCTGGCACGGACACCGGCGCCACTGGCATCACCGCCGCCATTGGCACCATCGCCACCATTGGCATCACCGTCGCCATTGGCACCGCCACCATCGTCACCACTGGCGCCACCACCATGGCTGGGGCCATCGCCATCATGTCTGGCATCGTCCCTATCGGCTGCGGACCTTCTACTGAGGACTGCCCCTCAGGCCGGATCGGCCGCCGCGCCGATCCAGCCGCGGCCCTCGTTGAGGGCCGCGACATCGGGGGTGAATTGCCCGGTCTCGTCGTGCAGGATCACGGGCGGCAGGAGCCGGAACGGTGCGCGGCTTCCCTTCACCGCGCTGACGAGGATGCGGATCGCCGGCTGATCGCGCCGCGCATGGACGGGCCGGACCGCCACCGCGCCGAACCGCCCGGTGAGGGAGTCGAGGCAAGCGGGCAGGTGATCGGCCCGATGGATCAGGCCCAGGCGCCCGTGCGGGCGCAACAGGTCGACGCAGGCCCGCAGCCAGGCATCGAGCCCGCCTTCCGCCAAGTCATGGGCGCTCGCCTTGGCCGCGATGGGTGAGGTCCTGTGCCGACCCGGCTCGAAGAACGGCGGATTGGTGAGGAGGAGGTCGGCGAGGCCGGGGAGCAGGCCGGCGGCATGCCGTCGCGCCGCGGGCGCCAGCACATCCGCCGCAATGATCGTCGCGCGTGCGGCGAGACCGTTCTCCTCCGCGTTTCGGCGGGCGAGGTCGGCGAGCTCCGGTTCGCGCTCCACCAGCACCGCGCGGCAGCCGGGACTGCGGAGCGCGACGGCGAGGCCGACCGCCCCGCTCGCCGCGCCGACGTCGCAGACGACCTCGCCGGGACCGGGTGCGATGAGGCCGGCCAGCAGCACAGCGTCGGTTCCGGCCCGGTGTGCGCCACGCGGGGGCTGATGGAGGCGGAGCCGTCCGCCGAGCCAGAGGTCCGGGAGACCTTCAGGCATCGCGCAGCTCATGGGCGAGGCCCGCATCCGTGAGGACGCGGCGGGCCTGCATCGCTTGGTCGTGGGGCACCAGAAGTCGTCGCGCAAAGGCGCCGATGGAGCCTTCGAGCAAGCTCATATGCTGGTCGGCGACCAGAGCCGGGATGGCGGCGGCCTCAAGGATCGACTGGGCGAAGCCGATCAGGACGACATCGTTGCTACGTATCAGCTCGGTCATACACCTCTCCCCGACGTCATTCCGTGCGCCACCGCGCGGTATACCTTGCGGCATGGTGCGTGTTGCAGCGCCACCGGGCGCATGCGATGGGGTGTCACGGACGCGGTCGATCAGGCCGCGCCGGGTTCGCGTAGGGAAGCGGGAGGCCTCAAGGTCTTGGGCGTCGTAGTTCCGATCGATGAGAGCAGCCCCGATCCGGAGGCGAGCCTGGCCGACCTCGTTGCCTTGGTGTCCGGCGGAATGGAGCGCGTCAACGCGACGATCCTGTCCCGCACCGGATCCGACGTCCAGATGATTCCGGAGGTGGCCAACCATCTCATCTCCTCGGGCGGGAAGCGCCTCCGGCCGATCCTGACCCTGGCGACGGCGGACCTGTGCCACTACGCTGGCGACGGCGCTGTGAAGCTCGCGGCCAGCGTCGAGTTCATGCACACCGCGACGCTCCTGCACGACGACGTGGTCGATGGCAGCGACATGCGGCGCGGCAAGGTCGCGGCCCGCATCAAGTGGGGCAACGAGGCAAGCGTCCTCGTCGGCGACTTCCTCCTCGGCCAAGCCTTCCGCATGATGGTCGAGGTCGGGTCCCTGAAGGCCCTCGACATCCTGTCCGCGGCCGCCACCATCATCGCCGAAGGCGAGGTGATGCAGCTCACCGCGGCCAAGAACACCGAGACGAGCGAGGACGAGTACCTCGCGGTCATCAGTGCCAAGACCGCCGAGCTGTTCGCCGCCGCCTGCGAGGTCGGTCCCGTCCTCGCCGAGCGCGGCGAGGCTGAGCAGGCCGCCTGCCGGGCCTACGGCATGAACCTCGGCATCGCCTTCCAGCTCATCGACGACGTGCTCGACTACGGAGGCACCAGCGACACCCTGGGGAAGAACGTCGGCGACGATTTCCGGGAGGGCAAGATCACGCTCCCCATCGTCCTGGCGGTACGGCGCGCCACGGGCAGCGAACGTGGGTTCTGGAAGCGCACCCTCGAGCTCGGCGAGGTCACTGAGCCCGATCTCGATACCGCGCGCGCCATCCTGCGGCGGCACGGTGCCCTCGAAGAGACGATGGCTCGCGCCCGACTCTACGGCGATCGGGCCCGGGACGCCCTGAAGGCGTTTCCGGCCAGCCCGATGAAGAATGCGCTGCTCCAGGTCGTCGATTTCTGCATCGCCCGGGCGCATTGAACGCCTGTGCCACTCCGGTCGCCGTCAGGCGGCCGCCCGGCGACCGACAGTCGGGAGTGCGAGGCCTGGAAGGTTACGCGTGGCCAGTTCGGACGCCTCTGCCTGGGAGGGGGCGATCACGATCCGGCCGGTGTCATCGGACCAGAGCCTGAGCAGCCCGTCGGTTGTCGCCTTGTCCATGGGCTTTCCGAACAGGTACCCCTGCCCATAGGTGCAGCCCTGCCCGGCCAGCCAGTCGACGCTGGTCCCGCTCTCGATGCCCTCGGCGGTGGTCAGGAGCCCAAGGCTCGAACCGAGAGCGATGATGGCGTCGACGAGCTTGGCGCGCTCGCTGCTCAGCCGCATCGATTCGACGTAGCTGCGATCGATCTTCAGCTTGTCGAACTGCAACTCACGCAAGTGGTAGAGGCTGGAATACCCGGTCCCGAAATCGTCCAGGGCGATGCGGACCCCGAACGTCTGCAGCGCCTTCAACGCGGTGCGGGCCGCTTCGAGGTCGTTCACCAGGGCCGTCTCGGTGATCTCGATCTCCAGGCGGCCGGGAGCGAAGCCGGCCTCGTTCAGAATGCCGAGGATCTGCTCCGGCAAATGCGGGTCGCGCAGCTGGAGCGGCGAGATGTTGATCGCCAACTGGAGATGGGGCGGCCAGGCACGGGCATCGCGACACGCCCGGCGCATCAACGACCAGGTCAGGTCGCCGATCAGACCGGTCTCCTCCGCCAGCGTGATGAACTCCGCCGGGCTGAGTATTCCGAGGCGCGGATGGTTCCAGCGGGCCAGAACCTCGAAGCCGATGAGCTCGCGCCCCGGCAGGGCGACCACGGGCTGGTAGAACGGCTCGATCTCGCCGCGGTCGATGCCGACCCGCAATTCGCCTTCCAGCGTGGCCCGCGCCTTGAGGGCGTGCCCCATGTCGAGATGGAAGAAGCGGAACGTGCCGCGGCCGTCTCGCTTGCCCTGGTACATGGCGACATCGGCGGCGTGCAGAAGGGCTTCGGCGGTGCGGCTCTCCTCGGTCGCCGTCGCGATCCCGATCGTGGCGCCGATCTTGAGTCGGCTCTGGGTCCAGGCGATCGGCTGCGAGACCGACGCAATGATCGCCTGGGCGAGCCGGGCGAGGCTTTCCGGATCGCCGTCATGATCGAGGAGGATGGCGAACTCGTCGCCGCCGAGGCGGGCGACGAGGCTGCCGGTCGGTGCCAGGGCGCGCAGGCGGTCGGCGATCACGCACAGGACGGCATCGCCCGCCGCGTGCCCATGCACGTCGTTCACCGGCTTGAAGCGGTCGAGATCGATCAGCATGACGGCAACGAGCGGAACGCCCGTCGTCGTCCGGATCCGGGCCTCGAGGGATTCGCGAAACAGCCGCCTGTTGGCCAGGCCCGTCATGGCATCGTGGCGCGCCACCGAATCGGCTTGGGCCTCGGCGCCGTCCCGGTCCCGCATCGCCCGGCGCAGCTTGAACGATTTGCGTATGGCGGCGGCGACGAGGCCCAGGCTCATGCAGAGGGTCAGCATCAGGAGGTCCTGAAGCTCATGGGTTCGCGTCGCATCGATCAGCAGAGTGAAGAGTCCGAGGCGCGTGCCGACGATCCAGACGCAGCATCCGATCATCATCAGGCAGAGGAGTTCGCGAAGCTCGCCCTCTCCCCATGAATTGTTTTTCTGGTCAGGCATACATCGCTCCGCGCATCGGGCGACCCTGCCGACTCGAATCTTGATCGAGCGTAAAATTTACGCGTCGACTCGGCGGCGATGCACGGAAAGTTGCTGTCCGACCGTTCGGACGAAAGCTTAGCGCAAAATGGCTGCGCTGACCCACCAGGCTGGATGATCTCGCGCGAGACGGTGCGCCGCCAACGCCGCTTCCGAGCGATGCCCGAACAGACCGAACACGGTGGCGCCCGAGCCCGACATCCGTGCGAGCCGGCATCCGGCGGCGGCGCGCAAGGCGTCGAGGGCGACGTCGATCACGGGGGCGATGCTGCGAGCCGGCGCTTCGAGGTCGTTGCGGGCAGGGGTGATCGCCTCCAACAGCCGCTCCGCCGAGAGTCCGCGGGCGATGATGGGGTGCCTGTCCGTGCCATGGCGCTCACCGACCGTGAGGCCGAGGGCTCGGAAGACCGGTGCCGTCTCGACGGGGACGCCTGGATTGACGAGGACGGCCGGGATCGGCGTCATGTCCAGGGCCGGGCCGACAGCCTCGCCGGCACCGCACATCATCCGCGCACGCGGCACGAGGCAGACCGGAACGTCGGCGCCGGTGGCGCGGGCGGAAGCCACGAGGTCGGGATGGTCGGGAGGGAGATCGTTCAGGCGGCCGAGGAGCCGAAGGGCCGCGGCGGCATCCGACGAGCCGCCCCCGATGCCCGCGGCCACCGGGAGTCGCTTCACCAGATGAAAGGCGCCGTGCCGCAGGCCCGGCCGCAGGTGGGCGAGGTGGCGTGCGGCGCGAATGACGAGGTTGTCATCGAGGGGGCCGGCCGGGCCGGCCGTCGGGCCGGACACGGTGAGCGCCAGATCCGGCCCCGGCTTCAGCGTGAGCGTGTCGCCGGATCCGGTAAAGACCACGAGGCTCTCGAGCTCATGGTAGCCGTCGCCGGGCCGGCGGCCCAGGACGTGGAGGGTGAGGTTGATCTTCGCCGGAGCGCGGGTGACGAGGAGGGACACGGACACTCGGTGCTGAGGGGTCGGGCAATCGCGGAGCCGGTCTGACCCCGCGATGCGCGTCCCGTCAAGCCTCCGGCGCGGTCAGCCGCCGCTCTTCTTGTCGGCGGCGCCCGGAGGCTCGTTCGGGGCCGGTGCCCCCTTCGGCAGTTCCGGGTTAACCTTGTTCTCGGGGGGACTCTCGGCGGTGGCCGAGGGCTTGTCGAGCTCGGGCAGGCCGTCCTTGAGCTTGGCGTTGATCTTCTCGAGATCGTCCGGCTCGGGGTTCAGGTCCTTGGCGTGCTGCCACTGGAACTTACCCTCCAGGCGGCGCCCGGCACGCCAGTAGGCGTCGCCGAGGTGGTCGTTGATCGTCGGGTCGCCGGGCTTCAACTCGATCGCCTTCTCGAGCTCGCGCACGGCATCGTCCCAGCGGCCGAGGCGGAAATAGGCCCAGCCCAGGCTATCGATGATCATGCCGTCGCGCGGCGCGGCATCGACGGCCTGCTTCAGCATCGTGAAGGCCTCGTCGATGTTCATGTTCTGGTCGACCCAGGAATAGGCCAAGTAGTTTAGCACCTGGGCCCGGGCGCCGGGCTGGCTCGCGGGCACCAGCTCCAGGGCCTTCTTCAGGTCGGCCTCGGCCTTGGGCCACTGCTTGGCGCGCTCGTAGGCGGTGCCGCGGAAGTAGAACGTCGTCCAGTAGTTCGACGCGGGCTTGTCGCCGATCAGCGCGATGGCGCGGCTGTAGGTCTCGGCCGCTTCCTCGTACTTCTTGCGCGAGCGCTGGACGTTGCCGAGGGCCGTGATGATGTCGATGTCGTCCGGATGCGCCTTCATGGCGGCATCGAGATGGGCGATGGCCTCGTCACCCTTGCCCATCTGCTCCAGATTGAGCCCGACCTGGACGTCGGCGTTGAGGCGCAGGGGCGACGTGGTGGGGATCTGGGAATAAGCCTCGTTGGCCCGCTCGGTCTGCTTCATCCGGTCGAGGATGTCGGCCAGGGTCAGCCGGGCGAGGGCGTGCTCGGGCGCGAGGTAGAGGGCGAGGCGCAGGTAGACCACCGCCGGCAGCTCGTCGCCCTGGGTGGATCCGGCCGAGCCGAGCCCGTACAGGACCTCGCCGGCCCCCTCCTGGGCCGAATTCACGAGCCGGCTGAGGGGCTTGCCTTCCTTCAGCTTCGTCAGGGCATCGCGCACGATGGGATGGCGCGGCAGCAGCTTGTCGAATTCGGTATAGGCCTGGATCGCCAGGTCGGTGCGCCCGGCCTGGGCCTCGAAGCGCGCATAGGCGTCGACGATGCGCAAGGTGTTGCGGTCGGCGTCGTAGGCGGCCTTGAGGCGACGCTCGGCTTCCGCCTGATCGCCCACGAGGCTGGCGGTCAGCCCGGCATGGAAGTCGCGGAAGGTGTTGTAGTAGCGCTCGCCCTTGAGCTTGTTGATGGTCTCCAGAGCGCGCTTGCCGTCATTGGCCCCGGCGAAGGCCCAGGCGGTGAGCAGGGTGCCGGTCAGGTCGGCGGCCGCACCGCGACCGCTGCGGGCGAAGTTCTGGCGCGCCTGGGCGAACTGCCCGGCCTTGATCTGGCGCACGCCGAGGGCGAGCTGCGCGAGGCCGTTCGAGCCGTCGCGGGAGGTCAGGCGCTCGGCGGCCCGGAAGGCATCCGGGAGCGAGCCGTCGGCGAGCAGCGACACGAAGGCGCGCTCCAGGAGCTCGGCATTGCGCGGGTCGGCCTTCACCGCTTCGCGGTAGTAGCTCGCGGCGGCGGCCGTGTCCTTGGAGGCACCGGCGATGTAGGCGGAGAGGAAATTGCCCTCCAGCGATTCCGCCGGCTCGTATTCGGAGATCGGAGCGGATTCCCGTGGCTGGGCCGCGTAGGCTGCCGGCGAACCCGCGAGGCAGACGGCGAGGGCCGAGAGGACCCGGCGGCCGGTCCGGCTGGTTTTGGCGTTTCCGTTCATGGGCACCGATCGCGGCTCCTGCGCACCGGCCGCCTCGGCGGCCGGGCTCGATTGGGGCGGGACACTGGACTCTAACCGCCATCCTCGCAAGGCATAAGGATGGCGGCGTCTCGCGCCCGCCATCCCGTCTCATCCATCCGTGAACGGGACGGTCCCCGGCCCCGCTTCACATGTTCGGATAGTTCGGTCCGCCCGGGCCTTCCGGCGTCTCCCAGTTGATGTTCTGGTTCGGATCCTTGATGTCGCAGGTCTTGCAGTGGACGCAATTCTGCGCGTTGATCTGGTAGCGGACGCCGTCGCCGGCGCCGGCATCCTCGACCCATTCGTAGACGCCCGCCGGACAGTAGCGCGCCGACGGTCCGCCATAGACGTCGTGCTCGGACGCTTTCTGCAGCTCTAGGTTCCGGACCTTGAGGTGGGCCGGCTGGTCCTCCTCGTGGTTGGTGTTCGACAGGTAGACCGAGGAGAGTCGGTCGAAGGTCAGCTTGCCGTCCGGCTTCGGGTAGACGATCGGCTTGACGTCCTTGAGCGGCTTCAGCGTGGCATGGTCCGGCTTGCCGTGCTTGAGGGTACCGAAGGGCGAGGCCTCCAGGATCGTGTTCGACCACATGTCGAGGCCGCCGAGGCCGACACCGATCAGGGTGCCGTATCTCGACCAGAGCGGCTTGACGTTGCGGACACGCTTCAGATCCTGACCGATGGCGCTGTCGCGCCAGCCGTTCTCGTAGGTCACGAGCTCGTCTCCCTGGCGACCGGATTCGAGCGCCTGGGCCAGGGCCTCGGCCGCCTGCATGCCGGAGAGCACCGCGTTGTGCGAGCCCTTGATGCGCGGCACGTTCACGAAGCCGGCGGAATCGCCGACGAGGCAGCCGCCGGGGAAGACGAGCTTCGGGACGGACTGCCAGCCGCCCTCCATGATGGCGCGGGCGCCGTAGCCAATGCGCTTGGCTCCCTCGAAGGTCTCGCGGATCATCGGGTGGGTCTTGAAGCGCTGGAACTCCTCGAACGGCGACAGGGTCGGGTTCTCGTAGTTCAGGTGCGTGACGAAGCCGACCGAGAGCAGGCCGTCGTCGAAGTGATAGAGCCAGGAGCCGCCGCCGGCCTTGTTCGGCAGCGGCCAGCCCATGGTGTGCTGCACCAGGCCGGCCTGGAACTTGTCGGGGGCGAGCTGCCAGAGTTCCTTGACGCCGAGGCCGTACTTCTGGTGGTCGCTGTGGGCGTTCAGCTTGAAACGGTCGATCAGCGTCTTCGTCAGCGATCCCCGCGCGCCCTCGCCGAAGACCGTGTACTTCGCGCGAAGCTCCATCCCGCGGGTGTAGTCGTCGCGCGGCTCGCCGGCCTTGCCGATGCCGAGATCGCCCGTGGCGACTCCGGCCACGGCGCCGGCCTCGTCGTAGAGCACCTCGGAGGCCGGGAAGCCCGGATAAATTTCCACGCCGAGCTCCTCGGCCTTGGCGCCGAGATACTTGGTGACGTTGGAGAGCGAACCGACGAAGTTGCCGTGGTTCGACATCAGCTTGGGGAAGAACAGGTTCGGCATGGTCACGCCGCTGTTCTTGGTGAGGAACATGAACTCGTCGCGTTCGACCGCCGTCTTCAGCGGGCGTGCCTCGTCCTGTCGCCAGCCGGGGAGCAGGGCGTCGAGGCCGGACGGGTCGATCACCGCGCCGGACAGGATGTGGGCACCGACCTCGGAGCCCTTCTCCACCACCACGATGCTGACGTCGGGCGCCAATTGCTTGAGGCGGATGGCGGTCGCGAGCCCGGCCGGGCCGGCGCCCACGATCACCACGTCGAACTCCATCGCCTCGCGTTCGGGCAGCGCCATCCGTCATCCTCCTGTCGTGCATCCGCTTTCCGCGGGCGCCTCGGTCGTGCGATCCCATGTTTGAGGATCTCTCTCAACCCATTCCAACCTGCGAACGCAAGCGTCTCACTGGTCCTGGACCACGGGTGGTGACGATGTCGCGCGGGGCAAAAGGTGGTGCGTGACGTCGCACGCCCCGTTGTCCACAGGTCGCTGAGGCGCCACATCACAGAGCATGAGCCAGGGTGACGACCGACAGCCGGACCTGATCGCGAACCTCGACTTCCACGTCGAGGCCGGGCTCGACCTGTTCCTCGACGAGGCGCCCCATGACCGCTTCGCCGAGATCGACGCGCCGGAGCCGGCGCGAGCCGCTCCGAGACGTCCGGTCCTTGAGCGGCAGGCTCTCGATCGGGTCCGTCCTCCTGCCGACGAAACCTTCCGCACCGAACTGCCCCCGCGCGGACCGGCGCCGCCGCCCGCCCGGACCTACGGGCAATCGGCCTCGGCGAGGCCCGGCGAGGCGGCGGGCGACGCCCGGGCGCGGGCCAAGGACGTTCAGACCCTGGAGGAACTGGAGGCGCTGCTCGCCGGCTTCGACGGCTGCCCCCTCAAGTTCACCGCCAAGAACCTCGTCTTCGCCGATGGCAATCCGGCCGCGAAGCTGATGTTCATCGGCGAGGCGCCGGGTGCCGACGAGGACCGCGTCGGTAAGCCCTTCATGGGCCGCTCGGGCAAGCTCCTCGACCGGATGATGGCGGCGATCGGACTGGACCGCAGCAACGCCTACGTCACCAACATCGTGCCGTGGCGACCGCCGGGCAACCGCAACCCGACCCCGCAGGAGGTCTCGATCTGCAAGCCGTTTATCGAGCGGCAGATCGAGCTCGCCGATCCGGACCTCATCGTCTGCCTCGGCAGCCCGGCGACCCAGGCGATCACCGGCACCAAGGACGGTATCTTGAAGGCGCGCGGCCGCTTCTATCCCTATCGGGTGGGAAGTCGCGAGATCCGTGCCCTGGCGACACTCCATCCGGCCTACCTGCTGCGCCAGCCCCTGCAGAAGCGCCTCGCCTGGCGCGACTTCCGAACCTTGCGCGCGGCTCTCGACGGGAAGGCCGGAGCCGTCTAGGGCCTGCGCCCAAGCGGAACCGTACCCCGCGCCTGCGACTTACTTCACGCGGCCGTGTATGGTCCCGCGTGTCTGGACAGGGTGTAACGAGATCATGCGCTGGGAAGATTTCCGCTCTTCGGACAATGTCGAGGATCGGCGCGGCGAGGGCGGCGGCGGCGGTTTCAGCTTCCCCGGCGGCGGTGCGGGCGGACTGGGCATCGGCACCATCGTCATCCTCTGCATCATCGGCTGGGTCACCGGCATCAATCCCGCCATCCTGATCGGCGGGGCCGAGCAGATGTCCGGGGGCGGGCGCTCGCGCCAGGAACAGGTCGATCCGCAGACGCAGACCCAGCGCAAGACCAAGCCCACCGACGAGAGCGGCCGCTTCGCCGCCGCGATCCTCGGCAACACCGAGGACGTCTGGAAGGAGGTCCTGCCGAACCAGACCGGGCGCCAGTACCGCCCGACCGCGATGGTGCTCTACACGGGCGGCACCCGCAGCGGCTGCGGTTCGGCCCAGGCCGCCATGGGGCCGTTCTACTGCCCGATCGACAAGAAGGTCTATCTCGACACATCCTTCTTCAAGGAGATGGAACAGAAGTTTGGCGTGAAGGGCGATTTCGCCTACGCCTACGTCATCGCGCACGAGGTCGGCCACCACGTTCAGGACGAACTCGGCATCCTCGGCAAGGTCCAGGGTCGCCAGCAGGCCGCTGGGAGCAAGACGGAGGCGAATCAGCTCTCCGTACGCATCGAGCTGATGGCGGATTGCCTCGCGGGCGTCTGGGCCAAGAACTCCAACGACAAGTACAATTCGCTGGAACAGGGCGACATCGAAGAGGCGATGCAGGCCGCCAGCGCCATCGGCGACGACAAGCTCCAGAAGCAGTCACAGGGCTATGCCGTGCCGGATTCCTTCACGCACGGTTCTTCCGAACAGCGGATGCGCTGGTTCATGACGGGCTACCGCAGCGGCCAGACCAAATCCTGCGACACGTTCCGGGCCGCGCGTAACTGAGGCGCGGCCGACGCGCTGTCGGGCGGTGGAGGTTTGGGATACCGTCGCCCCGTTTCCGCCGGCGCTCAGGATGAAGGGAAGTGATGATGGTCGCATCGGACAAGACCCGCAACTTCATCCCGCTGGCCATCGCAATCCTCACGGTCTCGGACACCCGCAGCGCGGAGGACGATCGCTCGGGCGACACCCTCGTGGAGCGCCTCGCGGCGGCTGGCCACACCCTGGCGGCGCGCGCGATCGTGCCGGACGAGGTTGCGGCGATCCGTGAGCAGGTGGAGGCCTGGAGCCGGGACCCGACCGTCGACGTGATCGTCACCACCGGCGGCACCGGTTTCACGGGGCGCGACGTCACCCCGGAGGCGATCGAGCCGCTGTTCGAGAAGCGGATGGACGGCTTCTCGGCGGTCTTCCACCGAATCTCCTACGACAAGATCGGAACCTCGACGCTGCAGTCGCGCGCCACGGCGGGTGTCGCCAACGCGACCTACATCTTCGTGCTGCCCGGCTCGCCCGGCGCCTGCCGCGATGCCTGGGACGGCATCCTCTCGGCTCAGCTCGACTACCGCCACCGTCCCTGCAACTTCGTCGAGATCATGCCCCGCCTCGACGAGCACCTGCGGCGTGGCGCTTCGCTCACGGTCTAGAACGAGCAAATCGCTGGGCCGCGCAGGCGGCTCGGCTTCGGCCACTTTCGAACACGCGCCCAAAACATCCGCGACCGGGCTTCCATGGTTTCATGAGGCTCCATATCGGGCGCGGTATCCGGTTCCTTCGTGTCTCCCGACCATCGCCGTCGAGAGAGGCTCGCCGGTGCACCGTGGCGGTCCACGTGCACGAGTCTGAAAACGGCCAGTCCTCAACCGCGATCCTGGTAGCGTAGAGGGGCTGACAAGTCGGCCTGTCGGCCCCAGTGCTCTTGCCGAATTCAGGCAATCGTAACCGGTGCCGTACTACCTGGAGGTGTAGAACACTCCAGGGATCTCCGGATGGCCTCGAACGATGTCACGCCCGTGCGGGGCATGGACCGCAGTGCCGGTGTGATCTGGGCCGCCTTCTTCATCGTCCTGGCACTAGCTATCGCGCGAATCCTGTTCTGCCGGATGGCGCCGGAGGTACTCAGCGGAGAGCAGGCCCTCAAGTCCGATCTGGTGTTCGTGGCGATGTCGGTGGCCCTCGCGGCAGGAGGGTTTTACTATCTGAACATACGAAATGAAACGCGCCTCGCCCTCTGCATTTTTGTGCCAGCGTTCTTCTTCATGTCCGGCGTCGCGAGTTATCGCGCGCAGTACATCCTCTTTCATTTCGGTCGCGAATTCTCTTTCGTCGACGCAGGTTTGGCGGCAGCGGACCGGGCGTTTGGTTTCGATTGGGGCCTGTATTTCCGCTGGGTCACGGCGCATCCCGTCCTCAGCCGGGTTCTCGATCTCGCCTATGGGTCGATCTGGGTTCAGCCCTTCCTGCTGGGCGCCGCCTTCGTCTGGCGACGAGACCTGGGTAGCTTCGGGTGCCTTCAGGTCGCGCTCCCGCTGTCGTTCTGCCTCGTCTGTCTCGGGGCCTTCTTCCTCCCGGCCCTCGGCGCCTATCACTTCCACGGCATGACGCCCGACCAGCACGCGGATGCATCCCTCGACTTCACGGATGGGATGACGCAGCCGTTGCTGTGGCTTCGACGGGCCGAGCTGCCGTCCGTCCTGCCGGCTTTCCCCGATCTACGGCTTGTGACGTTTCCCTCGTGGCATGCCGCGGCCGCCGCGATCTTCGTGATGTCCGCCTGGTCGCTTCCAATCATTCGCTGGTTCGCCGCCGCCCTCAACGGCCTGATGCTGGCGGCGACACCGGTTCAGGGAAGCCACTACCTGACGGACCTCATCGTCGGTGCAGGGCTGGGAGCGGTCGCATTCCTCGTCGCGGCCCGGGTCCTAGCATCCGGCCTCGTCCCCTGGCGAAGCCGGATGGATCCCGTGACCGCGTTCAGGGCCGTGACGCCCTGACAAATCCCTGACGCCTCCGGCGACTCGCGGGCCAGCCGCGGTCCGCATCCGCGCGATCACGCCCGGTCGAGGCGCGCCGAGAGTGCGCGGGCCTTCAGGCGGCGGCTGAACTTCGGCCCGGCCAGCAGACGCTCACGACGCACGAGGTCGCCGGCGCGCGGTGCGTGTGCGCCGATCACGCTCTCGCCCCGGGCAGCCAGGCGCGCCGGAAGGCCGGTATGGGGACGGCGCAGGCGGGCCAGCGAAACCTCCGGCCGGGCGGTGCCGATGAAGCGGTCGAGCAGACGGATCCAGCCCTCGGCCGGGACGTCGCCGGCCTCCAGGCAGAGGACCCAGTCCCGCCGTGCGGCCTTCGCGCCCGCCGACCAGGGCGACGAACCACGCCCGCGCAATACGACCTTGGCGCCGGTCGCCTCGGCGACGGTCTCGATGGCCGAGTTCGCCGCGGGCACGATGATCACCGCGTCGCCGACGAGCCCTGCCGCGACGCCCGCCACCAGAGCGCCGAGGGTATCGGCGAGCTGATCGACGGCATCGGGGTCGGCGGGCCGGGTCACTGAGATGAGAGCCGAGAGCATGCGCGCGCATACCGCATTTTTGCGTCGCGCAAAGCCATCTCACGGCAAAGCGCCGTGGGCAGGCGGGTAGAAATGCTGAGGGACGAGCGGTCTGCCTGAAATATTCGCACTCCGCGCCCTCTGTGTTCGTGATATGTTCTTGACCTGTCGCTTCTGTTGAATTTGGTTCATGCCTGCAGACTTCTCCCGTACGATACCGTCCAGCCTCGAACCGCCGCGACGCCTGGGCGAGACGACGCCGCAACCGGCCGAGCGGCGCGGTCGGGGTGCCACGGCGAATCCGGGCGGGCGATACGAAGCAGCGCGGCGGGAAACCTTCGACGACGGGTGGTTCGGGCTCGAGGCTGCAGCTCCTCTGCGGACCGAGGTGAGGCCGGAGCACGCCCGCACGCTCATCACCCGCAACACCTCGCCCGACATCTCGTTCGATCGGTCGATCAATCCCTATCGGGGCTGTGAGCATGGCTGCGTCTACTGCTTCGCGCGGCCGAACCACGCCTATGTGGGCCTCTCGCCGGGCCTCGATTTCGAGACCAAGCTGTTTCGGAAGGTGAATGCCGGCGTCCTGCTCGAACGAGAGCTGTCCGCGCCGGGCTACAGCCCGGCGACCATCGCCCTCGGCACCGCCACCGACCCCTATCAGCCGATCGAGCGAGAGCATCGCGTGACGCGCGCGGTGCTGGAGGTCCTGGCGCGCTTCCGCCACCCGGTCGGGATCGTTACGAAGTCGAACCTCGTCGTGCGCGACCTCGACCTGCTGACCGACCTGGCACGGGACGGGCTGGTGAAGGTGGCCGTATCCGTGACGACCCTCGACCCGGCGCTGTCGCGGCGGCTCGAACCGCGGGCGCCGCACCCGGAAAAACGCCTGGAGGCGATCGGACGCCTAAGCGCGGCGGGCATTCCCGTGATGGTCATCGCCGCGCCGATCATCCCCTCGCTGAACGATCACGAGATCGAGGCCATCCTCACCAGAGCCCGTGATTTCGGGGCCGTGGAGGCGAGCCACGTGCTCCTGCGTCTGCCCCTCGAACTCGATGCCCTGGTGAACGATTGGTTCGCCGAGCACTACCCCGGCCGCCAACGGCACGTCATGTCGCTGGTCCGCGAGGCCAGGGGCGGGCGCGCCTACGATGCCGCCTACGGCACGCGGATGACCGGCACCGGGGCCTATGCCGACCTGATCCGCCAGCGCATGCGCCTGGCCCGGCAGCGCCTCGGCTATCCCGAGGTGCGGCGCCGCCTGCGGACCGATCTGTTCAGGGTTCCGACGGACCAGCTGAGCCTGTTCTGAAGTCATAGGCGCGGGTGAAGCTCAGACGGTGATGAGGCGACCGGCCCCGGCTCGCGAGGCCGGCGAGGTGGGTGCGCGTTCCGTAGCCGACATTGCTGGCCCAGCCATAATCCGGGTAGCGGCCGGCGAGCCGCCGCATCAGAGCGTCGCGCAGGGTCTTGGCGACGATGGAGGCGGCCGCGATCTGCGGCACCAGCCGGTCGCCGCCAATCACCGCGCGGCACGGGAGGGCGAGGCCCGGGACGGGGTCGCGGCCGTCGACCCAGACGGGAGCGTCGAGGCCGAGCGCGAGGACCGCCCGCCGCATCGCGTCGAGGGTGGCGGCGCGCACGTTGATCCGATCCACCAGGGCGCGCGATCCCGCCGCCACGGTGACGCGGGCCTGTGCCCGGATCAGTGGCGTCAGTGCCTCGCGCTCGGCGGCCTTCAGGCGCTTGCTGTCGTCGAGGCGGCCGAGCAGGCCGGGTTCAAGTGCGGCGGGTTCGAACCAGACCGCCGCGACGATCACGGGCCCGCACAGGGCGCCGCGCCCGACCTCGTCGCAGCCGATGACCGCCGGGTAGGTCTCGGCCAGGCACGGGTCGAACGGCGGCATCGGGCGGGTTCCGGGGGAGGGGGCAATCCGGTGCCCTAGCGCGCGAGGCGCGTCCGGTCCACGTTTCAGCCGAGCTCGGCGACGCCTCGCGGGGCCTTGCCGGTCGTCCGGAACCGCACCGGCGCGGTGCCGTGCGCGCGGGCGATGTTGTCGTAGAATTGGCGCGCGCTCTCCGCCCAGGTGTAACGCAGGGCCTCGCTGCGGCAGCGCGCCCGTGGAATGTCCAGGGCGGCGAGGGCCGCGCTTCTGAGGTCGTGGTCGAGGACACCGGCACCGGTCCGCCCGATGACGTCGAGGGGGCCGGTCACCGGATAGGCGGCCACCGGGACGCCGCAGGCCAGGGCTTCTAGGAGCACGATGCCGAAGGTGTCGGTCAGGCTCGGGAACACGAAGGCATCGGCACCGGCATAGAGTGCCGCGAGATCGGCGCCGGTCCGGGTGCCGAGGAAGCGCGCTTCGGGCGCGAGCGCCGCGAGGCGCGCCCGGTCCGGACCGTCGCCGACGACGACCTTGGTGCCGGGCAGGTCGAGGCGCAGGAACGCCTCGAGGTTCTTTTCGACCGCAAGCCTGCCGACCGACAGGAAGATCGGGCGAGGCAGGCCGGCGAGGTCGGCCGGCTCCGGCGTTCCCTCCGCCCGGGGTCGGAACAGGTCGGTGTCGACGCCGCGCGTCCAGCGCATCAGGTTGGTGAAGCCACGCGCGGCGAGGTCGCGCTCCAGGGACGGGGTCGAGACCATCGTGCCGTTCGCCGCGCCGTGGAAGCGCCGCAGCCAAGCGTAGCTCCAGGCCTCCGGCACAGGTGCGCGGGCGGAGAGGTATTCCGGGAAGCGGGTGTGGTAACTCGTGGTGAAGGGCCGGCGATGAGCGAGGCAATAGCGCCGGGTGGCGTAGCCGACCGTCCCCTCCGTGGAGATGTGGACATGGGTCGGCTGCAGCTCGTCCCAGAGGCGAGCTACGTGGCGCTTGGTGGCGTAGGCAAGCCGGATCTCAGGATAGCCCGGCAACGGCAGGGAGGCGAAGTCCTGGTGGGTCAGGAACACGGGGTCGAAGCCGTAGGCCGCCCCGGCCGCCGCCATGTTCTCCAGCGAGCGGACGACGCCGTTGACCTGCGGGTGCCAGGCATCCGTGGCGATGAGGAGCCTCACGCGACGGCCCGGGCTCCGTCGGGCCGCGGGCGTCCGACGAGGTCGGACCGGGCGCTGCGCGCCCGCAGCAGGCTCGGATAGTGGAGAACTTCCATGGTGCCGTCGTAGTGCTCGACGATGGCGGTGCAGGATTCCACCCAGTCTCCGGTATTGAGGTAGGTCAGTCCGTTGATCTGTCGGTTGGCCGCGTGGTGGATGTGTCCGCAGATCACACCATCGGCGCCGACGCGCTTGGCTTCGGCGCTGAGGAGTTCCTCGAACTTGCCGATGAAATTGACGGCGTTCTTCACCTTCAGCTTGGCCCAGGCGGAGAGGGACCAGTAGGCGAGGCCGAGGCGGCGGCGCGCGGTGTTGACGTAGGTGTTGATGAAGAGCGCGAAGGTGTAGGCGCCGTCGCCGAGGAAGGCGAGCCACTTGGCGTGGCGCACCACCATGTCGAACTGGTCGCCATGGATGACGAGGTAACGCTTGCCGTCGGCTGCCTCGTGCAGGCGCTGGTCGGCGATCTCGATGCCGCCGAAGGTCATGCCGATGTAGTCGCGCAGGAACTCGTCGTGATTGCCCGGGACGTAGACCAGCGTCGAACCCTTGCGCACCTTGCGCATGAGCTTCTGCACGACGTCGTTGTGGCTCTGCGGCCAGTACCAGCCCGACTTGAGCTGCCAGCCGTCGATGATGTCGCCGACGAGATAGATCTCGTCCGCATCGTAATCGCGCAGAAATTCCAGCAACAGGTCGGCCTGACAGCCCTTGGTCCCAAGATGCATGTCTGACAGGAACAGCGTCCGGACGCGGGTCGCCTCGGTCTCTTCGCCCACGATCGCCTCCGGAACATCCTCCGATGCCATGAGCCAAACCGGATTCCCGTATCAGTTTGATGACGTCGCCCCCCGGACACCGCGCTCGTCCCGCGCCGCGACGTAAGCTCTTCTTCCACAAAAAAAATTTTGACTTGAGACCAAGTATTTCGGGTTTTCCTTTCAGGCTGAAGCCGGGCATAGTCCCGCTCAAGGTGCCCCACCGGGCCGCGTCCGAGGACGCATGACCGGAGCCCATCGAGGCGAACCAAGGGTGCCGTCCCCGGGGACGACGACGCTGAAAACGGCTCAGCGGTCAGCGCGGTTCGAGCGCGACCCGGCCCATGGAGAAGAGGCTTGAGGTATTCGGTGGCGCGTGCGGCGACGGGCGTCGAAGGTCAGCCTTCGGCGCGAGCGGACATGGGTCCGCCATCCGTCCGGGCGTCGCGCACGCACGAGTTCGTCCCGCGATTAATCTGACCAGCGGCCGCCAGGACCATCCGGGATCAATCCGGGATGGTCCGCGCGGTCCGCTCCACCCCTCGGCGCATCTGTGTCGCCGCACGCGGAGCGCGTGCGGGCGCAACGTGAGAAACGGAGAAAACATCATGGCGGCAACGCGACGTCCCGGCCGGAACCACCTGTTCGTCCCGGGCCCGACGAACATCCCGGATCGCGTGATGCGCGCGATGATGGTGCAGTCCGAGGATCACCGCTCGGTGGACTTCCCGGCGCTGACGAAGCCGCTCTTCGAAGACACCAAGGCGGTCTACGGCTCGAAGGACGGCACCATCTTCCTGTTCCCGGCCTCCGGCACCGGCATCTGGGAATCCGCTCTGTCGAATACGCTGTCGCGCGGCGACAAGGTGCTGGCCTCCCGCTTCGGCCAGTTCAGCCATCTCTGGATCGACATGGCCGAGCGCCTTGGTCTCGAAGTCATCGTGCAGGACGAAGAGTGGGGTACGGGCGCCAACCCGGAGCGGATCGGCGAGGCCCTGCGCGCCGACAAGAACCACGAGATCAAGGCCGTGATGGTGGTCCATAACGAGACCGCGACCGGCGTCACCAGCGATGTCGGCGCCGTGCGCAAGGCCATCGACGCGGCCGGCCACCCGACCCTGCTGTTCGCGGACGGCGTCTCCTCGATCGGCTCGCTGCCGTTCAAGATGGACGAGTGGAAGGTCGATTGCGCGATCGCCGGCTCGCAGAAGGGCCTGATGCTCCCCGCCGGACTCGGCGTGATCTGCGTGAGCCAGAAGGCGCTCAAGGCCGCCGAGACCTCGTCGGGTCAGAACGATCGCCTGGCGCATGTCTACTTCGACTGGGCCGACCACCAGAAGCAGAACCCGGCCGGCTACTTCCCCTACACCCCGTCGCTGCCGCTGCTCTACGGTCTGCGCGAGGCGCTCGCCTGCCTCAACGAGGAAGGCCTCGAGAACGTCTATCACCGCCATCACGTGCTGGGCGAGGCGACCCGCCAGGCCGTGGCCGCGTGGGGCCTGAAGACCTGCGCCAAGGATCCCAAGTGGAACTCCGACACCGTCACGGCAATCCTCGTGCCGGAGGGCGTCGACGCCGCCGCGATCATCAAGCACGCCTACGTGCGCTACAACCTCGCGCTCGGCGCCGGCCTGAGCAAGGTCGCCGGCAAGGTCTTCCGCATCGGCCACGTCGGTGACATGAACGAGCTGTCGCTGCTGGGCGCCATCGCGGGTGCCGAGATGGCGATGCTCGACCACGGCGTGAAGGTTCAGCCCGGCTCCGGCGTCGCCGCCGCGTCGAGCTACCTGCGCGAGAACCCGCTGTCGAAGTCCTGATCTCGAGGTGCCGGGGCGGGTCCGCCCGCTCCGGCATGCCCGACGACCCATCCGCGACCTGCTCTATCCGTGACGTGGCCGGATCGGCCAGAGGATTCCATGACGAAGAAGATCGTGTTCCTCGACCGCGAGTCCCTGGACGCCAAGGTGCGCGCGTTCAACTTCCCGCATGATTACGTCGAGTACGACTCGACCTGGACGCCGGAGGAGATCGTCGAGCGCCTGACGGGCGCCGAGATCGCGCTGATCAACAAGGTCCCGATGCGGGCCGACACCCTGAAGCAACTGCCCGACCTCAAGCTGATCGCGGTGGCCGCCACCGGGACCGACGTGGTCGACAAGGAGGCCGCCAAGGCCCAGGGCATCACGGTCGTCAACATCCGAAACTACGCCTTCAACACCGTGCCCGAGCACGTGATCGGCCTGATGTTCGCCCTGCGCCGGGCCATCGTGCCCTATGCCAATTCGGTCCGCCGAGGCGATTGGGCGAAGTCGACCCAGTTCTGCTACTTCGACTACCCGATCCACGACATCGCCGGCTCGACCCTCGGCATCGTCGGCTATGGTGCGCTGGGCAAGTCGATCGCCAAGCGCGCGGAAGCCCTCGGCATGAAGGTCATCGCCTACGACGTGTTTCCCCAGGAGGGCCTCGTCGACTTCGAGACGCTCCTCACGGAATCCGACGTCATCACGCTGCACGCGCCGCTGACGCCCGAGACCCGCAACATGATCGGCCGCGAGCAGCTCGCCAAGATGAAGAAGCACGCGCTTCTCATCAACACCGCCCGCGGCGGCCTCGTGGACGAGGAGGCCCTGGCCGAGGCGCTGAAGGCCGGTACCATCGGTGGCGCCGGCTTCGACGTCGTGATGACCGAGCCTCCGAAGAACGGCAACATCCTCTGCGAGCTCGATCTGCCGAACCTCATCGTCACCCCGCATGTGGCCTGGGCGAGCAAGGAGGCGATGCAGATCCTCGCAGATCAACTCGTCGACAACGTCGAGGCCTACGTTGCCGGCAAGCCGCAGAACGTGGTGTGAAGGCGGTTTGCGCTCCGACCGGCCGGGGGAGCGCCGCATGATCGCCGAAGCGGTCGATCTATCGAGACCATATGCCAGCCGCGCCGAGCGCGGGACCGACAGGGATTCTGAGACAATGAAGAAGCTGCTGTTCCAATTCGATACCGACGCCGTCCCGAGCGTGTTCGACGTGGTCGTCGGTTACGATGGCGGCGCGGATCACATCACCGGCTACGGCAACGTGACCCCTGACAATGTCGGCGCCCTGGTCGACGGGACGATCTACACCCGCGGCGGCTCCGAGAAGAAGTCGACGGCGATCTTCGTCGGCGGCGGCAGCATGGCGGCCGGCGAGGCGGTCTTCGAGGCGGTGAAGAAGCGCTTCTTCGGTCCGTTCCGCGTCTCGATCATGCTGGATTCCAACGGCTCGAACACCACCGCCGCCGCTGGCGTCGCCCTGGTCCAGAAAGCCGCCGGGTCGCTCGAAGGCAAGAAGGCCGTCGTCCTCGCCGGCACCGGCCCGGTCGGCATGCGTTCGGCCGCCCTGCTCGCCCAGGAGGGCGCCGAAGTGACGCTCTGCGGGCGCTCGCTTGATAAGGCGCAGGCCGCCGCCGACCAGATCAACAAGCGGTTCAAGGTCAGCATCAAGGCCGCCGAGACCTCCGACGCTGCCTCGCGCGCGCAGATCGTCAAGGGCCAGAACATCGTGTTCTCGGCCGGCGCGATCGGTCTCGAGCTCCTGCCCGAGGAGGCCTGGAAGGACGAGGCCAGCATCGAGTTCGTGGCCGACTACAACGCCCAGCCGCCGCTCGGCTTCGGCGGAATCGAGGCCATGGACAAGGGCAAGGACCGCCACGGCAAGAAGGTCTTCGGCGCGCTCGGCATCGGCGGCCTGAAGCTCAAGCTGCACCGCGCCTGCGTGGGCCAGCTCTTCGACAACACCGAGCAGGTGCTGGACGCCGAGGCGATCTACGCCCTCGCGAAGAAGATGGCCTGACCGCCATGGCCACGAAAGAGAACGCCGCGAACGAGACCATCCAGACCTTCCTCGACGGTCTGGCGAGCTCGGCGCCCACCCCCGGCGGGGGTGGTGCCGCCGCCATCTCCGGCGCCATGGGCGCCGCACTCCTCAGCATGGTGTGCAACCTCACCGTCGGGAAGAAGAAGTACGTCGAGGTCGAAGAGGAGCTGAAGCAGATCCTCGCCCAGTCCGAGGCCCTGCGCACCGAGCTCACCGGCATGATCGCCGACGACGTCGAGGCCTTCGATGCGGTGATGGGGGCCTACGGACTCCCCAAGGTCACGGACGAGGACAAGGCGGCGCGCCAGGAGAAGATCCAGGCCGCCCTCAAGGTCGCCACCGACGTGCCGCTCGCCTGCTGCCGCGCCTGCCGCAAGGTCATCGACCTCGCCCAGATCGTGGCCGACAAGGGCAACCTCAACGTCATCTCGGATGCCGGCGTCGCGGTGCTCTCGGCCCATGCAGGCCTGCGCAGCGCTGCCCTCAACGTCTACGTGAATGCCAAGGGCCTTGAGGACCGCGCCTTCGCGGACGAGCGCCTGCGTGAGCTCGAAACCCTCCTGGGTTCGGCTGGTCCCCTCAACGAGTCGATCTACGATATCGTGAAGGCGAAGGTGAACTGAGCGTCCGTCGCGAACGCAGAGGCGTCATGCGAAGTCAAAACGCGTGATCTGATATACCAAGAGCTGCTCCCGACGCCATCGGGGCAGCTCTTGTGCAAACTGAATACAGTCGAGCTGCCTTCAAGGCAGAGTGAACGAGGCTGTAAAAAAATATAAGTCGCAAAGGACTTTCCGTGAAGTGAAATTTACGAGACAGTCGCGGCAAGGAAGAAACGCCGAGGAGAACGCTCATGGACGTGCACGAGTACCAGGCCAAGGAACTGCTTGCCGGTTTCGGCGTCGCCGTTCCGAAGGGAGCCGTCGCCTTCAGCGCCGACCAAGCGGTCTATGCGGCCACCGAGCTCGGTGGCTCGTTCTGGGCGGTCAAGGCTCAGATCCACGCGGGCGCCCGCGGCAAGGCCGGCGGCATCAAGCTTTGCCGCACCTACAACGAGGTTCGCGACGCCGCCAAGGACCTTCTCGGCAAGCGCCTCGTGACCCTGCAGACCGGACCAGAGGGTAAGCCCGTTCAGCGCGTCTATGTCGAGACCGCCGATCCCTTCGAGCGGGAACTCTACCTCGGCTACGTGCTCGATCGGAAGGCCGAGCGCGTCCGGGTCATCGCCTCCCAGCGCGGCGGAATGGACATCGAGGAAATCGCCGCCAACGAGCCCGAGGCCCTGATCCAGGTGGTCGTCGAGCCGGCGGTCGGCCTGCAGCAATTCCAGGCCCGCGAGATCGCGTTTCAGCTCGGCCTGAACATCAAGCAGGTCTCGGCCGCCGTGAAGACGATAATGAACGCCTACCGGGCGTTCCGCGACTGCGATGGCACCATGCTGGAGATCAACCCCCTCGTCGTGACCAAGGACGACCGGGTGCTGGCCCTCGATGCCAAGATGTCCTTCGACGACAACGCCATGTTCCGCCGGCGCAACATCGCCGACATGCACGATCCCTCGCAGGGCGACCCGCGCGAGGCCCAGGCCGCCGAGCACAACCTCTCCTATATCGGCCTCGAGGGTGAGATCGGCTGCATCGTCAACGGCGCCGGCCTCGCCATGGCCACCATGGACATGATCAAGCACGCCGGCGGAGAGCCTGCGAACTTCCTCGACGTCGGCGGCGGCGCGTCGCCGGACCGGGTCGCCACGGCCTTCCGCCTCGTCCTCTCCGACCGCAACGTCAAAGCGATCCTCGTCAACATCTTCGCCGGCATCAATCGCTGCGACTGGGTCGCCCAGGGCGTCATCCAGGCGGCGCGCGAGGTGAAGATCGACGTGCCCCTCGTGGTTCGCCTCGCCGGCACCAATGTCGAGGCGGGCCAGAAGATCCTGGCCGAGAGCGGCCTCGATCTCATCACCGCCGACAGCCTGTCGGACGCGGCGGCGAAGGCCGTCCAGGCCTGCGAAGCCGCCAAGAAAAGCCACTGAGACGCAGGGGAGGATACGTCATGAGCATTCTGATCGACGAGAAGACCCCGATCCTGATCCAGGGCATCACGGGCGATAAGGGCACCTTCCACGCCAAGGAGATGATGGAGTACGGCTCCAACGTCGTCGGCGGCGTCACCCCCGGCAAGGGCGGTAAGACCCATCTCGGCGTGCCGGTGTTCAACACCGTCAAAGAGGCCGTCGAGGCAACCGGCGCCACCACCTCGATCACCTTCGTGGCACCGCCTTTCGCGGCCGACGCCATCATGGAAGGCGCCGATGCCGGCCTCGCGCTGATCTGCTCGATCACCGACGGCATCCCGGCGCAGGACATGATGCGGGTGAAGCGCTACCTGCGCCGCTATCCCAAGGAGCGCCGGACCATGGTGGTCGGCCCCAATTGCGCCGGCATCATCTCCCCCGGCAAGTCCATGCTCGGCATCATGCCCGGCCACATCTACCTAAAGGGCAATGTCGGCGTGATCTCGCGCTCCGGCACCCTCGGCTACGAGGCCGCCGCCCAAATGAAGGCCGAGGGCATCGGCATCTCGACCTCGGTCGGCATCGGTGGGGACCCGATCAACGGTTCGTCCTTCCTCGACCATCTCGCCCTTTTCGAGCAGGACCCTGAGACCCAGGCCGTGCTGATGATCGGTGAGATCGGCGGTCCGCAGGAGGCCGAGGCCTCGGCCTGGATCAAGGAGAACATGTCCAAGCCGGTGGTCGGCTTCGTCGCCGGCCTCACGGCTCCGAAGGGGCGCCGCATGGGCCATGCCGGCGCGATCATCTCCGCCACCGGCGACTCAGCCGCCGAGAAGGCCGAGATCATGCGCTCCTACGGCCTAACCGTTGCGCCGAGCCCAGGCGAGTTCGGCGCCACGGTGGCGCAGGTGATGCGCAAGCTCGCCGCCTGAGGCGAGACAACCCTCCCCCACGATGGGGGTAGGGGCCTGCGGAGCAGGCGGGAGAGGGGGGCGCCACATCCGGAGAGGCTCCTCCCTCACCCGACCCGCGTCGAGAGCGGTCCTCTCCCGCAGTAAGGAGAGGGCACGCGCAGCCCATAGCCTCTGATCGCTCAACGTCACCGCCTTCCCATCGCCCGCTTCCGTCGCGGTCAGTCGGCGAAGAATTTTTCTCAAGGTGGCCTTCGATGACGGATACTCTTCACGCTCCGGTTGGAGCCGTCGACCACACCTTCGCGCCGCCCGTGATCACGGGCACCTCGTCGAAGGAAGCCCTCGACATCCTGTTCCATGCCCTTCTCGCCGTGGCGCGCCGGCACGAGCCCGAACTCGAGGACGTGCTGCATGGGCGCGCCAACATCTCGGACTTTTCGCCCGAACTCCTCGCCCGCGCCCTCCAGGTGCAGGGCATCTGGTTCCAGCTGCTCTCCATCGCCGAGCAGAACGCCGCCATGCGCCGGCGCCGGCAGGTGGAGCGGACCAAGGGCCGCGAGGCCCTGAGCGGAAGCTTCAGCGCCGTCCTGGCCGATGCGGCGGCCAGCGGCATCAAGGCGCCCGAGATCCACACCCTGCTGAAGGACCTGCGGATCCGGCCGACGATCACGGCGCATCCCACCGAGGGCAAGCGGGTCACCGTGCTGGAGAAGTTCCGCCGGATCTACCTCGTGCTGCGCGAGTTGGAGCTGCCGCGCTGGACCGAGCGCGAGCGCAACGGCCTGATGAACGAGCTGCGCGACCAGATCGAGCTCGTCTGGATGACGGGCGAGTTGCACCTGGAGAAGGCGACCGTGGAGCGCGAGGTCGCCTGGGGTCTGCACTTCTTCGACGAGACGCTGTTCGAGATGCTGCCCGAGGTGCTCTATTCCCTGGAGGAGAGCCTGACGCAGTATTATCCCGACGAGAAGTTCGAGGTGCCGCCGTTCTTCCAGTTCGGCTCCTGGATCGGCGGCGACCGCGACGGCAACCCCTACGTCACCTCCTCCGTCACCCGCGCCACCCTGCAGCGCAACGCACTCGCCTCCCTGCGGCGTTACCGCGACGGCGTCACTGCGCTCGGCCGCACGCTCTCCCTGACCGAGCGCTCGCTGCCGGTGCCGGAGACGTTCAAGACGGCCCTGGCGCAGATGCTGACCGAGAGCGGAGACGGTCGCGCCATCGCCAGCCGCAACCCGGGCGAGGCCTATCGCCAGTTCCTCACCTGCGTCCTACGCAAGCTCGAGGCGACCATCCTGCGCAACAAGGGCCAGCGCTCGACCGGGCCGGACTATCCGAGCGCGGACGGCCTGATCAACGACCTGCGCACCCTGGAGCAGGGGCTCGCCGACGCGAAGTGCCCGTCTCTGGCCGTCGATCTCGTGCGCCCGGTTCGGCGCATGGTCGAGATCTTTCGCTTCTCCACCGTCCGCCTGGATCTGCGCGAGAACACCACCCGCACGACGAAGACGCTGCAGGCTCTCTGGACGCAGGCCAACGGGCAGAACCGAACGCCGCCGGACGTCGACTCGCCCGAGTGGAAGAAGTGGATCATCGACGAGCTGGCAAGGCCGCGCAGCGGCGAGCGGAGCTTCGAGAATCTGCCCGACGACGCCCGGGAGACCCTGGAAACCTTCGCCCTGGTCGGCGAGATGCGCGAGCAGCTCGACCGAGAAGCCTTCGGCTCGTTCATCCTGTCGATGACCCGCTCGGTGCAGGACATCCTCGGCGCCTACCTGCTCGCCAAGGAAGCCGGCAACTTCCTCGACGCCGCCGGCACCGAGATCTGCTGCCTGCCGATCGTGCCGCTGTTCGAGACCATCGACGATCTTCGCGCTGCGCCGGCGATCATGAAGGAGCTGTTCTCGATCCCGCTCGTGCGCCGGTCCACCCGCTGGCAGGGCGGCGTGCAGGAAGTCATGATCGGCTACTCGGATTCGAACAAGGACGGCGGCTTCGTCGCCTCGAACTGGGAACTCTACAAGGCGCAGGACAAGCTGACCCAGCTCGGTAAGGCCTCGGGCGTGCCGATCGCGTTCTTCCACGGCCGTGGCGGTTCGGTGAGCCGCGGCGGCGCCCCGACCGCGCGGGCCATCGCCGCCCAGCCGCCGGGCTCGATCAACGGCCGCTTCCGCACGACGGAGCAGGGCGAGGTCGTGTCGTTCAAATACGCCAACCGGGGCACCGCCGCCTACCAGATGGAGCTTCTCGCCTCCTCGGTCTTTCAGCACGCCCTGAAATCGGAGCGCGAGGCGGCCCGGACGCCGCGCAGCGAATTCGACGACTGCCTCGAAGCCCTGTCGGGTGCCTCGCGCGCGGCCTACGTCAACCTGATCCAGCACCCCGACCTCGTGACCTATTTCGGGTCCGCGAGTCCGCTGGACGAGATCGCGCTCCTGAACATCGGGTCGCGGCCCGCACGCCGCTTCGGCGCGCGTTCGCTGTCCGATCTGCGCGCCATTCCCTGGGTGTTCGCTTGGTCGCAGAACCGCCACGTCATCACCGGCTGGTACGGCGTCGGCTCCGGGTTGAAGAGCTTCCTCGACGTGCGCGGCCAGCAGGGCGAGGCGCAGCTGCAGCGGCTCTTCGCCGAATCGAAGCCGTTCCGCCTCATCCTCGACGAGGTCGAGAAGACGCTGCTGATGGTCGATCTCGAGATCGCCCGCGACTACGCGAGCCTCGTCCCCGACGAGGGCGCGCGCAACAGCATCTTTCCCTTGATCGAGGCCGAGTACGCCCTGACCCGCGAGATGGCTCTGCGGGTCAGCGGCGGCAGCGAGCTCGCCGAGCGCTTCCCCCTGTTCCGCGACCGCCTCAATGGCCGTTTGCCGACCATCAACCAGGTCAGCCGGGAGCAGGTCGAACTGCTGCGCCGCTTCCGCTCGGAGGAGGACGAAGACCAGCGCGAGGCGGTGAAATCTGCCCTGTTGCTGTCAATCAACTGTATCGCCGTCGGCTTCGGCGCGACGGGCTGACGAAATTGTAAGGGTACGGGAGGGGCTCCGCGGCCTTCGGGCTAGCGCGCGGGCCGGCCTCCATCGGTATGGTGGCCCGACTTTCGGGTCTCATGAACGTCCAGAACACGTCGAACAGGAAGGATACCCAATGAGCTTCACCCTGATCCAGCAGGCGACCCCGCGTCTCCACCGCTCGGAGCTCGCCGTCCCCGGCTCCAACCCGACCTTCATGGAGAAGTCCGCGAGCTCGAAGGCCGACGTCATCTTCCTCGACCTTGAGGACGCGGTGGCTCCGGACGACAAGGAGCAGGCCCGCAAGAACATCATTCAGGCGCTCAACGACCTGGATTGGGGCAGCAAGACCATGATGATCCGCATCAATGGTCTCGACACCCACTACATGTACCGCGACGTCGTCGACATCGTCGAAGCCTGTCCGCGCCTCGACATGATCCTCATCCCCAAGGTCGGCGTGCCGGCCGACGTCTACGCCATCGACGTGCTGACGACTCAGATCGAGCAGGCCAAGAAGCGCGAGAAGAAGATCGGCTTCGAGGTGCTGATCGAGACGGCGCTGGGCATGGCCAATGTCGAGGCCATCGCCACCTCCTCCAAGCGCCTGGAGGCTATGTCGTTCGGCGTCGCCGATTACGCCGCCTCGACCCGCGCGCGCTCGACCGTCATCGGCGGCGTGAACAAGGACTTCTCGGTGCTCACCGACAAGGACGAGGCCGGTAATCGCGAAACTCATTGGCAGGACCCCTGGCTGTTCGCGCAGAACCGTATGCTGATCGCCTGCCGAGCCTACGGCCTGCGCCCCATCGACGGCCCCTTCGGCGATTTCTCCGATCCGGACGGCTACACCTCGGCGGCCCGCCGCTGCGCCGCTCTCGGCTTCGAGGGCAAGTGGGCGATCCACCCCTCGCAGATCGATCTCGCCAACGAGGTCTTCACCCCCTCAGAGGCCGAGGTCACCAAGGCCCGTCGCATCCTCGAGGCCATGGAAGAGGCCGCCAAGGCCGGCCGTGGTGCCGTCTCCCTCGACGGCCGCCTCATCGACATCGCCTCCATCCGCATGGCCGAGGCGCTGATCGAGAAGGCCAACGCGATGTCCGCCAGCTGAAGGCTCGGCGCGACGCACGAAGAGACCCATGACTCGGCCGCCCCTTCGAGGGCGGCCCTTTTGTTTCGGGGCCGGATTCCGGCACCAGTCCGGGTCGCCCTTCGTAAGCCCAAGGCCGTCAGCAGCGAGCGTTGTCAAACCAATGCGGACCCGGCTCACCGGCGGCCGCATGACACAAGACTCCCACCATCCATCCAAGGAGATCCCATCATGCACGTGACCATCGAAGACGCGCACAAGGCTATCGAAGCGGCTCGCGCCAAGGCCGTTGAGCTCGGCACGCAGATGTGTATCGCCGTCGTGGATTCCGGCGGAAATCTGAAGGCATTCTACCGGATGGATGGCGCCTGGGTCGGCTCCATCGACATCTCGCAGAAGAAGGCCAAGACCTCGGTGTTCTTCGGCATGATGACCGGCCAGATCGGCCAGCTCTCGCAGCCGGGCGGTCCGCTCTACGGCATCGAGCACTCGAACGACGGCCTCATCACCTTCCCGGGTGGTATCCCGATCGTGGACAAGGACGGTGAGATGTCTGGCGCGATCGGCGTCAGCGGCTCGACGGTGGAGAACGACCACGCGGTGGCGCTGGCCGGCGCCAGCTCCATCGGCTCGACCGAACTGCCCGAGCATCCCTGGCGCACCTGATCCGCCCCCGACATCCCCGAACGGCAAAAAGCCCCGCTCTCGCGAGCGGGGCTTTTCCTTGTGATCGCGGAAAGCGGCGACCCCTGAGGGCCGCCGATCCAAACCTTACATCGAGCCGAACTTGTAGTTGAAGCCGGCCTTGATGAGGTTGCCCTCGGTGTTGAAGCGCGAGGTGTACGAGCCGGTGGCCGGAGCGCCGAGACCGGTGTTGTTCACCAGAACGTTGCGGCTGCCGAGGTCGTAGCGAAGGTACTCGGCCTTCAGCGTGATCGCGCTGGCGCCGAGGAGGCCGCCGATGAAGTTGAAGCGGTTCAGGAAGCTATCGGTGGGGATCGCGTACTCGATGCCGCCGCCGTAGACGTAGCCCGTCTCCATGCCCTTGTAGCGACCGAAATAGGCGAGCTGGTTGGCGGTGTTGAAGAAGTCGGCCTGGTACTTGACGTCGCCGTAGGCGAAACCGCCGGTCCCGTAGACCAGGAACCGGTCGAAGGCGTAGCCGAGGCGGCCCTGCACGGTGCCGAGGTAGTTCAGACGGTTCCGGTAGCTGCTCGGATCCGGAATGAAGTTGTTCTGGGCGATGGCCGGACCGAAGTAATCGCGGCGCTTGCCGATGTCGGTCCAGGTCACGTCGGCCTCGGCGCCGACGACGAAGCCGGAGCCCGGGGTGAACTGGTAGTTATAGCCGATGCCACCGCCGACATTGCCGATGCCGTCCTGCTCAGCCTTGAAGCTGGGAGCACGGCGGCCGAGCGCGACGTTCGTGGAGGTGTTCAGGTTGTTGCCGACCGTACGAATGGTCTGGTTGTCGCTGAACGCGTACGAGCTGTGGGTGCCGATGTAGAAACCGGTCCAGGTGAAGACCGGTACCGGCACGAAGACCGGCGGCGGCGCCTGACGGCGTGGAAGGTCGGCGGCATGGGCCGCGCCGAGGGCAACGAGCGAAGCAGCGCCGGCCAGAAGGAATTTTGCGATCATCGGGGTGTCTGTCCCAGGGTCGGAGAATTGCCGTCAAGCTACCCGGGGTTGTCACGACGCACTATGCCCCACAGGACACACCCCCTTCGGAAGCGTCAGGTAACGGACTGATTTTCGCCGCATCGTGGGTTCTGCCGCGATCGACTGGTGCAGTGCGGAGGCCGACAACGGCCGGTTAAGCACGTTGCGCTATCTCCGGATCGGCAACCCTCCAGCCGTGACAGGAGCGACGATGACACGGGACCAGCTCGCCGCCGAACTGAAGCGCATCGCGACCGACCAGGTCAGCGACATCGAGCGCGCGGTCAAGGACGGCCACAAGACGATCGCCCTGAACGAGATCGCCGACCTCAACCGCAACTTGAAAGCACTGGCGGCCGCCGTGAAGGGCAGGGGACTGGTTCGCGCGTGACGGCGGTGCCGGCCCATCTTCGTGCGCCGGCCTCCTCGACGGATCGTTTCTTCGGAAAAGCTCCGCGACCCAGTTGACCATTCCGAGCCTTCCGCCGCATGTTCCTGATATGTTCTCAATCAGGATCTTCGATGCAGTCCCGCTCCACCCCCGCGCCCACCTGGATCGCGCCGGCGGAGGCGATCGTCGCCGCCTACTTGGAGGAGGCGGCGGGCGACGCGATCCTGGCCCTGCACCGCGCCGTTGCCGATGCCCTGACCGATCTGTGCGAGGCTGAGCGGCGAACTCTTCGGCGAGATCGGCTGATCTCCCACGGCTACGTGCGGGGGCACCCCGACCGGGTCGATTGATGGCGGGTCACGCCTCGCCGTCTGAGGCCTTCTGCTCCTCGACCTCCGGCGCGACCTGTCCGAAGTTCAGCACCGCCACCAGGGCGGTCCCACCGAAGACGTTGCCGATGAGCGTCGGCAGGAAGAATCGCCAAGCATAGTCGACCATCGTCGCCTGGCCGGCGAAGACGAGGTAGAATGCGTCGACCGAGCCGGCGACGATGTGGCTGAGTCCGCACATCGAGACCAGCCAGGTGATGAGGATGATGACGAACGGCGCGGCCGAGCCCGTCGCCGGCAGCATCCACACCATCAGAGCGATGAGCCAGCCGGCGAAGACGGCCTTGATCATCGTGGTGCCGAAGGCAGATCCGATGGCGTGCTGGCTGAGCGTCGAGAACGCGGCGTGGACACTCGGCTCGAAGGCATCCGAATAGGCGAGCACCGCCGCGATCATCGCCGTCGCCACGATGTTGCCCGTCAGCACGATTCCCCAGAGTCGGAGGACCCGCCTCAGGGTCGTCCGACTCCGGTCGTGCAGCAGCGGCAGGATCGGCGTCAGCGTGTTCTCCGTGAACAGCTGCTGGCGACCCAGGACGACGATGAGGAAGCCGGTGGCGTAGCCGAGGCTCGTGATTAGGACGGCCCAGGGCGCCTTGGGCAGGTGCGCCTTCAGCACGCCGGGCACGATGAGGGAGAATCCCATCGTCAGACCGGCGGCGACGGCCGATAGCAATAGGGCGCTCCCCTGGCGGCGGAGCTCCTCGTCGCCCTCGAGACGGATGACCTCGTGCAGCACGAAGGCGTCGGGCCGACCGATCTCCGCGACGGTCTCGGCCTTCGTGTCGACCCCGTCCTCGCGCTCATCGACCATCACATCTGCTCCCGGTGTCGCTCGATCGATGAGGGGTCGCTCGGATGGAAGCGGATCGGGAGCGCGAATGTTCAGGCGGGTGAGCCGCCGCGCAATTCCTCGAGGAACGCAGCGACCTCGGCCCGGGCGGCGGCCAAAGCCGCGCCGTCCCGGCCGCGCACGACGATCCGATTGGCAAAACCAATCGGTGTCATCGACGGATAGGAGCCTATCGAGACCATCGCGTGGGCCTTGGCGATGGCCGCAAGGCCGCCCGCATAGGTGCCCTCGGGCAGGTTGCCGGCCTCGATGGTCTCCGACAGCACCTTGGCACCCGTCGCCAGGGTCGGTCCGACATTGTCGAGCATGGCCTGCATGATACCAGGCACGCCGGCCATGACGATGACGTTGCCCAAGCGGAAGCCCGGCGCCTTGGAAACCGGATTGGCGATGAGGTCGGCCCCGGCCGGAATGCGGGCCATGCGCAGGCGCGCCTCGTTCAAATCCTCGGGCCGGTGGCGCTCCAGCAGCATCGCCTTCGCGCGCGGGTCGACGTCGATCGACACGCCGAAGGCGGCGGCTACGCAGTCGGCCGTGATGTCGTCGTGGGTCGGGCCGATGCCGCCAGTGGTGAACAGGTAGGTGTAGGAGCCCCGCAGGGCATTGATGGCGGCGATGATGCGGTCGGCCTCGTCGGGAACGATACGCACTTCCTTCAGATCGATGCCGATGGCGGTGCAGTAATCCGCGATGGTGCCGATGTTCTTGTCCTTGGTACGCCCGGACAGGATCTCGTCGCCGATGACCAGGACGGCAGCGGTGATGGCGGCGGGTTCGATGGGTTCGGGCACGGCGGATCCGGGGCAGGCGGGACAGACCCCGCCAATTAGCGCGGCCGTGCCCGCCTGACCACGCGTCCTCAGCGCGCTCCGCGCTGCAGGTCGCCATCGATGAGGAGGGCGCTCTTGCCGTCGAGGCGATTGCGGTAGACCTGCAGGTTCTCCATCACGCGCTGAACGTAGTTGCGCGTCTCGGTGAAGGGGATGCGCTCGACCCAGTCGATGGGATCGACTCCGCCCTTGCGCGGGTCGCCGTAGGCGTCGATCCACTTCTTCACGTTGCCGCCGCCGGCATTGTACGAGGCGAAGGCGAGGATGTACGAGCCGCGCCAATCTTCCATCAACTCGCCGAGATGGGCCTGCCCCAGACGGGCATTGTAGGCGGGGTCGCTGGTCAGACGGTCGGTGTCGAAGCTCGCGCTGACCCGGCGCGCGGTGCGCTGGGCGGTGGCCGGCATCATCTGCATCAGGCCGCGTGCGCCGACGCTGGACTGGGCCTGCGGGTCGAACTGGCTCTCCTGCCGGGCGATGGCGAAGACCATCGCCTTCTCCACGAGGGGCACGGCGGAGGAGGCCTCGTAGTTCGGGATGCCGATGGTCGGGTAGGCATGCGCGTCGAGGGGCAAGCCGCGCTGGACAGCGATCTTGCCGATGGCCACCAGGGCACGGGAGTTGCGCTGCTCGGCGGCGACGTTTCCGAGCGCTTCGAGCTCGGCCGCATCGGTGAGGCGGTTGGCGGTATCGATGTAGAGGGGCAGGGCCAAGTCGCGGATCGCGGCGGCCTCGAGCATCTTCAGGGCCCGGACGTAGAGGCGCTGATCGAAAGCGGCCTGTTGAGCGGCATCGAGCGCAGGGATGCTGCGCAGCGCCAGGCTGGAGCGTCCGAGCTTCGTCCGCGCCAACTGTCCGTAATACGCGATCGGCTGGAGGGCGGCGCGCTCGTAGAAGGCCTTGGCGGCCTCGGCTTGGCCCAGGGCCTCCGCGGCGCGGCCCTGCCAGTAGGCGGTGCGGGCCAGGGAAATCGGTGTTTCGGCGATCCGGGCCGCTTCGGCGAAGTGCAGCGCCGCCTTGGCGGCGTCGCCCTGGAAGCGCAGCGCGATCCAGCCGGCGTGGAATTCGGCTTCGATCCGCTTCTCGACGGTGCGGGCGCAGGGCGCGCGGGCCACCGCGTAGGCGGCGCCCGGGTCGTTGCTGTCGATGAGCTTGCGCGCGACGATCCGGCGCTCGACCCACCACTCGTCGCCATCGA
This sequence comes from Methylobacterium sp. AC433, assembly GCF_979253015.1. Lineage (NCBI taxonomy): Bacteria > Pseudomonadati > Pseudomonadota > Alphaproteobacteria > Hyphomicrobiales > Methylobacteriaceae > Methylobacterium > Methylobacterium sp. AC433. Next base: position 408,219 of record NZ_CEEDBN010000003.1, on the reverse strand, counting down.
CTAGGACGTCAGGATTCGAGGGTGCTGTGGCGAGCATCGCGGCCGCCTCAGTGAACTTGTCGTGCCGGCGCAGATATTGCGCCCGCGACAGGATGTAGGAGGAATCGCTCCGCAGGGACGGGGGGACCGCGTTGAGTGCGGAGGGGGCCGCCGAACTCTTGTCCTCGACGGCCCGGCGGGCGCGAACCAGGGTCGCGTAGCTGCCGCCGGCCAAGGTCGCGGCCCGACCGGCGGTGTCGTAATCCTCCTTCAGCAGCGCGCGCTCCATCCGGTAGCGGTGGTCGATCCGCGTCAGGGTCGTCGGAAAGGCGTCGAGGACCTTCGCCTCGAGATTTCGGCCGAAAGTCTCGGAACGCCACAGGTCGCGGACCAGGGCCGCGGCGTCCTCGTCGAGGCCGTCCGCCTTGGAGGCCAGCGCCAGGGCGAACTTGCCCGGCGCACTCGCGGGCCGCGAGACAGCGAAGAAAGCCCTCACGGTTGCAGGATTACGACGCTCGGTGAGCAGGGCCTCCTCGGCCCGGCGCCGAAGGAGGGGGCCGGCCGGCCAGTCCGGATTGCTGCGAGTGAACGCGACCGTGCGCTCGAAGCCGATGCCGGCCCCCGCCCGGATCGCCACCCATTCGAGGAGGGCGCGCGCCGCCGGATCCTTGAAGCCGTCCCGCAGCCGGTCGCCCTCGGAGACACGCCCCTTGCGATAGGCGTCGATCGCCTGGCGCAGGGCCGGTAGATCGATATCGGGCGCCACCTGCGCTGCTCGGCTCAAGTCGGGCACTTCCGGGACGGGCGCCGCCGGGGAGACGGTGGCGTCCGGCATCGGAAAGGCAATTCCGGCCTCGGGATCGGCGGAGGCGTAGGCCTTCGCGGCAGCGGGGAGGCCCTGGCTCGGCGCGGTCTCAGGCGACTTCGCCTCGATCTTCAGGGCATCTGCCGCCGTCGGGTCTGCGACCTTGGCCTCCGGGAGGGCGGAGGAGGGGGCCACCGCGTCGCTGGCCGGGCGTAGGCTCGGGGCATCCGCCTCCGGACCGGAGGAGGCCGCGATGGCTCCGGCCGAAACAAGGCTGAAGGCCAGCATCAGGGCTGCGCGCTGCGTCGAGAACACCATGGTTCTTCCAGTCCCATCACCGTGGACAGGCCTTCAAGCTCACCCAGAGGGCATTAAGAAGGCATTAACCCCGTAAAAGCAGCGTTTGCGCCGGTGCGGGCGAGAGCCTATGTCTGCCCGTCCGCGCGAAGCGGTGCCGCTGCCGGAACACCGGCCCATGACGAGACCGACGGCTGGGAACGCCAGGATGACCGAGACCTCCACACGACGCCTCAGGGGCGCGATGACCGCCCTCGTGACTCCGTTCAAGGACGGAGCCTTCGACGAGGCGGCCTTCCGCAAATTCGTGAACTGGCAGATCGCTGAAGGCATCCATGGGCTCGTTCCCACCGGCACCACCGGCGAGAGTCCGACCCTGAGCCATGCCGAACACGACCGCGTGGTCGAGATCTGCATCGAGGAGGCCGCCGGCCGCGTGCCCGTGATTGCCGGCGCCGGCTCGAACTCCACCGCCGAGGCTGTGGAGCGCGCCCGCCACGCCGAGAAGGCCGGAGCCGATGCCGTGCTCGTGGTCACGCCGTACTACAACAAGCCGACCCAGGCCGGGCTCTACGCGCATTTCAAGGCCGTGAACGACGCCATCGGCATTCCGATCATCCTGTACAATATTCCTGGGCGCTCCATCGTCGACATGAGCGTCGAAACGATGGCGCGCCTTTACGAACTCAGGAACATCGCCGGCGTGAAGGACGCGACGGCCAAGCTCGACCGGGTCAGCCTGCAGCGTCAGGCCATGGGTGAAGACTTCATCCAGCTTTCCGGCGAAGATGCGACCGCTTTGGGCTTCAACGCCCATGGCGGCTGCGGCTGCATCTCGGTCGTGTCGAACGTGGCGCCCCGGCTCTGCGCCGACCTGCAGGAGGCAACACTCGGCGGCGATTACGCCAGGGCGCTGCAGATCCAGGATCGGCTGATGCCGCTGCATGCCAGCATGTTCGTGGAGCCGAATCCGTCACCGGCGAAGTATGCGCTCGCACGCCTCGGCCTGATGACCGACGAGGTGCGGCTGCCGCTCCTCACGGTCGGCGCGGAGACAAAGGCGCTCGTCGATGCCGCCCTGCGTCACGCGGGCCTTCTGGACGCCTGAGCCCGCCTGGCAAAGCGGTCCGCGCAGAACCATATCCCTCGGCCCGGCCGCGATGGCGCGACCGGCCTGACCCGACGTTGTGATGGCTCCCAAACCCGAATCGAACCGCCGCGTCGTCGCTGACAACCGCGCCGCCCGCTACCACTACGAGATCACCGATACGCTGGAGGCCGGGCTCGCCCTGACGGGGACTGAGGTCAAATCCCTGCGCAAGGGCAAGGCGACCATCGGGGAGGCCTATGCCGGTCCGTCCGGCACCGACCTGATGCTGTTCAACGCCTACATCCCGGAATACGTCGAGGCGAACCGCTTCAACCACGAGACCAAGCGACCGCGCCGGCTGTTGCTCCACCGCAAGCAGATCAACAAGCTGATCGGCGCCACCCAGCGCGAGGGCTTCACCGTCGTGCCGCTGAAGATCTATTTCAACGAGCGTGGCCGGGCCAAGATCGAGCTCGGCCTCGGCCGCGGCAAGAAGCTCCACGACAAGCGCGAGGCTTCGAAGGAGCGCGACTGGCAGCGCGACCGCGCCCGGATCATGCGCGACAAGGGCTGATGCCGGAGGCCGGAAGTCTCACGAGCCCACCGGCTCGTCGTCCTGGCGGATGCCGTAGCGGCTTTCCAGTGCCGGGCTCGGGCGCGCCGAACGTTCCGGCGTCTCGCCGCGGGAACGGGTCCCAGTGTCGCCGTTGTTCCGGTTGTCCGGGCCGCGCGACGCCCGCTCGCCGGGATCGCGGCCGATCCGCGAGACCAAGTGCGCCAGGTCGACGAACTCGTCCGCCTGCCGCCGCAGGTCGTCCGCGATCATCGCGGGCTGCGTCTGGATCGTGCTGACGACGGTGACCCGGACACCGCGGCGCTGCATCGCCTCCACCAGGGAGCGGAAGTCTCCGTCACCGGAGAACAACACCATGTGGTCGATGTGGGGAGCGAGTTCCAGCGCATCGATCGCCAACTCGATGTCCATGTTGCCCTTCACCTTCCGCCGACCCATCGAGTCGACGAATTCCTTGGCAGGCTTGGTAACGACCCGAAAACCGTTGTAGTCGAGCCAGTCGATCAATGGGCGGATCGAAGAATATTCCTGATCTTCGACGATTGCGGTGTAGTAGAAGGCCCTGAGCAGCGAATCTCGCGACTGAAATTCCCTCAGGAGTCTTCTGTAGTCGATATCGAAGCCGAGTGCTTTCGTTGCCGCATAGAGATTGGCGCCATCGATAAACAGGGCGCTGCGCTGTTGTGCGCTCATCAAAAAATCCACTTAACAGGGGAAAAGGAATGAATATTTGAAATGTCGGCGGCAGCGTGATTAGATTTTGGCTGTTACGCTCAGTGTTGCTGTAGAAATTCTGGAAAATCGAGCGTCGCAAAGGTCTGCGGACTGATCGCGCAGCCCTGATATGTCGACTGCAATACCTTCTGATTGATTAAGGCTCGGCGTCGCGAAAAGTCAAATTTTGCTGACTTAAGAATAATGTTTCGCGTCGATCTTAACGGCTCCACTCCGGTCTACAACCAAGAAAGTCCTGTATCCCGGGCTTGCGCGCAATGGATGTAAAACCCGGTCATGCTACGGAAGTGAAGCAGCCTGCGGCCAAGCCTACGGGTCGCACGGTGCCTGGGCAGCGCCGGGCCGGGGCTTGGTCCCTCCACAACGCCGGTCGGGCCTACCCGTTCACCCGCTCGACCTTGTTGACAGTCCGCTTGCCACGAAGCTCGGACACGATCGCGTTCAGGTGCTTCAAGTCCCAGACCGAGAGGTCGATGACGATCTGGGTGAAGTCTTGCGTCTTTCGCTTCATCGAGACGTTGTCGATGTTGCCGTCATGGTCGGCGATGACCTGAGCGATCTGCGCGAGGACGCCGGGTTCGTTGATCGACTGCAGGGCGAGGCGCGCCGGGAAGCGCTCGCTGGTCCCGGCCTCGACGTCCCAGCGCACGTCGAGCCAGCGATCGGGCTCGTTGTCGAAGGCGGCCAGGGCCGCCGACTGGATCGGGTAGATCGTGACGCCGACCCCGGGGGTGAGGATGCCGACGATGCGGTCGCCAGGCACGGCACCACCATTGGGTGCGAAGCTCACCGGCAGGTCGCTGTCGAGCCCGCGGATCGGGATGCCGTCCGATCGGCCGTGGTCCGTACCCGTCCCTTCCGGGAAGGTCAGGCGCATAGTCTGATCCTTGGCGAGGCTGAGGCGCCCGGCGCCGTCCGTGGAGGCCGGCTGCGGCAAGGGCGCCGGAGCACTGCGGCGCTCATCCTTGTGGTCCGGATAGACTGCCCGCACGACATCGCCGGAGAACATCTCGCCGCGCCCGACCGCGGCGAACACGTCCTCGGTGCTCTGGCGGGCGAGGCGCGGAAGCGCACCGCGCAGCTTGTCCTCGGAAAAGCTCTTGGCCGCCCGCTCGAAGGCACGGTCGAGAATCTGGCGGCCGAGGCCGGCATATTGGCGCCGCACCGCGGAGCGGGTCGCCCGCCGGATCGCAGCGCGCGCCTTGCCGGTGACCACCAGAGATTCCCATGCCGCGGGTGGTGAGGCACCGTCCGAGCGGGCGATCTCGACTTCGTCGCCGTTGACCAATTCGTGCAGCAGCGGCGCCATGCGGCCGTTGATCTTGGCACCCACTGCCGTGTTTCCGACGTCGGTATGGACGGCGTAGGCAAAATCGATCGGGGTCGCGCCGCGGGGGAGGGCGATCAGGCGTCCCTTCGGGGTGAAGCAGAACACCTGGTCCTGAAAGAGTTCGAGCTTCGTGTGCTCCAGGAACTCCTCCGGGCTATCGCCCTCGGCCAGAAGTTCGATCGTTCGGCGCAGCCACTGATAGGCACCGCTCTCGGTCGCGAGACGGGGATGTCCACCGCCGATCTCGTCTTTGCCGCCGCTCTCCTTGTAGTGGGCGTGCGCCGCGATGCCGTACTCGGCGATCTCGTCCATGGCGGCGGTGCGGATCTGCAGCTCGACGCGTTGGCTCTTCGGGCCGATCACCGTGGTGTGGATCGAGCGGTAGTCGTTCTGCTTCGGCGTCGAGATGTAGTCCTTGTACCGGCCCGGAACCATCGGCCAGCTCGTATGGACGACGCCGAGCGCACCGTAGCAATCGGCTAACGTCTCGACCACGACCCGGAAGCCGAAGATGTCCGACAGCTGCTCGAAGGCGACGGACTTGCGCTCCATCTTGGCGGAGATCGAGTAGGGCCGCTTCTGGCGTCCCGTGACGACGGCCTTGATGCCTTGCGCCGAGAGCTTCGCGGTCAGATCGTGCTCGATGCTCTCCACGAGGCGCTCGGACTTCGCCGAGAGGTCGGCAAGGCGCTGCTCGATGGTGGCGTAGATCTCCGGTTTGAGGTTCCGGAGCGCGAGGTCTTCCAATTCCTCGCGCAGTTCCTGCATACCCATACGGCCGGCGAGCGGCGCGTAGATGTCGAGGGTCTCCTCCGCGATGCGCTCGCGCTTGTCCGCGCGCATGTGATGGAGCGTGCGCATGTTGTGCAGGCGGTCGGCGAGCTTGACGAGAAGCACGCGGACATCGGCCGCCACCGCCAGGAGCAGCTTGCGGAAGTTCTCGCCTTGCGCCGCGCGCTTCGAGACGAGGTCGAGGCGCTTCAGCTTGGTCAGGCCGTCCACCAGCGCGCCGATTTCCGGGCTGAACAGCTCGCGGATCTCGTCGAGGGTGGCGGCCGTGTCCTCTACGGTGTCGTGCAGCACCGCGGCGACGATGGTGGCGTCGTCGAGCCGGAGGTCGGTGAGAATTCCGGCGACTTCGAGGGGATGGGCAAAGAACGGATCGCCCGAGGCGCGCTTCTGCGTGCCATGGGCACGCATGGCGTAGACGTAGGCGCGGTTGAGCAGGGCCTCGTTCGCCGCGGGATTGTAGCGCTTCACCCGTTCGACAAGTTCGTATTGGCGCATCATCCGCCGGAAGACCCTTTCACGCGCGGCGGACCCGGTCCCGGACCCGCTCCCTGGATGTGTCCCGCATCGCACGCGAGCACGCCAGCCCCACGGCGTCGCATCGGCCGCGATTCGAGCCTTGGAAACGAAAAAACCCGGCTCGGAGGCCGGGTTCTTCGAATGATCGATCGGGTCGGAAGAGGTTTACTCGGCCTCGTCGTCCGTCTCGGTCGGCGGAGCGAGGTTCTCGAGGCCACGCAGGAGGTCTTCCTCGCTCATGCGGTCGAACTGAACCGCGCTGTCGTCGCTCGACGAGGGCGGAGCGACCGCAGCAGCGGCGGGCGAGCTCGACAGGAGCGGCACGGTCTCGGCCTCGGGCTCGTCGACCTCGACGTACTTCTGCATCGAGTGGATGAGCTGTTCCTTGAGGTCGTCCGCGGTGATCGTCGCGTCGCCGATCTCGCGCAGGGCGCAGACGGGATTCTTGTCGCGGTCGCGGTCGATCGTCAGCGGTGCACCCGCGGCGAGCAGGCGGGCACGGTGACTGGCCAGCAGAACCAGCTCGAAGCGGTTCTCGACCTTGTCGATGCAGTCTTCAACGGTGACGCGAGCCATGGCGGACGGCTCCTTCCTCGGACGGAATTTCTGGGCTGAGCTCGCCTCATACACCCCTTGACGTCGGGCAACAAGCGCCGCGGCCCGTCTATCCTGTTGCGCACGTTCGACGATCCTCCGGCAATCCGCGCTCCGTCCCCCGCATAACGCCTCAGCGACGCAGCGCTTCGGTCGGCTGTAGACGGGAGTTGCCGCGGCGAAGCTCCGACGCGGGGAAGGGGACGAACGCGGCCATGACGACACAGCTCACCCGCCGCGGCCTGCTCGGCTGCGGATGCGGATTTGCGGCCGGCTGCTTCGCGGCCACCGCCGTCCCTGGCATCGCCTCCGCGGCGGCTCCGTCGACCAGGAAGACGACCCTGACCGCCGACCAGGCGCTGGAGGCCCTGAAGGAGGGCAACCGCCTCTACCAGACCGATAGCCCGGTCCGGGCGGTGCAGGGGCGCGAGCGCCGGATCGAGATCGCGCTCGGGCAGACTCCCTTCGTGGTGCTGGTGAGCTGCTCCGATTCGCGCGTGTCGCCTGAGATCCTGTTCGGGCGTGGTCTCGGCGAGCTCTTCATCGTGAGGAATGCAGGGAACTGCGTGGATACCGCGGCCCTCGGCTCGATCGAATACGGCGTCTCGCAACTCGGCGTGCCGTTGGTGCTGGTGATGGGCCACAGCCGCTGCGGTGCGGTGGAGGCGGCCATCGACGTCGTCAGGAACAACACCGTCTTCCCGGGCTCGATCGGGCGGATGATCGAGCCGATCGTGCCCGCGGTGCTGTCGCAGCGCGACAAACCGGGCGACTTCACCGAGAACTGCGTGCGCGCCAACGTCAATCGCGTGGTGGAGCGCCTGCGCAGCGCCTCCGAACCGTCACTGCTGGACCCGCTGAAGGCCGGCAAGCTGCGGATCGTCGGGGCCTCCTACAGCCTCGATTCCGGTACGGTCGACTTCTTCAACGAGGGGTGAAGGCGCTCCGCGTCGCTGCAGTGCCATGTTGACACAGGTGGCGGGCGGTGCGACTGCGCCGCCCTTCCTGCCCCGGGGCCAAGCCTCTCGGGGCGATCCGGCACGACGAGGACTTCAGATGGCGCGCGCTTGCATCTTCCCGGGCCAGGGCAGCCAGGCGGTCGGCATGGGGCGGGCGCTGGCCGAGCACTTCCACCAGGCCCGGGACGTGTTCGCGGAGGTCGACGAGGCCCTGGGCCAGCCGCTCTCGCGCCTGATGTTCGAGGGGCCGGTGGAGGAACTGACCCTCACGGCCAACGCCCAGCCGGCCCTGATGGCCGCGAGCCTCGCGACGCTGCGGGTGCTGGAGGCCGAGCGCGGCCTCGATCTGAAGCGCGACGTGGCCTGCGTCGCCGGGCATTCGCTGGGCGAGTACACCGCGCTCGCCGCCGCCGGCACCTTCTCCATCGCGGATGCCGCCCGGCTGCTGCGCATTCGCGGCACCGCCATGCAGGACGCGGTGGCCCCCGGGGCCGGTGCCATGGCGGCCCTGATCGGGGCCGATGCCGAGGCCGCCCAGGCGATCGCCGCGGATGCCGCCGAGGGCGCGGTCTGCGAGGTCGCCAACGACAATGGCGGCGGCCAGGTGGTGCTCTCCGGCGAGCGGGCCGCGGTCGAGCGCGCGGTGGCGCTGGCCCCGTCGCGCGGGATCAAGCGGGCCGTCATGCTCAACGTCTCGGCCCCGTTCCACTGCTCGCTGATGGCGCCGGCCGCCGCTCGTATGCAGAGAGCGCTTGTCGAGGTCGCGATGCACAGCCCCGTGGTGCCGGTCTACGCCAACGTTCTGGCCGCCCCCGTCACCGATCCGTCCGCGATCCGCGAAGCGCTGGTCGCCCAGGTCACCGGCACCGTGCGCTGGCGCGAATGCATCGCCGCCATGGCAGCCGCCGGAATCGACCAGTTCAGCGAGATCGGCACCGGCAAGGTGCTCACCGGACTCGTCAAGCGAATTGCGCCCGGCGCCGCGGCGAGCGCGGTCGGCACCCCCGACGACATCGCGTCCTTCCCCGCCTTCGGCTGAACCACAGGAAAGCCCATGTTCGACCTGACCGGCCGCAAGGCCCTCGTCACCGGCGCCACCGGCGGCCTCGGCGGCGCCATCGCGCGGGGCCTGCACGCGCAGGGGGCGACCCTCGCCGTCTCGGGCACCCGCCAGGCCGCCCTGGAGGCCTTCGCGGCGGAGCTCGGCGGGGAGCGCGTCCACGTCGTGCCGGGCGACCTCTCCGACAAGGCCTCGGTGGAGGCCCTGGTGCCGGCGGCGGAGGCCGCGATGGGCGGCCTCGACATCCTGGTGAACAATGCCGGCATCACCCGCGACAACCTCGTGCTGCGGATGAAGGACGACGAGTGGGACGCGGTGATCGCCGTCAACCTCTCGGCGGCGTTCCGGCTCTCGCGGGCGGCCGTGAAGGGCATGATGAAGCGCCGGCACGGCCGCATCGTGAACATCGGCTCGGTGGTGGGCGCCACCGGCAATCCGGGGCAGGTGAACTACGCCGCGGCCAAGGCGGGCCTCGTGGGCATGACCAAGGCGCTGGCGGCCGAGGTCGCCACCCGCAACCTCACCGTCAACTGCATCGCGCCGGGCTTCATCACCTCGCCGATGACCGACGCCCTCAACGACAAGCAGCGCGAGGGCATCCTCGGGCGCGTGCCGATGGGGCGGCTCGGCACCGGCACCGACATCGCCGCGGCCGCGATCTACCTCGCCTCCGACGAGGCCGCCTACGTCACCGGCCAGACCCTGCACGTGAACGGCGGCATGGCGATGTACTGAGGCGCCGGCGCCCCCGTCTCGCTGCACCGCACAGCCCGAAAAACGGGCGATTGGCTCGAAAAGGCCACAGCGATGAACGGGTTGTGAACAGGCTCTCGCCAGCGTCGGAACCCTGTGTTAACACCCCGGCTGCCGTGCGAGGGGGGTGCCGATTCAGCGTGTTGCGGATGTTTGAAAAACGTGGGTCACTGACTGGACAAGTACGGTGACTTGCCCGAAACGCGCGATCGAACACACCGGCCGCTCAATCCGAACAGCCAGTCCCGGGGACGGGACGGCGGCCACGGCACCTTCACAGACCTTCCCACCAGCAAGACCTTCCACCAGCAAGACTCTTCACCAACAAGATCCTTGCACCATCACGACCTTGAAGAGCTAAGGACCAAGACCGATGAGCGATATCGCTGAGCGCGTGAAGAAGATCGTTGTCGAGCACCTCGGCGTTGAGCCGGAGAAGGTGGTCGAGGGCGCGAACTTCATCGATGATCTCGGCGCCGACAGCCTCGACACCGTCGAGCTCGTGATGGCGTTCGAGGAAGAGTTCAACGTCGAGATCCCCGACGATGCCGCCGAGACCATCCAGACGGTCGGCGATGCGGTGAAGTTCCTCGAGAAGAACTCCGCTTAAGGCCACGGGTCGCGCGCCAGCGGGGTCTCGTGAAACGGACCCCGCGCGCCATTCGTTGTGATGACAGGACCGGTTCGGGATAGCGCGATGCGTCGGGTAGTGGTGACGGGCTTGGGGATGGTGACGCCGCTGGCCAGCGGGGTCGAAGCCACCTGGAGCCGGTTGATCGCCGGCGAATCGGCCGCCAAGGTCGTGACGGCATTCCCCGTCGACGACCTGGCCTGCCGCATCGCGTGTTCCGTGCCCTTCGGCGACGGCTCCGAGGGCAGCTTCGATCCCGACGCCTTCATGGAGGTGAAGGAGCAGCGCAAGGTCGATCCGTTCATCGTCTACGCGATGGCGGCCGCCGGCGAGGCCCTGAACGACGCCGACTGGCACCCGACGAGCTACGAGGACCAGTGCGCCACCGGCGTCATGGTCGGCTCCGGCATCGGCGGCATCGGCGGCATCTACGACGCCTCCGTGACCCTGCACGACAAGGGTCCGCGCCGCATCTCCCCCTTCTTCATTCCCGGCCGCATCATCAACCTGGCCTCCGGCCAGATCTCGATCGCGCACGGCCTCAAGGGCCCGAACCACGCGGTGGTGACGGCCTGCTCCACCGGCGCCCACGCCATCGGCGACGCGGCCCGGCTGATCCAGTTCGGCGATGCCGACGTCATGGTGGCGGGCGGCGCCGAATCGCCGGTGAACCGCCTCGCGCTCGCGGGCTTCGCCGCCTGCCGCGCCCTCTCCACCGGCTTCAACGACGACCCGACCAAGGCCTCGCGCCCCTACGATCGCGACCGCGACGGCTTCGTGATGGGCGAGGGCGCCGGCGTCGTCGTGCTCGAGGAGTACGAGCACGCCAAGGCCCGCGGCGCCAAGATCTACGCCGAGGTCATCGGCTACGGCCTCACGGGCGACGCCTACCACATCACCTCGCCGGCCCCGGACGGCGACGGCGCCTTCCGCTGCATGAGCGCCGCCGTGAAGCGCGCCGGCATCCAGGCCTCGGACCTCGACTACATCAACGCCCACGGCACCTCGACGCCCATGGGCGACGAGCTCGAGCTGAAGGCCGTGGAGCGCCTGTTGGGCGACCACGCGGCCCGCGCCTCGATGTCCTCCACCAAGTCCTCCATCGGCCACCTGCTGGGTGCGGCCGGCTCCGTGGAAGCGATCTTCTCGATCCTGACCATCCGCGACGGCATCCTGCCGCCGACCCTCAACCTCGACAATCCCTCCGTCGAGACCGCGATCGACCTCGTGCCGCACGAGGCCAAGCGCAAGCGGGTGGATACGGTGCTGTCGAATTCGTTCGGGTTCGGTGGGACGAATGCGAGCTTGGTGATGCGGCGCGTGGATTAAGCCTGCCGCAAGCTAAGCTGTGAGATTACTTCGATTATTTCTTTAGTAAAATCTCTAGCTTTTTTCATTTTTGGGTCAGACTTCAAATTTCTCTCAAGAGCAGCAGCAAGCCATTGGCTTTTACTGCCTGAAGCGAATTTCCATAGACTTTCTAATTCTCCGTAACGATTGATAATTATTCCCAAAGATTTCGAATTTGTGATAATACGATCGATGGCCATCGACGGTTCCCCTGGATCGAAAGCTTCGATACCGGCGGTTTTAAGTGGGGCCCATGGATTAGAGCTTTTAAATATTTCTAAGCAAGAATTTATAGCTTTCGTTGTAAGTGGTCTCTTCGAGTCGAGCTTATCTAGAATCTCAATAATTTTACTTCTAGCAAGACCGACATTTTCTAGGCTTTTTTTCTCCAGTACATGCTTGCTAACGATATTCAAATCATCCGAAAATTCCGTGGTGTCGCCGCCAAAGGCTTCGACGAGTTGCATAATTTTTGATTTATCGTCCAAGATATCAATGTCCACTACTGCTGCAGTAGTTATCCCTATCGCGCGAAAAGCACTTGCAATACGATGAATTCTGTCTTTCCCGCCGCAATGAAAAAATCGAATCTCAGTTGCAAGAGTCTCATCGTTTTCTAATGTATCGACCATAGACCTAAGAAATCTTGCATCGCTGTCGCCTTCTACAACTACAGCAGTACTATAAAATAAACTCGATAGCGCATCTGAGGTCTTGAGGAGCGGATCTCTCCAAAGCTCTTCTATTCGATCTGAGTCCAGGATATTTATTTTGTTTCCCGTAAACAATTTTGTATTTCTAGTTATTCTAATAACATTTACTCTCTCCGATCCAAATTCTATCATGCCACGTACAAATTCATCCGAATGCGTCGCAACAAACACTTGAGTGCTGTCTGGTGTTTCCGTTGCGATAATTCTAGCCAATTGCCTAATTTGCGGAGGATGCAAAAATAGTTCCGGTTCATCGAGGACTATTAGGGGGCGTGGATCGGCGAATATTGTAGCCAATATTCCACAAAATGCGGTTACTCCGTCCCCTTGTTGGTCCAAAATCGGCTGAGACTCGAACCACCTCGCTAATTCGTCGCTATCTCTGTCAATATTTTCAGGAATATCGAAATCAAGTAAGTAGGGTCGCGAATCATGAAATGCAAAACGATTTATAATAAATTTCATTCCAAATATTTCTTGAGTTAGTCGATTCAGTTTCTTTTCTATCCGAATATCTTCATGCATTCTTCTTAACGCTGGTGGCTGCGAATTAGGCCCGTAGGTCCCTCCCAAAATCTGCATGGGAGACGTTCTTAGCTCTTGTAGCCGCGAATTTGTGGGCAAATAAGTCAACATTGCTCGCAACAAAGCCTCAATAATTTGAGGATGGTGCCCTACTTGACTTAAAAGAACTTGGATTGGGACTTTTTGTTGAAGATATTGAATGAACCATCCCTCGTTCCCTTTAACAATCGTACTCTTTTGGGCAACTTCACATAAATCAATAGAAGTCCCAAGAAAGTTATAGACAATATTATTAGCGATGGATGGATGTTGAGAATTTTGTGAGCGTCGCATAGGTAATCTTCTAGCGATCTCCCGGAGTATTTGAGATTTACCGGAGTTATTCGGTCCGGTTACAATAGTAATTCCGTTCTGATCAAATTCGATTTCTTCTCCTTGACAAAAATGTATTTTGCTTACTTTACAGCTTATGTCTTTATTAGATGATTCAGAATGAAATTCGTTAAACACAACGTTCATATTATTTCCTCGCGTACTGCACCGGTGTCTGTGTCGCCGTTAGCAGGAAATGCAGCCAATCGTGGTTCTGTCGATACGACTAGAGGATGTAACACCGATTCCTCCTTCCGCCACAAAACCTACCAAGTTCGCGCGCCAAGATACCCGTCCCGTGCGCCCACCCCCTCGACTCCGACGCGCGGATTCCCCAACACTCCGGCGGCGGCCGGGGCGGGGACCTGAGGCCCGAACAGGATGTCCATGTTCTTCCGCAAGCGCGACAAAACCCCGGCGCCCGCGCCGATCGCCTCCGACGAGCCGGCCCTGCCCAACCGCCTGTCGCCCCGCAGCCCGAGCGAGGCGATCAAGCCCACCGCCGCGCCGCCGCCGCCCGACCGTCCGGTCCGTGAGCGCGGCGGGCTGCTCGCCCGCATCTCCGGCCTGCTCACCGCCTCGGTCGTTCTGGCCATCGCCGTGATGATCGGCGTGACCTTGTTCGAGCGCCAGACCAAGGAGCCGGGGCCGCTGCCCGCCGACAAGGTCGTGGTCATCCCGCCCCGCAGCGGCACCACCGAGATCGCCGAGGCGCTCTCCCGCGAGGGCGTCATCACCCACACCGCCCTGTTCGAGTGGGCCGCCCGCTTCTCGGGCAAGGCCCTGAAGGCCGGCGAGTACACGTTCAAGGCCCATGCGAGCATCGGCGAGGCCATCGACACCCTCGCCTCCGGCCGGCAGGTGCAGCACGCCATCACCTTCCCGGAGGGGCTGACCTCCGAGCAGATCGTGATGCGGCTCAACGACAACGACGTGCTCACCGGCGACATCAACGAGATCCCACCCGAGGGCTCGCTCCTGCCCGACACCTACAAGTTCGAGCGCGGCGCCACCCGCCAGCAGATCGTCAACCTGATGCGCGCCAAGCAGCGCGAGGTGCTCAACCAGATCTGGCTGCGGCGCTCGGCCGAGATCCCGGTGAAGACGCCGGCCGAGATGGTGACCCTGGCCTCCATCGTCGAGAAGGAGACCGGCCGGGCCGACGAGCGGCCCCGCGTCGCCGGGGTGTTCGTCAACCGCCTCAACAAGCGCATGAAGCTGCAATCGGACCCGACCATCGTGTACGGGCTGGTGGGCGGGCGCGGCACCCTCGGGCGCGGCATCCAGCGGGCCGAGATCGAGCGCGCGACGCCCTACAACACCTACGTGATCGAGGGCCTGCCCCCGGGTCCCATCGCCAATCCGGGCCGCGCCGCCCTGGAGGCGGTGGCCAACCCCTCGCGCACCAAGGACCTGTTCTTCGTGGCCGACGGCACCGGCGGCCATGCCTTCGCCGAGACCCTGGAGGGCCATTCCCGCAACGTCGCCCGCTGGCGCCAGGTCGAGCGCGCCCGCCAGACGCCGACGCCGGACGCGGTGGTCGACAAGGCCGATCCGCCGGGCGCCTCCGCCGTTCCCGGCACCGCCTCGGCCTACGCCCCCGAGGGCACCAACATGGCGGCGACCCCGGAGGGCGGCGCCAACCGGCCGAAGGCCTTCGACGCCTCGGAAGGCACCCGCCTCGACCCCCTGCGCAACAAGACCTTCGACCTGAACTCGCCCAAGACCGTGCCGGTGCTCAAGCAGCCGTAGCGTCCGCCCACGAAACCGGACGACCCGCCCCGTCGTCCCGGGGCCGCGCAGCGGAGCCCGGGATCCGGACACACAGGTGGTGCGAGGCCTCGGCCCGTCGGCGGCTCCGGATCGCCCGCCGCCGGCGCGCCCCTTCGGGTCCGGGCTCGCCTGCGGCGCCGCGGAATGACGATGTGCCGTTCCACCGGGCAGGGCCGGGGCTGGCGCCACCGGCCTCCGCTCCCGTAGGGTCATCCCTCCATCTACACCCCCAGCCCTTCCCCACAGAGGGCGGGACGAACGCGAAGACAGCCATGATCCTCTCCAGCATGACGGGCTTCGCCCGGGCGGCGGGCACCACCGGGCCGGTGCAATGGGCCTGGGAGGTCCGCAGCGTGAACGGGCGCGGCCTCGACGTGCGCCTGCGGGTGCCGAACGGCTACGACGCCGTCGGCGAGGTCGCCCGCACCGCCCTGCAGAAGACCCTGGCCCGCGGCCAGTGCCAGCTCTCCCTCAACCTGACCCGGCCCGAGGCCGCGCCCCGCGTGCGCATCAACGAGGCGCTGCTCGGCCAGCTCGCCGCCGCCATCGCCCGCGTGCCCCGGCCCGAGGGGCTGGCCCCCGCCACCCTCGACGGGCTCCTCGGCATCCGCGGGGTGATCGAATCCGACGAGGAGCCGGGCGCCGACGCGGAGGCCCTGGCCCGCGACCTCGCCGAGGGGGTGATCCGCCTCGTGGCCGACCTCGTCGAGGCGCGCCGGGCCGAGGGGCGCGCGCTCCTCGGGGTGATCGAGGGCCAGCTCGCCGAGATGGCCCGGCTCACCGCCGCCGCCGAGGCCTGCCCGGCCCGCAAGCCGGAGGCGGTGAAGGCGCGCCTTTCCGCCACCGTCGCGACGCTGCTGGAGGCCGGCACCCTCGATCCCGACCGCCTGCACCAGGAGGCGGTGCTGCTGGCCGCCAAGGCCGACGTGCGCGAGGAGCTCGACCGGCTCCAGGCCCATCTCGCCTCCGCGGCCGAGCTGCTGGCCGCCGGCGGCGCCATCGGCCGCAAGCTCGATTTCCTGGCCCAGGAGCTCGGGCGCGAGGCCAATACCCTGTGCGCCAAGGCGAATGACATCGCGCTGTCGCGGATCGGACTCGACTTGAAGGCCGTGGTGGAGCAATTCCGGGAGCAGGTTCAGAACGTCGAATAGGCTTTTTAGAGATGCGCGACGCATTGACGATGAATGCCGGGGCGATCGCGCGGCGCGGGTTCATCCTCATCCTGTCCTCGCCCTCGGGCGCGGGGAAGACGACCCTGACCCGGGCCGTCGCCGCCGATCCGAAATGGGGGCTCGACCTCTCGATCTCGGTGACGACCCGGCAGCGCCGCCCCTCGGAGATCGACGGGAAGCACTACAACTTCATCGACCGCGAGGCCTTCGACGCCCTGCGCAGCGCCGACAACCTGCTCGAATGGGCCGAGGTGCACGGCAATTTCTACGGCACCCCGCGCCGCCCGGTTGAGAAGGTGCTGGGCGCCGGCCGGGACATGATCTTCGACATCGACTACCAGGGCACCCGCCAGGTGCGGGCCAAGCTCACCGAGGACGTGGTGACGGTGTTCATCCTGCCGCCGTCGCTGGCCGAACTGCGCCACCGCCTCGAGCGCCGAGCCGAGGATTCCCCGGACACCATCGAGAAGCGCCTCGCCAACGCCCGGCTGGAGATCCAGCGCTGGAGCGAATACGACTACGTCATCGTCAACGACGACCTCGACGACGCCTTCCGCTCCCTGGAGGGCATCCTCATCGCCGAGCGGCTGAAGCGCGCCCGCCGCACCGGCCTGGCCTCCTTCGTCGAGGGCCTGCTCGCCGAGCCCGACTGACGGGCGGGTTGCCGCAGACAGGAACGTTCGCCGCAGGCCGCGGGTTGGCCCGCGATTCCGGTGGCCGGGGTCGAGAGGCGCGAACCCGAGAGCCGTCGCGATGCGCGAGAGATCCTGTGACATCGCCGTGATCGGCGCCGGCACCGCCGGCCTCGCCGCCTTCCACGCCGCCCGGGACGGCGGCGCCGACGCCGTCCTGATCGAGGCCGGCCCCGGCGGCACCACCTGCGCCCGGGTGGGCTGCATGCCCTCGAAGCTGCTCATCACCGCCGCCAACGCCGCGCACGCGGCGCGCCACGCCGGCGTCTTCGGCATCGAGGCCGGCCCGGTGCGGGTGGATGGCCGCCGCGTGCTGGAGCGGGTCCGGCGCGAGCGCGACCGCTTCGTGGCCGGGGTGTTCGAGGGCCTCGACGCCATTCCCGCAGAGCGCCGCGTCGCCGGCTTTGCCCGCTTCACCGGTGCCGACACCCTGGCGGTGGACGACCACACCGCCCTCCGCTTCCGCGCCGCGATCGTCGCCACCGGATCGAGCCCGGCCGTGCCGGAGCCCCTGCGCGACCTCGGCGACCGGCTGCTCACCAGCGACACGGTGTTCGAGATCGCCGACCTGCCGGAGACTCTCGCCGTGCTCGGCGGCGGCGCCGTCGGCCTCGAACTGGCGCAGGCCATGGCCCGGCTCGGGGTCGCCGTCACCCTGTTCGATCCGGGCACGCATCTCGCCGCCCTGCGCGACGACGGCCTCGCCGCGGAGGCGCGCCGCCTCTTCGGCGAAGAGATGTGCCTCCGCCTCGGCTGCACGGTCGAGGCGGGCGCCCGCGCGGGAGACGGCGTGCGCCTGACCTGGACGGACGAGGCCGGAACCCGCGCCACGGGCACCTTCGCCCGGGTCCTCGCGGCGGCGGGGCGGCCGCCCAACGTCCGGCATCTCGGCCTCGCCGAAGCGGGCCTGCGCCTCGACGATCACGGCCTGCCGGACTTCGATCCGCGCAGCCTGCTCTGCACCGGCGCGCCGATCTTCATCGCGGGCGACGCCAATGCCGACCGGCCGGTGCTGCACGAGGCCGCCCGCCAGGGCCGGATCGCCGGCGCCAACGCCGCGCGCCTCGTCGCCTCCGGCCGGGCGGCCGTCGAGGCGCCCCGGCCCTGGACCCGGCTCACCATGGTCTTCACCGAGCCCCAGGCGGCCAGCGTCGGCGAGGCCTACGATCCCGCGGATGCGGACAGGGTCCTCGGCACGGTGGATTTCGGCGATCAGGGCCGGGCCCGGATCATGGCCGAGAATGCCGGCGCGCTGCGGCTGCATGCCGACCGCAGCGGCACCCTGACGGGCGCCGAGATGCTCGGGCCGGCCTGCGAGCACCTCGCCCAGTTCCTCGCTCTCGCCATCGAGGACGGGCTGACCGCACGGGCCCTCCTCGACCGGCCCTTCTATCATCCGACCGTGGAAGAGGGGCTGAAGACCGCCCTGGAGGCCATCGTCGCGGCGCTGGATCGGCGGGACTGATCGGGGCCAGATCTCGGTTCGGCGCGCTCGGACGATCCGGCGCGGCCTGCGCGTATCGGATCGGACCCGGGCCGGCGGAGCCCGATCGTGGGTCGGACAGACCGGGCCCGACGACCGGCCGGCCGGGTCGAACCGGACGTCGCCACGGAAGCGAGGGTTTTTCCGCTCTGGGCGTCGGCCCGCCAATACACGCGGATCGGCATCGTCCGTCGTGATGGACGTTTCGACATCGCGCGAAGACAGCGGACATACTTACCGATTGCGATAAAACTGACGCGATCCAGCAACAGAGATGCACAATGCGCCAAGTATCGTCGGTCGATACGTATTAGAATGTGACGATCGTGCAATCGACTTATCGATCGCTCTGTACGATGTGAATTAACGGCCTGTTCGAAACTTCGTGGAAGGATAGCTGGGAGTAATATTTCATCCAAATTGAGATAGAGTAACAATAATGCGTATCGCGACCTCGCTCCAGGGCAAACTCATCGCCTGCTTCTCGGTGATGCTGATCCTGATCTTCGGTCTGGCCGCACTGGCCTACCAGCAGATCGAGACCATCAACAGCGCGGCCACCGAACTGCGCATGGCTCGGCTTCCCGCGACGCAAGCCATCGGGGCGATCCAGGGCGCGACCCTTCGCGTTCGCATCAACGGCGGCCGCGTGCTGTCCGCCAAGACCCCGCAACAGAAGGCGGAGGCTCTGGCGCTGATCCAGCAGCGGATCGCCGAACTCGGCACGCAGCAGGCGCGCTACGCCCAGCAGATCCGGACCGCGTCGACCCGGGAGATCTACGCCACCTTCGAGCGCCAGTGGGCGACCTACCTCGCCCAGCAGACGGACGGCCTCGCCGCGGCGGAGCGCGGCGACCTGGCGACGGCGCAGGAGCAGTACAACACCACGATGTCCGAGACGATGCGGACCGTCATCGCCAGCCTGACCAAGCTCTCGGACATCGAGGTCGCCGCGGCGGCCGCGAGCGGCGCCGAGGCACAGGGCGCCTACGACAATGCGCGGAGCCAGATGCTGGGCTTCGTCCTCTTCGCCGCGCTCGTCGCGAGCGGCGCCGTCGTCATGCTGGTCCTGGCGATCACCCGGCCGCTGTCGCACATGACCGGCGCCATGCGCCGGCTCGCTTCGGGCGACACCGCGGCGGAGGTCCCGGCGACCGGTCGCCGGGACGAGATCGGCGCCATGGCGGCCGCCGTCCTGATCTTCCGGGAGAACATGATCCAGGCCCGCCAGCTCGAGGCGGAGACGGCGCAGGCGCGCCTCGATGCCGAGCAGCAGCGCAAGGCCGGCATGCGCCAGATGGCCGACGCCTTCGAGCAGGCGGTGGGCGGCATCGTCGGCATGGTCTCGTCCGCGGCGACGGAATTGCAGGCGACCGCGCAGACCATGACGGTGACGGCGGCCGAGACGGCGAACCAGTCCGTCAGCGTCGCCGCCGCGGCCGAGCAGGCCGCGGCCAACGTCACCACGGTGGCGGCGGCGGCCGAAGAACTCGGCTCCTCGGTCCAGGAGATCGGGCGGCAGGTCTCGGGCTCGTCGGACCTCGCCCAGACGGCCGTCGGCGAGGCCGACCAGACGGTGCAGCTGGTCCAGGCCCTGAGCCAGGCCTCGGCCCGGATCGGCGACATGGTCGGGCTGATCTCGAACATCGCGAGCCAGACCAACCTCCTGGCGCTCAACGCCACCATCGAGGCGGCGCGGGCCGGCGAGGCGGGACGCGGCTTCGCGGTCGTCGCCACCGAGGTCAAGGAACTCGCTTCGCAGACGGCGCGGGCGACCGAGGAGATCGGGACGCAGATCGGCCAGATCCAGGGCGTCACCGGCCAGGCCGTCGCCGCCATCGGCTCGATCACGACGCGCATCCGCGAGATCAACGGGGTCGCCTCCTCGATCGCCGCCGCGGTCGAGGAGCAGGGTGCGGCGACGCAGGAGATCGTCCGCAACGTCGCCCGGGCTTCCACCGGAACGACCGAGGTGACGAGCAACATCGCGCGCGTGGCCCAGGCTTCGGAAGAGACCGGCACGGCAGCCGGTCAGGTGCTGTCCGCGGCCTCCGAGCTCTCGCACCAGTCCGAGCACCTCAACACCGAGGTCGCGCGCTTCCTCCAGACCGTGCGCGCCGCCTGAGGCGGGGCGAAGGCCCTCATCCGGCGAGGCCCCCGATCCGGCACAGGGCCGCTTCCGCGGCCCCGAATCGGTTGGGGTGCGGGCGCTCGGCTTTGCGGGACCGGGTCAGGTCGGGGTCATCGCAGCCGCCGCGGCGACGCGCCCGCGGTGGCTGCTCACCGTATTGCCCAGGGACGCCACCACGATCAGGGCGATCGCCAGCCACTCGATGGGGCTGAGACGCTCGCCGAGGATCGCGAGGCCGGCGAGGGAGCCGACGGCGGGTTCCAGGCTGAGGAGCACGCCGAAGCTCTGCTTCGACATCCGCTTCAGGGCGACCATCTCCAGGGTGTAGGGCAGGGCGCTCGACAGGGCCGCCACCGCGAGGCCGAAGCCGAGCATGGCCGGCTCCAGCAGCAGCGCGCCCGCCTTCGCGATCCCGAAGGGCATCACCACCAGGGCCGCCACCGACATGCCGACGGCCACCGCCCGCCCGCCGTGGAGATGCCCGACCCGCTGGCCGAAGACGATGTACAGCGCCCAGCACAGGGCCGCGCCGAGGGCGCAGCCCACCCCGATCGGATCGAGCCCGGTGGAGACGCCGCCGAGGGGCAGCAGGAGGGACAGGCCCAGGACGGCGCAGGCGATCCAGGCGAAGTCGATGGCCCGCCGCGACACCGCGAGGGCGAGCGTCAGCGGCCCGGAGAACTCGATGGCGATGGCGAGTCCCAGCGGGATCGTGCGCAGCGACAGGTAGAACAGCAGGTTCATCGCGCCCAGGACGGCGCCGTAGAGCAGCAGAGACCGGCGATCGGCACCGCTCAGGCGCAGGCGCCAGGGCCGCCAGATCATCACCAGCATCAGCGCCGACAGGCCGACGCGCAGCGTGGTGGTGCCCTCCGCGCCCAGGACCGGGAACAGGTGCTTGGCGAAGGACGTGCCGACGCTGAGGGAGACGATGCTGCCGAGAAGGGCCACCACCGGCAGGAGCGTCGCGGCCAGGCCGACGGGCACGGCCGACGGCCCGCGCGGTGGGGAATCCATGTCAGCCGCTTCACGTCGCCGGAGGCAGGATCATGGCGCGTCGCGCCTCCAGGGCCTGCCAGAGCAGCAGGGCCGGCAGGCCGAGTACGACGTCGGGTACGCGCTTGATCAGCGACAGGGCGAGGGCGGTGCCCGCATCGATGCCGAACAGGCTGCCGAGGAGGACGAAGCCGCCCTCCTGCACCCCGAGGCCGCTCGGCACCGGGAAGGCCGCCGACTTGATCGCCTGGCTCAGCGCCTCGATCACCACGACCTCGGTGAAGCTCACCGACCCGACGCCGATGCAGGCCAGGGCGATCCAGATCTCCAGGGCGCCGAGCCCCCAGGCGGCCAGGTGAAGCAGGATCGACCCGGCGAGCCGACCCCAGCGGGCGCGCGCCCAGACGGCGTCGAGGGCGTCGTAGACGCCCCCGCCCGCCGGCGAGGCCTCGGCGTCATCGCCGCGAAAGGTCCGGCGCAACCGGCCGAAGGCCCGGCGCCCGAGCGCCCGCGCGGCCGGGCTGCGCTGGACCGCCAGGAAGGCCGCCAGCAGCAGGGCCGTGACCGCGAGCACCCGCAGGACCCAGGTCGCCAGGGCCTGGGCCGCCTCGCCCCCGACCTGAAGAAGGAGCCCGACGCCCGCCAGCGCGAACACGGCCTGGGTGCCGGCCTGGAACAGCATGTCGACGAGGATCGAGGCCGCCGCGAGGGTGCCGGCGGTGCCCCAGAAGGTCAGCAGGCGTCCGCCCACCACGTCGCCGCCGACGGAGGCGACGGGCAGCAGCACGTTGATGCCCTCGCGGACGAAGCGCAGCAGGACGAAGGCGCCGGTTCCGGCGCGTCCCAGGCCGGTCAGGCCCTGGATCACGCAGCCCCAGGCGAGCCCGCACAGCAGGATCACCGCCACCCGCACCAGCACGATGGCGGCGAGACCGCCGGGACCGACCCGGCCGAAGGCGTCGCCGACGGCGGCGAGATCGTTGGTGGCGATCAGCCAGATCCCGAGGCCGAGGCCGAGGAGGGTCCCGGCCAGGGGCAGGCGGCGCAGGACGTGGCGTCCGAGGCGGGCGGCCCAGGGCGGCCGGGCCGGCGGGCGCTCGACCGTGCGTGTCGCGGTGGTGCGGAGTTCGTCAGGCATCCGATCGGTCACGCATCGTCCGGTTCGAGAAACGTCGGTCCGAGCGCAATCCGTCCCGTGGGAACGTCCGGCCCGGCCCCGTCCCGCCGGGTGGCTCTCCCGGCACCCCCGCCCCGAGAACCCGCGCCCGGAACGCCGCGGTCCGACCTAGCGGTCCGTGGTCGGGGCGTCCGCCAGGGTTAGGCAGCCTTTGGGGCCGAAATCGGGGAACAGTGCATCGATCGATTGGGCCGCCGTGGCCGCCGGGTCAAGCAGGTGGATGCGCCGCTTGGCGAGACTGTCCGCGGTGGCGGCCGCGAGCGCCCGCTTGGGACAGGGGCCGAGGCACCCGACCTCGACGACCCGGAGCTTGCGCGACGGGACGCGCGCCTTCAGTTCGCGCCGCAGCAGCCGGCGCACCGAGCCCTTCTTCAGTCCCTGACGCTTGACGCACTTGCCGCAGACGAGCACGAGTTCGGAGAACCCGGCGCGTGCCATGCGGATCCGTGCCGGGCGCGCCGTCCCACCTGTGTCTTCCATACCGTCACCGATGTTCCCTGCCGCCGCCGCGTGACGCGGCACCCCGGCGAAGCGCCTTAAAAAGGGCCGAAAAACGAAGGAGTCCTCCGCTCAACACGAGGGCGGCGCGGGGGCTCCGCAGGCGTGACCATATGCATCGTCCTCCACCCCGTGCAGACTCGCCGTCCCTGACGGTGATTCCTCAGCCTGCCCTGATCGAGCCGTGTCTCGGGAACCTGAATTGATGAGTGCCGAGGAGGTCAAGCAGAAGGATCGCGTGCGGGGGGTGATCGACGTCGCCCTGCGCTCGCTGCCCGATCTGCGGCGCAATGCCGAAACCGTCGATCCGGTCTCGCGGAGCCGCGTCCCCGCGCTCCTGCGCCGGGCGCAGGAGCGGCTGGACTGGCGCCAGCTGCCCGGGATCCGGCCGCCGTCGAGCCAGCCGAAGAACCTCATCAGGAGCTTGGTCCGCCAGTTCGGCCTCTTCGTGCTGCTGCCGACCGCCCTCGCGGGGATCTACTTCTACGCCTTCGCCGCCGATCAGTACGTGGCGATCTCGCAATTCGCCGTCCGCGGCAACGTCGAGCCGATGGAGGAAAGCTCCGGCGGGCAGTTCTCCGACCTGATCATGAAGCACAACAGCCAGGACAGCTTCATCATCCGCGACTTCGTCGAGAGCCGGGCGATCGTCGCGACGATGGAGGAGCGCCTGAAGGTCTCGAAGATGTTCTCGCGACCGGAAGCCGACTTCTGGACGCGCTACCGCGTCGGCGAGCCCATGGAGGAGCTGGTCAAATACTGGAACAAGCATGTCGGCACGCGGATCGAGGTGCTCTCGGGCATCATCACCCTCAGCGTCCGCGCCTTCACGCCCCAGGACGCCCTGACCATCAACCGCGCGATCGTCGAACGCAGCGAGGCGCTGATCAACGAGATCTCGCGCCGGGCGCAGGCCGATATGGTCAAGCACGCCGAGGCCGAGGCGGCCAAGGCGCAGGAGCGCCTGCGCAACGCCCACCTGGCGCTGCAGGTCTTCCGCAACCGCTGGGGCATCATCGACCCGGCCAAGGCCGCGGAATCCACCCTCACGACGATCGCCGGTTTGCGGAAGGACCGCCTGAAGGCCGAATCCGACCTCGCCGTCCTGCGCGGATCGAGCCTCGACGAGAAGTCGCGCAGCATCCAGAACCTGGCCTCGACCGTCGCGGCCCTGGATCAGCAGATCCAGAAACTCACGGACCAGCTGACCACCGATGGCCTGTCGGGGGCGGATTCCGCCACCAACATGACCCGCGCGCTGCTGGAATACGAGAGCCTCCAGGTCGAGCGCACCATCGCCACGAAGCTCAACGAATCGGCGAACCTGATGGTCGACCGCGCCCGCATCGCGGCGAACAAGCAGCAGATCTACCTCGCGACCTTCGTGGACCCGGCCCTGCCCGACGATTCGATCTTCCCACAGCGCGGCTACAGCATCATGGTCGTGTTCTTCGGATGCCTGGTCGTCTGGAGCTCGATCGCCCTGATCATCGCCGGCGTCAACGACCAGCGCCTCTAGCCCGTCCCGAGCATCGATCCGCCCCGCACCGCCGCATGTCCGAATTCACCGATCTCATCGCCCGCGCGGTCAATCCCACCATGTCCCGCACCGAGCGGGAAGCGGTCTACGGCGTCGTCAAGCAGGCGGTGGAGCGGCTTCAGGCGCGGGACGGCCTCGAGCCGAACGACCCGCGCAGCGCCCTGCAGCAGCACCTCGTGGAGGAGACGATCCGCGACGTGGAGGCCGACATCGCCCGCTTCCACGCGCTGGAGAAGCTGGAGCGGGCCCACGCGGTCCAGATGGCCGGCGAGCGCGTCCACGGCGCCTCGTAGGCCTGCACCCCGGGTGGAAGAGCGGCCCTGCGCTCAGCCGTAGGCCGCCACCGCCCGCACGCTTCCGGGCTCGGCCACGGACAGGCCGGCATCGACGTATTCGTTGAGCTTGTTGCGCAGGGTCCGGATGGAGATGCCGAGGATCTTGGCGGCATGCGTCCGGTTGCCCAGGCAATGGTCGAGCGTGTCGAGGATGAGGTCGCACTCGACCTGCGCCACCGTCTGCCCGACGAGGCCGCGGGTCGCGGCCTCCGCCACCCGGGCGGCGCGCTCGGCCGGCCCGGCCGAGAGCGGGGCGATGCTGTCGCCCTCGGGGGTGAGGATGGCGTCGGGGCCGATCTCCGGACCGGAGGCGAGGAGCACCGCCCGGTGCAGGGTGTTCTCGAGTTCGCGGACGTTGCCGCGCCAGGGATTGGCGCGCACCAGTCCCTGCGCCTCGGCGCTGAGCGGCCGCACCGGCACCCCGTTCACCTCGGCGTACTTCTTGGCGAAGTGCGCCGCCAGTTCGAGGATGTCGGCCGGGCGCTCGCGGAGCGCCGGCAGGCGCAGGTGCACGACGTTGAGCCGGTAATACAGATCCTCGCGGAAGGTGCCCTTGCGGACCTCCTCCACCAGATTGCGGTTCGAGGTGGCGAGCACGCGGATGTCGACCTTCACCGGCGCGGTGCCGCCGACCCGGTCGATGACTCGCTCCTGCAGGGCGCGCAGCAGCTTCGACTGCAGGCGCACGTCCATCTCGGAGATCTCGTCGAGGAGGAGCGTGCCGCCGTGGGCCTCCTCGAACCGGCCGATGCGGCGCGCCACGGCGCCCGTGAAGGCGCCCTTCTCGTGGCCGAACAGTTCCGATTCGAGCAGCGCCTCAGGGATCGCCGCGCAGTTGACGGAGACGAAGGGCCGGTTGGCCCGGTTCGACTTGCCGTGCAGGTGGCGGGCCAGGACCTCCTTGCCGGTGCCGCTCTCGCCGGTGATGAGCACGGAGGCCTCCGAGCGGGCCACCTGCTCGGCGAGCTTGACCACCTTCTCCATGGAGGCGTCGCGCCAGACGAAGGCGCGCCCGTCCTCGGACACCGCCTGCAGGACGGCGGCGATCAGCTCGGGATCCGGGGGCAGGGGGATGTATTCCCGCGCGCCGGCCTGGATCGCGGCGACCGCGGCCTTGGCGTCGGTGGCGACGCCGCAGGCGATGACGGGGGTGCGGATGCGCTCCTCGGCGAGCGCCGTCACCAGATCGCGGATCGCCAGGGCGACGTCGATCATGATGAGGTCGGCCCCCTTGGCCCGCAGCACCGCGAGCCCCTGGGCGAGGCTCTCGGCGTTGGTGACGGCCGCGCCCCGGTTCATGGCGATCTTGGAGGCGGTGATCAGCTCGCCGTTGAGCCGTCCGATGATGAGTAGCCGCATGGCCCGGAATCTCCGTCAGGTGTGGCTTCGCGCGGTGGGCGCGGCGGCCGGAAGGGCGTGGGGGTCAGTGGTCGCTCTTGATGATCTCGGTCATCGTGACCCCGAGGCGGTCCTCGACCAGCACCACCTCGCCGCGCGCCACGAGGCGGTTGTTCACGAAGATGTCGATGGCCTCGCCGACCTTGCGGTCGAGTTCCAGCACGGCGCCGGGCTGGAGCCGGAGCAGGTCGCCGATCGGCATGCGCGAGGAGCCGAGCACCGCCGAGACCACCACCGGCACGTCGAAGACCTGCTCCAGGTCGGCGGCGCTCTTCGGCGTGGTCGGCGTCTCGCGGATCGACTCGGTGCCGAGGCCGTCGAAGGAGGCGTCGCCGCCGTTGAGCTGGGGCAGGCTGAAATCGTCGGACATGCGGGTTTTCCGGAGCGGAGATCGGGTCGGGCAGAGGCGTCGGGCGGGGGTGTCAGGCGGGAATTCCGAGGGCGGCGAGCACGGCGGCCTCGATCTGGGCACGGTCCCGGACGACGCCGCCATCGGCCCATTCCATGCGGGCGTCGCCGGGGGCGAGATCGGGTTCGCCGAGCACCACGAGGCGCCCCTCGAAGCCCCGCTCGCGGGCGAGACGCTTCACCAGGGCCTCGGAATCGTCGACGAGGCTCTCGTGCACCCGCACGACGAGGTGGGGCACGCCGCGCAGGTGCTGGAGCGCGGCGCGGGCGGCGTCGCCGATCGCCGCCAGGGGCTGGGCGTCGAGGGCCTCGCCCGCGACCTTGCGGGCGAGCAGGATGGCGAAGTCGAGCGCCTCGTCCTCCCGCGCCCGATCGCGCGCGTCCGACTGCCCGATCAGACCGGCCGCGGCGAGGCCGATCCGGGTGAGGGCATCCGAGAGGCGCGCCTGGATCTGTTGCTCGGCCATGGCCTGGCCCTCGCGCAGGCCGCGGGCGTAGCCCTCGGCCTCGGCGCGCGCGACGGTCTCGGCGAGGGCCGCCGCCTCCTTGACGGTGGCAGGGTTGTCCGGCCTCGGCCGGAAGTCGGTGTCGAAGAGGAAGCGGCGCGCGTTCAATAGACCAGCTCCTCCTCGCCGCTCGACTTGGCGATCATGATCTCGCCCTTCTCGGCCAGCTCCTTGGCGAGCTCGGTCATCTTGGCCTGAGCCTCATCGACGTCCTTGAGGCGGATCGGCCCGAGGGAGCCCATCTCGTCGGTGATGTTCTTGGCCGCCCGGGTGGACATGTTCTTCAGGAAGAAGTTGCGCACCCGCTCGTCGGCGCCCTTGAGGGCCCGGCACAGGGTCTCGTTGTCGACCTTGCGCAGCAGGGTCTGGACGCTGCCGGCATCGAGCTTCAACAGGTCCTCGAAGGTGAACATCAGCTGGCGGATCTTCTTGGCCGAACCGCGATTGGCCTGGTCGAGGGCCGTGAGGAAGCGGCCTTCCGTCTGCCGGTCGAAGGCGTTGAAGACGTCCGCCATGAGCTCGTGCGCGTCGCGCCGGGTGGTCTGGGCGATGGTGGAGACGAACTCGACGCGCAGGGTCTCCTCGATGTGGCGCAGGGCCTCCTTCTGCACCGTCTCCATCCGGAGCATCCGGTTCAGTACGTCGATGGCGAACTCCTCGGGCAGGATGGTCAGCACCTTGGCGGCGTAGTCGGAGCGCACCTTCGAGAGCACCACCGCCACCGTCTGCGGGTATTCGTTGCGGAGGAACGAGGCCAGGATCTCGGGATCGATCTGGGTCAGGCTCGCCCAGACGCGCTTGCCCGAGGCGCCCTTGATCTCGGCCATGATCGAGGAGACCTGGTCGGTCGGGAAGATCTTGAGGAGCAGCGATTCCGTCCGCTCGAAGTTCGAGGTGATGCCGCCGCCGGAGGAGAGGCGGGAGACGAAGTCGACGATCAGCTTCTCGACCGTCTCGGCTTCCAGCGAGCCGAGCTGCACCATGGCGTGCGAGACGAGCTTGACCTCGTCCTCGTCGAGCATCTGCCAGATCGGCGCGCCCTCGCTCTCACCGAGGAGCAGGAGGAGCGCGGCGGCGCGCTGGGCGCCCGTCATGGCGCCGAAGGCACCGTTGCTGCCCTTGGCGAGTTCCGCCTGGATGTTCAGTCCCGAGGACATGGTCTCAACGCCTCTTGGTCGGTGCGGGGGACAGGGCGCGCATCAGTTCTCGTGAATCCAGTTTCGAAGCACTTCCACGGTCTCGCTCGGGCTGGCGCGGACCATGTCGACCACCCGCTGAACGGTCTCGGCCTGGACCTTGCCGTTGAGCTGGGCGAAATCGACGAGGCGCGCGGTCGGGTTGTCGGGGGGGGCCATCAGGGCCTCGCCGCCGCCGGCCAGGGCGCCGGCGCCGCCCTCGGAGAGGAGGGCGATCTGGATCGGCTCCGAGGCCAGGACCTTCTTCAGGAGCGGGCGCACCACCGCCATCAGGACGATCAGGGTCAGCATCGTCAGGACGCCGAGTTCGACGATCCGCATGACCTCCTCCTTCGAGGGAGCCAGCAGCGACTGGACCAGCGACGGCTCGGAGAACTCGGCCGGGGCCGGCGTCTCGGCGAAGCGCAGGTTCACCACCTCGACCTGATCGCCGCGCGCCTTGTCGAAGCCGATGGCCGAGCGCACCAGGGCGGCGATGCGGTCGACCTCGGCCGCCGGGCGCGGTTGGTAGACGGGCTTGCCGTCCGGGCCGGGCACGTAGGCGCCGTCGACCACCACCGCCACCGAGAGCCGCTTGACCCGACCGCTCTCGGCGACCTCGGTCTTCGTCACCCGGGAGATCTCGTAGTTCGTGGTCTCCTCGTTCTTGTTCGTGGAATCCTTCTGCGCCGGCGCCTGGCCGGGCTGATTGGCGCCCGGAAGCTCGTTGCCGACGCTGACCGCGCCCTCGGCGCCGCCCGTGAGGGAATTCTCGCTGCGGGTCTGGGTCGAGCGCACCACCCGGCTCTCGGGGTCGAAGCTCTCCGACCGGCTCTCGATCCGGTTGAGGTCGAGCTCGGCGCTGACCTGGATGCGGGCGCGCCCGGCACCGACGATGCCGGCGACGATCTCCTCGATCTGCGCGCGCAGCCGGCGCTCGATGCCGACCTGCTTCTCCTCCATGCCGGCCCCGGTCTCGGACTCGGCGCCGCGGGCGCCATCGGCCAGCAGGCGGCCGCGCTCGTCGACGATGGAGACCCGCTCCGGCTTCAGGCCCTCGACGGCGGAGGCCGCGAGGTGGCGGATGGCCCGGACCTGGGAGGGGTCGAGGTCGCCCATCAGCTTCAGGACGATGGCGGCGCTCGGCGTCTCGCGGTCGCGCTCGAACAGGCGCCGCTCGGGGATCACGAGGTGGACCCGGGCCGCCTGGACCCGGCCGATGGCGCGGATCGAGCGGGACAGCTCGCCCTCGAGGGCGCGCAGGTGGTTCACGTTCTGGACGAAGTTGGTCGACGAGAAGGCGTCCCCCTTGTCGAAGATCTCGTAGCCGACGCCGGCGGCGCTCGGCAGGCCCTTGCCGGCGAGGTCCATGCGCAGGCGCGGCAGGTCGGCCCGCGGCGCGAGGATGGTCTGGCCCGCGTCGCCCTTGGTCTCGTACTTGATTCCGCGCGCGTCGAGGTCGCGGATCACCGCCGAGGAATCGGACATCGACAGGTCGGCGAAGAGCACGCCCATGTCGGGCTTCGAGACCCGCAGGATCACGAAGGCGAAGAAGCCGATCAGCGTCATCGTGACGGCGGCCATGGCGGCGAGGCGCGCCGGGCCCAACTTTGTCACGAGGTCGAGGACCGGTTTCACGACGCGACGCACCCACCCGAGACGCGGCGCCGGACTGCCGGCACCCGCTCGGCAAAATTTGCCTGGGCCGTGGTTAGCGTCGGGTTAACAATCGTGAACGAAGTGCGGCACGCGGCCATGAACGGGCACCGGAAACGCGAAAGCCGCGCCCGGATGAGGGGACGCGGCTTCCGGGTTCGGAGGGGCTGGGACGGGGTCGGGCGGTGAGCCCGGCCGTCTTCCGGCTCAGTGGCGGTAGTGCTGGATGCGCGTGGTGCGCAGCCCGGCCAGACCGTGCTGATCGATGGAGAACTGCCAGCTCAGGAACTCCTCGGTGGTGAGGGTGTAGCGCTGGCAGGCCTCCTCGAGGCTGAGGAGACCGCCCCTGACGGCGGCGACCACCTCGGCCTTGCGGCGGATGACCCATCGACGGGTGGTGGTCGGTGGAAGATCCGCAATGGTTAACGGACTTCCATCAGGCCCGATAACATACTTCACTCTCGGGCGGCTTGGTTCGGTCATGATACGCTCTACAACTCGACTGACCTGTCGAGATTGGAAGCTACTTGTGCCCACTTAAGATATCTTGAAGCGGATCGATCGCATTGGATTCGCCCTGCCGGTCATGTGGACAACCCTGCGCCGATGTCCTGCACGGTCGAGACCGGAACCCGCGACTTGCCCACCAGCAGCACCGGTTCCGAGCCGCTGAGATCGACGCTGTCGACCGTGCCGCTCACCTTGGTGTCGACCTTGATCTTGGCGCCGGTGGCGTCCACCGCGTCGACCTTGATCGCGTAGGTGCCGTTGGGCGCGGTGAAGCCGCTGGAGGTGCGGCCGTCCCAGGTGAAGCTCTGGGCCTCGGCCGTGAGCGCCTTGGTCTGCGTCGCCACCACGTTGCCCTTGGCGTCGCTGATCGTCATCGTCGCCTGCTTGGCCGCCCGTGCCGGGGTCAGGGTCCAGGAGGCGGCGCCGTCCTTGAGGGCGGTCGTCGTGCCGTCCGCCGTGATCTTCTGACCGATGAAGCCCGTGGCCGAGGCGGCGCTGGACGACTTGGCGTTGCTCAGGATCGAATCGAGCCGGTCGTTCGACTTCAGCTGCTGCTCGACGCCGGCATACTGCACCAGCTGCTGGGTGAACTGGTTGGTGTCCATGGGGTCGAGGGGGTTCTGGTTCTTGAGCTGCGTCGTCAGCAGCGTCAGGAACTGGGTGAAGTTCCCGGCGAGTTCCTGCTGCGAGGTCTTGGTCGTGCCGCTCGACCCGGTCGAACTCGCGGCGCCGGTGATGCCTGAAGCCATGTTCGGATTCCTCAGATGCGGATGTCGATGCCGGAAAGGGCGCCGTAGCGGCGCATCGGAACGGCGGCGATGGGGCTCGGGTCGGGGCTGTCGGCGCGCGCGCTCCGGCCCGTGTCGGATTGCCGCCCGTCGCCGCCGGAGCCGTTGGAGCGGCCGTCTGGCTGGCCGTCTCCGCGAAGGGACAGGTTGATGCTGCCCTCGCCGGGATTCAGGCCGGCCTGCGCCAGGGCCTGTTGCAGGTTGCCGGCATCACGCTGGAGCAGGGCCAGGGTCTCGGGCCGGTCGACCACGAGCCGGGCCTGGACGGCACCGGTCTCCTTGTCGATGTCGAGATTGACGTCGATGCGCCCGAGATCCTTCGGATCGAGGCGGATCTCGAACTGGTTGCTGCCCGAGAGGGAGCGCAGGCCGATGGTCATCGGCACGGCGCCGAGCGGCACCGGCGGCTGGGCCGGGGCGGCCGGCGCGCCGGGCGCGGACGCCTCGGTGGGCTTGGCGTGCGCCGGCGCCGGCGCCGCCGTGGCGGCGGCTGCCAGATCGGTGCGGGCGGCGCCCTCCACGGCCGGCGCGAGGCTGGCGGCGAAGTCACCCTGCGGCTTGCCGTTGCCCGGTTCGCCGCCCTCGGAGCCCTCGCCACGGCCGGCCGGCGCGTGGACCTTCAGCCCCTGCGGGACCGGAGCCGCCGTGCCAGCCACCTCCGCGCCCGCGGCCACCACCGGGGCGGCGGGACCGGCCGGATCCTGCGCCGGGACCGCCTCGCCCGATCCGGCCGCCGCGGCCGATTGCGCGGCCTGAACCGCGGCACTCGGCGGCGGGGCGATCGGCAAGGGGACGATCGGCGCCGCGGGACCGGCCTGCGCGGCCGCTTCCGTGTCCTCGGAGGTGTCGGCCGCGGCCGTCTCGCCAGCCGCCGCCTTCGGGGGCGATGCGTCGTCCGGGGCGGGCGCGGCCGTGTCCCGGGTCGCGGGCGCCCCGGGTGGGACCTTCGTGTCGGGACGTGCCGCCGGCGCTTCGTTCGATGCGGCCGGACGCGGCGAATCCGCGTCGCTTCTGGCCTGCGCGCCGGTGGGGCGGGGGCGGGGCGGCACCGGGGCGCGGGACTCCTCCGCCTTGGCGGAACGCGCCGCCGCGGCGGCCTTCGCGGTGTCGCGGGCCTGTGCAGCCTCGCGGTTGGCCGCCGCGTCGGCGGCACGGTCGGACGCGATCCGCTCGTTCCGATCCGCGGCCGCCGCGCGGTCGTCCCGGGCGCGGGCCTCTGACGGAAGCGGACGGGGTTCGGGCGCGGGCACGTCGAGACTGAAGGTCGCCGACCCACGCGAGGGAAGCACGCCGGGCGAGACCGGGCGCCGGGCCGGGGAGTTCCAATCGATCGACGACACAGCCATGGGCGACAATCCTCTACGGATCTGGGCCGAGCAAGGCGCAGGCCAGCCGGCTTCGAGCGCAAGTCATTGACGAGACGTGTCTTTTTCCAAGAGGCGATGTCCTGCTCCGGCACGGCCGGGCAAATCCTGCCGGGGGGGCGGCAGCTTCCGCCCGGTGCCGGACGCCATGCGCGGGCACGCACCCGCCTCCGCGACCTCCCTGGAACTCCCGGGCCAGGATCGCTATAGACTCACGCGCGGGGCCGGACCGGTCCCTTCCGGCAAACCCTGGCGCAATGAATTCCCTCGATCTTCCCAAGGCTCCGCACGAGACGCGCGTCGTCGTCGCCATGTCGGGCGGCGTCGATTCCTCCGTCGTGGCCGGGCTCCTGAAGCGCCAGGGCTACGACGTCGTCGGCATCACGCTCCAGCTCTACGATCACGGCGCCGCCACCCACCGGAAGGGCGCCTGCTGCGCCGGCCAGGACATCCACGATGCCCGGCGCGTCGCCGAGGCCCTCGCCATCCCGCACTACGTCCTCGACTACGAGGACCGCTTCCGCGAATCCGTGATCGACCGCTTCGCCGAGAGCTACCTGGCCGGCGAGACGCCGATCCCCTGCGTCGAGTGCAACCGCTCGATCAAGTTCCGCGACCTCCTGCGCACGGCCCGCGACCTGGAGGCCGATTGCCTCGCCACCGGGCACTACGTGGCGAGCCGGCCCGAAGCGTCCGGCGGACGCGGGCTCTACCGCGCCCTCGACCCGGCCCGCGACCAGAGCTACTTCCTCTACGCGACCACGGCCGAGCAGCTCGACTTCCTGCGCTTTCCCCTGGGCGAACTGCCCAAGGACGAGACCCGCCGCCTCGCGCGCGACCTCGGCCTCGCCGTGGCCGAGAAGGCCGACAGCCAAGACATCTGCTTCGTGCCCCAGGGGCGCTACGCCGACGTGATCGCGCGGCTGCGGCCCGACGCGGCGCGGGCCGGCGAGATCGTCGATCTCGGCGGGCAGGTGCTCGGCCGCCACGAGGGCATCATCCACTACACCGTCGGCCAGCGCCGGGGCCTGCGCCTCGCGGTGGGCGAGCCGCTCTACGTCATCCGCCTCGAGCCCGACACGGCCCGCGTCGTGGTCGGACCGCGCGCGGCGCTCGCCACCAGCCGCATCCGGATCACAGACCTGAACTGGCTGGGCGGCGCCGGGACCTGCGAGGACCTGCCCGTGGCGGTGCGCGTGCGCTCGACCCGGGAGCCCCGGCCGGCCCTCCTGACCCGAGACGCCTCGGGCGACGCGGCCGAGATCGTTCTCGCCACGCCGGAGGACGGCGTCTCGCCCGGACAGGCTTGCGTCATCTACGCCGATGACGGTCCGCGCGCCCGCGTTCTGGGCGGCGGCACCATTCGGCGCGTCGACGCGTTGGCGACCGGCGCGGCCGAAGCGGCCTGACCGACGAACCGCCCCCACGAATCCCATCCCTCCACAGGACGACGAGATCGACATGCTGAGCGAGCTGCGGGAGGCCGGTCCGAGCACCGCCCTGATGCGCAAGGCCTATGCGCGCTGGGCGCCGGTCTACGACGTCGTCTACGACAAGCTCACGGAGCCGGCCGCCCGGGACGCCGTCGAGGCCGCCGTGGCCTGCGGGCCGCGCATCCTCGAGGCGGGCGTCGGCACCGGCCTATCGCTGGGCTACTACCCGCCGACGAGCTTCGTCTGCGGCGTCGACCTCTCCGAGGACATGCTGAAGCGGGCGCGGGCCAAGGTGCTGCGGCGCGGCCTCCGTCACGTCCGCGGCCTCCAGGTCATGGACGTCTGCCGCCTCGGCTACGCCGATGCCAGCTTCGACGCCGTGGTGGCGCAGTTCCTGATCACCCTGGTGCCGGATCCGGAGGCCGCCCTCTCGGAGTTCCTGCGGGTGGTCCGCCCGGGCGGCGAGATCGTGCTCGCCAACCATTTCGGCCAGACCGCCGGCCCTGTGGCCAAGGTCGAGGAGATCGTGGCGCCGCTCTGCACCAAGATCGGCTGGTCCTCGGCCTTCAAGTCGACCCGGATCGAGGCCTGGGCCCGCGCCAACGGCGTCGAATTCATCGGCGTGTCGCCGACCTTCCCGGGCGGGTTCTTCAAGATCCTGCGGATGCGCAAGCGCGGGTGAGCGCGCCGACGCCGCCGGCGAGCCCCGGGACGCCGACGCGCCTGAAGCGCCTCCTGCGCTGGGGGCCGCTCCTGCTCCTCGTCTGCGCCTCGCTGGCGGTGCTCGCCTCCGGGGCCTCGCACCTCCTCAGCCTCGACCGGCTGCTCGCCTCGCGGGCCTGGCTCAACGCCTGGGTCGCCGAGGACCGCTTCCGCGCGATGGTGGTGGCCTACCTCGTCTATGTCGGGGCCGTGGTGGTGTCAGTCCCGGCCTCGCTCTTCCTGACGATGCTGTGCGGGTTCCTGTTCGGGATCGTGCCCGGCGCCCTCGTGGCCGTGGCCTCCGCCACCACGGGCGCCGCCATCGTCTTCACCATCGGCCGCGGGCCGGCCTCCGACCTGCTCCTGCGGCGGGCCGGTCCGCGCCTCGCCGGCCTCGCGGCGGGGTTCCGCGAGGACGCCTTCGGCTACATCGCGTTCCTGCGCCTCTTGCCGATCTTCCCCTTCTGGATGACGAACCTGGCGCCGGCCGCCTTCGGAGTGAAGCGCAGCACCTTCGTGCTGGCGACCCTGGTCGGCCTCCTGCCGGGCGCCTTCATCTACGCCTCGACGGGTGCGGCGATCGAGGACGTGGTCCTGGCGCACGAGAGCGCCAAGGCGGCCTGCCTCGCCGCGGACGGCCTCGATTGCGAGAACGCCCTGACGCTGCGCGCCCTCGTCACGCCCAAGATGGTGCTCGGCCTCGGCGCTCTGGCCGCATTAGCCCTGATCTCGGTATTCGTCCGACGTCGCGCACAGGGTCGGCGCCGTCTAGAATCCTGATCGAATTTAGCCATACATCTGATCTAAAAAGTTGTATCTCTGAACGCAGCCTAATGCCGTTCGGAGCGTTGTTGGGCAATCGCGCTTCGAGCCGTCGCCCTGAAAACGCCACTGGACCGCTCTCCAGATCAGGTTCACGCCGTCATCCGCCGCGCCCTTGGAACACCGGAAACGCTAGTACCGAGATGGGTGTGACGTCGCACGTCGAATTCGAGCAGGAGGTGGCCGCGACGTCCGCCGTGGCCGAGCGCGGGCTCGGCCGCCACCTCGGCCTGTCGGGCCGGCTGTTCCTGCTCACCGTGGCCTTCGTCGCCCTCATCGAGGTGCTGATCTACGTGCCGACGGTGGCCAATTACCGCCGGATGTGGCTCTCGGACCGGATCGCGGCGGCCCAGGTCGCCGCGCTCGTTCTCGACGCGGCGCCCGACCAGCAGGTCTCGGAAGGCCTGTCCCAGCGCCTGCTCGCCGGCGCCGGGGCCCGCGCCATCGCGGTGCGCGGCAACGGCACCCGCCGGCTTCTGGCCAACGAGACGGTGCCCGACAGGGTCTCGGACATCATCGACCTGCGCTCGGAACACTGGATCCGCTCGATCCGCGGCGTGGCCCGCACCCTCTTCACGGAATCGCCCGACCCGATCCGCGTGATCGGACACGGGCGCGACGGCATCGACCTCGTCGAGATCCTGATGGACCCGGGTCCTTTCCGGGAGGCGGTGGCGGACTTCTCGATCCGGCTGGCCCTGTCGTCCATGGCCCTCGCGGCCGCGGTGGCCGGGCTGATCTTCTTCGTCCTGCAGCGGGCGATCGTGAGGCCGGTCCGGCGTCTCGTCGAGAACATCACGGAATTCGCCGACGACCCGGAAGCGATCGACGGGGTGATCGTGCCCTCCCGCCGCACCGACGAGATCGGCCATGCCGAGATCGCCCTGGCCCGCATGGAGACCGCGCTGGCGCGGGAACTGCGCGAGAAGCGCCGGCTGGCCGGCCTCGGCCTGTCGGTGAGCAAGATCAACCACGAACTGCGCAACCTGCTGACCACGGCGCAGCTGCTCAGCGACCGCCTCGACGGCGTCGCCGACCCCGTGGCCCAGCGGGTGGCGCCGCGCCTCGTCGCCACCCTCGATCGCGCGATCCGGTTCTGCGAGGAGACCCTGGCCTATGGCCGGGCGACGGAGCGCAACCCGAACCGGCGCCTCGTGCCGATCGCCCCGATCGTCGCCGAACAGGCGGATCTGGCCGGGCGCGGGCGCGATTCGAAGATCGTCATCCACGAGGTCTGCCCGAGCGGGTTGCGGATCTTCGTCGATCCGGACCAGTTCTCGCGGGCGCTCGCCAACATCGTCCGGAACGCGGTGCAGGCGCTGAGTCCCCAGGGAGCCGGCTATGAGCCGCTGGACCAGGAGAATCCCGAGATCACCATCAGGGCGCGCCGGCAGGGCCAGCCCGGGTCCGGAGAGACGCAGATCCTCGTCGCCGATAACGGCCCGGGGCTGCCGCCCCGGGCCCGCGAGCACCTGTTCTCGCCGTTCAAGGGCTCGTCGCGGGCCGGCGGTACGGGCCTCGGCCTCGCCATCGCCTCGGAGCTGATCGAGCTCAACGGCGGTCGCCTCAGCCTCGACGACACCGCCATCGGCACCTGCTTCCGCATCACCATCCCGGACGCCGCCGGCGCCTGAGCCGGCGGTGGTCGCGGACGGGCGCTACTCAGCCGCCGCCAGGGTCAGGCCCGGGACGGTGATGCCGATGTCGCGCAGGAGCTCGGCGTCGGAATCGGTCTCGTTGTTGGCCGTGGTCAGCAGGCGCTCGCCGTAGAAGATCGAGTTGGCGCCGGCGAGGAAGCACAGGATCTGCGCCTCGCGGGTCAGGCCCTTGCGGCCGGCGCTGAGGCGCACCCGGGCGCGGGGCATGACGATGCGGGCCGTGGCGCACATCCGCACCAGATCGAGGGGATCGACCGCCGGGCGATCCTCGAGCGGCGTCCCCTCCACCGCCACCAGGGCGTTGATCGGCACGCTCTCCGGGTGCGGCGCGTGGTTCGCCAGCACCTGGAGCATGCTCGCCCGGTCCTTCACGCCCTCGCCCATGCCGACGATGCCGCCGCAGCACACGCCGATGCCGGCGTCGCGCACGTTCTGCAGGGTGGTCAGGCGATCCGCGTAGGTCCGCGTGGAGATGATGTCGCCGTAGAAGTCCGGGCCGGTATCGAGGTTGTGGTTGTAGGAGGTGAGCCCGGCCTCCGCGAGGCGCTCGGCCTGCGAGGGCGACAGCATGCCGAGGGTCACGCAGGCTTCCATGCCGAGACCGCGCACGCCCCTCACCATCGCCAGCACGGCGTCGAATTCCGGTCCGTCCTTGGGCTGGCGCCAGGCCGCGCCCATGCAGAAGCGGTGGGCGCCGGCCGCCTTCGCCTCGGCCGCCTCGCGCAGCACGGCATCCACCGGCATCAGGCGCTCGCGCGCCATGCCGGTGCCCTTGTGGTGGGCCGATTGCGGGCAATAGGCGCAATCCTCGGGGCATCCGCCGGTCTTGATCGACAGCAGGCTCGCGCGCTGGATGTCGGCCGGATCGTTGTGCGCGCGATGGATTTCGGCCGCCCGGAACACGAGGTCGAGGAGCGGCAGGTCGTGGATCGCCTGGATCTCGGCCACGCTCCAGTCGTGACGGATCGCGGCTGCCGCGGGGGCCGGGCGGGAAGCGAGGGGGGCCAGGGTATCGGTCATGGTCCCCATGAGGCGAATCTCGACCGGAAAATCAAGCCGGCCGAGTGTCCTCAATGCGTCGGCTCGCCCGCCGCCACCTTGGCGGTCCAGTCGTCGAAGGCGACGATCTCCTGGCGCTGCTCGCCCAGGCCGGCGATGCCGAGGGTCATCACATCGCCGCTGCGCAGGAAGCGGGGCGGCTTGCGGGCCATGCCGACGCCGGGGGGCGTGCCGGTCGTGATGACGTCGCCGGGCTCCAGCATCATGAAGTGCGAGACGTAGGCGACGAGCTGCGCGGCATCGAAGATCATCGTTGCCGTGGAGCCGGTCTGCATCCGGGTGCCGTTCACGTCGAGCCACATGG
Source organism: Methylobacterium sp. AC433 (assembly GCF_979253015.1). Taxonomy (NCBI): domain Bacteria; kingdom Pseudomonadati; phylum Pseudomonadota; class Alphaproteobacteria; order Hyphomicrobiales; family Methylobacteriaceae; genus Methylobacterium; species Methylobacterium sp. AC433. The sequence goes on along the minus strand of NZ_CEEDBN010000003.1, from coordinate 369,564 downwards.
CGAGGTTCTTCAGGTCGGGGATCTCATCGAGGGTGACGAGCCAGGGACCGAGCGGGCCGAAGGTCGGGCAGCCCTTGCCCTTCGTCCAGGTTCCGCCGCGCTCCATCTGGTACTCGCGCTCGGAGACGTCGTTGCAGATGCAGGCCCCGGCCACGTAGGACAGGGCCTCGTTGGCGTGCACGTAGGAGGCGCGCGCGCCGATCACCAGGGCGAGCTCCACCTCCCAGTCGGTCTTGGCCGAGCCCTTGGGCAGGATCACCCGGTCGTTGGCGCCCGCGAGGCACGAGGGCGCCTTGTTGAAGATGATCGGCTCGGGCGGGATGTCGGCGCCGATCTCGGCGGCGTGATCGGTGAAGTTCAGCCCGATGGCGACGAAGTTGCGGGTGCCGCCGACGCAGGGGCCGAGCCGGGTGTCGGCCGGAAGGGCGGGCAGGCTCGCGCTGTCGATCCGGCGCAGGCGCTCCAGCGTCTCGCGCGAGAGCGCAGGACCCGCGATGTCGCGCACATGGGCCGAGAGGTCGCGCAGGACACCCTGCGAATCGATGAGCCCCGGCTTCTCGTCTCCGCTCGCGCCGTGCCGTACCAGTTTCATCGCTCGTGCCTCCGCATGGACGTTGCGATGCCTGACATCGATCGCACCGGGATACCCGGCAAGGGGCAATCCGCGACGGATGCCGCGCGATCTTCCCTCCGGCGCCGGGTCCGGGGCGGGTCCGGGCCGATTTTGTCACCGAAAGGTCACACCGCTGCCGGGAGATGCGACGGCAGCGTTTTTTCCGGCCCGGCGCTTACTCACGGCAACGAGAGTTTAGATGTGAACCATTCTGCCGGCTTCCTGGCCTCGGCGATCCCAAGGCTGCAATATCGCGCAAAAAACAGTTTAGTCTTATATTGATACTTTGCCTTTATTGGAGGATGTCCGGATTGCGAAGTCGCGCCGGTCGCGTCATTGTCTCACCCAAGGTGCGAGACCGACCCGGTCGGGACGGGACAAGCGAGCGCCAACAACAAGGGTGGGTCTTACGTCATGATGGGCACGATTCGGGGCCGTTCCCTCCGCAACATCGCGCGGTCGGGAGTTTCCGCGGCCATCCTCTGCGCCAGCGTGGCCGGCGCCTCGGCCGGCGCCTTCGGCATCCGCGAGCAGAGCGCCCAGGCGCAGGGTCTCGCCTGGGCCGGCGCCGCGTCCGGCTCCGGCGGCGTCTCCTCGATGTTCTGGAACCCCGCCACCGTGACCATGCGTCCGGGCTGGGTCACCGAGCAGAACCTGAGCTTCATCAACCTGTCGGCGAAGATCACGCCCGACGTGGGCACGAACCCGGCCTTCGCCCGTCTCGGCGACAGCGGCGAGCTCGGCCAGGGCGCCATCGTCCCGGCTGGCGCCACCTCCTACCAGCTCAACGACCGCCTATGGGTCGGCATCACCACCGGCGCGCCCTTCGGCCTCGTGACCAAGCCGCGTCAGACCTGGTCGGGCGAGCTCTATGGCCGCTCCAGCCGCATCTTCTCGCTGGCCTTCAACCCGGTCATCGGTTTCAAGGTCAACGAGTGGCTCTCGATCGCCGCCGGCCCGAACATCGAGTACTTCAAGCTCGTTCTGCGCCAGGCCTTCATCCCGGCCGCCGTCTTCAATCCGGCCGCCCTGCCGAGCTCGGGCCTCAAGGGCGATTCCTGGGGGGTCGGCTTCACCGCGGGCGCGCTGATCACGCCCTTCGACGGCACCGCCATCGGCGTCGGCTACCGCTCCTCGGTGCACCACGACATCGGCGGCCAGCTCATCCTGCCGGGCGCCTTCTCGGCGCTCGGCGGCGACATCAAGGCCAAGCTCAACACCCCCGAGAAGCTGAGCGTCGGCCTCACGCAGGCGATCACCCCGGTGGCGCGCATCAATCTCGGCTTCGAATGGGACAACTGGAGTCGCGTCGGGCTGATCAACATCGTCTCGGCCGGGGCGCGGGCTGCGGCGCCGCCGCTGACCCTCAACTACAAGGACGGCTACACCTACTCGATCGGCGGCGAGTACGACTGGTCGCCGGCCCTGACGGTCCGCGCGGGCGTCGCCTACGAATCCTCGCCGATCGACTTCTCGAACCGCTCCGTGCGCCTGCCCGACGGCGACCGGGTGAACGTCTCGGTGGGCGGAAGCTACCGCTGGAGCGAGAAGCTGACCCTCAACCTCGCCTACTCGCACTTCTTCGTCGACAAGGGCCGCATCCTCGCCGGCCCCGGACGCGACTACAACGTCCAGAACGTCGTCTTCGCCGGCGTGGCCGACAGCAGCGCCGACATCGTCTCGGTGGGCTTCCGGTACGTCTTCGGCGATCCGGTCGTCGCCGCGCCGGCCCCGCTGGTGCGCAAGTTCTGAGGCCGCGGAACGCTCAGGACGGCGGAGCCGGTGCGGCTCCGCCGGTATCGAATCGCTTCACGTAGAAGATCCGGTCATGGCCGGGCGGATAGTCGGTGATCCGCCCGCACTCGGAAAACCCGAGGCGCTCGTAGAAGCCGGGCGCCTGGAAGGTCCAGGTGTCGAGCCAGATTCCGGAGAGGCCGCGCCGGCGGGCCTCGGCCTCCGCGTCCTGCATCAGGCTCCGGCCGAGCCCGCGGCCCCGGGCCGGGCCCAGCGCCAGCAATTCCACGAACAGCATTCCGTAGCCGGTCCGGCCCCAGAGGCCGCCGACGATGGCGCCGGCCGCGTCCCGCACGGTTAGGGCCAGCAAACCCCAGTTGCCGTTCGGCACCTGGGCTTCGTTGTGGGCGACGAGGGGCGCCAGGATCTCGGCCCGCATGGCCGGGTCCGGCTCCGCCTCCAGGCGGACGGTCCAGCCCGGCGCGTCCCTGCCGGCGCTCACGCCTTCATGCGGACATAGGTCCCGGGCGCCGGCCCGAGGGAGGCGAGGCCGCCCTCGCCGGGAATCCGCGCCGGCACGCGGGCCGGGGCCTGATGCTCCAGCCACTGGAACCAGTAGGGCCACCAAGACCCCTTGGTCTCCGTGGCGGCCGCCACCCAGTCGTCGAACCGCCCCACGGCCGGGCCGCCGGTCCAGAAGCCGTATTTCGGCTTGGCCGGCGGATTGACGACCCCCGCGATGTGGCCCGACCCGGCCAGCACGTAATCGACCGGCCCGCCGAACTTCGAGGAACCCTCGAACACCGACAGGGCGGGCGCGATGTGATCCTCCTTGGTGGCCAGGTTGAAGATCGGGATCTTCACCTTCTTCAGGTCGAGGCGAACGTTGCCGAGGATCATCTTGCCCTGCGCGAGCGTGTTGTTGAGGTAGCAGTTGCGCAGGTAGAACGAGTGGTTGGCCGCCGGCATCCGGGTCGAATCGGCGTTCCAGTACAGCAGGTCGAAGGGCATCGGCGTCTGTCCCTTGACGTAGTTGTTGACCACGTAGGACCAGATCAGGTCGTTGGGGCGCAGCATGTTGAAGGCGGTGGCCATGCCGGTGCCCTCAAGATAGCCGCGCTTCTGCATCCGCGACTCGATCAGGCGGATCTGTTCCTCGTCGGCGAACACCTTGAGGTCGCCCGCATGGGTGAAATCGACCTGCGTGGTCAGGAAGGTGGCGCTCTTGATGCGCTTGTTGCCGGTGGCGGCCTGCATCGCCAGGGTCACGGCCAGCAGGGTGCCGCCGACGCAGTAGCCCGCCGCCGAGACCTCGCTCTCGCCGGTGGCGACCCCGATGGCATCGATCGCGGTCTCGATGCCCTCCCGCATGTAACTCTCGAAATCCTTGTCGGCGTGCCGCGCATCGGGATTGACCCAGGAGATGCAGAACACCGTCAGGCCCTGGCCGACCATCCAGGCGATCAGGCTCTTCGACGGGTTAAGGTCGAGGATGTAGAACTTGTTGATCCAGGGCGGCACGATCAGGAACGGCCGCTTCAGCACCGTGTCGGTCGTCGGCGCGTACTGGATCAGCTCCATCAGGTCGTTGCGGAAGACCACCTCGCCGGGCGTCACCGCCACGTTGAGGCCGACCTCGAAGCCGGCGCCCGGATCGGTCTGGCGCACCCGGAGCTGGCCCTTGCCGGCCTCGATGTCCTCGGCGAGCATCTTCATGCCCCGCACGAGGTTGGCGCCGTTCTCCTTCAGGGTGTGCCGGATCAGTTCCGGATTGGTCATCACGAAGTTCGAGGGCGACAGCGCCCCGGTGATCTGGCGCAGGTAGAAATGCGCCTTGTGCCGGGTGTGCTCGTCGATGCCCTCGGCCTCCTCGACGAGTTCCTCGGCCCAGCGGGAGGTGATGAGGTAGCTCTGCTTGATGAAGTCGAAGATCGGATTGGTGGACCACTCGGCGTGGGCGAAGCGGTTGTCCTTGGGCTCGGGCTGCGCCACGGGCGGGGCGTTCTCGCCCTGCAGGCGCTGCCAGGTCGAGCCCCAGAGGGTGATGAACGCCTCGCTCAGCTTGGTCTGCGCCTCGACGGTCCGCTTGGGATCCGCGAGCCAGGTCTCGGCGACGCTGCCGAGGGTGCGCACCACGTCCTTGACCTCCTCGGGGGGTTCGACGGCCTCGACCGGAAGGGCGTCCGACGCGCCGACGGGCTTCATGTAGCGCGATGCGGCCCGGCCGAATTCCTCGACCAGCAGGCTCGCGTTGCGGGACAGGGCCTCGATGTCGGGCAGCGGTGTCGTCCGTTCGGTCGTCACGCGTGCGTCTCTCCCCGAGTGTGGCCCGACCTTTCACCGCGCGACGCCTGCCGCGCGGCCGAGGGGGCCTCGTTTCCGACAAATTAACGCGCCATCGCGGAGTTCCGCCAGTGCGCATGACCCCAAAACGGCCGACTTCTCCCATGTCCCGGCTTCACAACCCTCAGTTTGTCGCGAGCCTGGTGTTCGCGATCCTGCTCGCCGGCTGTTCCGGCGACCTGAATCCGATGCGGATCGCCTACGGCACCGGCGAGGCGGGTCCGCCGGCCAAGGCGCCCGATTTCGTCGCGCAGTCGCGCCGCGGCGACGATGCGTTCATGCCCGTCGGCGTCTCCGCCCCGGCCCGGCCCATCCGCGCCAAGACGCCCGAGGGCACGCGGGCCCTGGAGGACGAGCTCGTCGCCGCCCGCGGCCGAAACGAGGCGCGCGGCCGCTCCGCCGAGAGCGCCGCGCAGGGCGCCAAGCCTTAAGGTCCGCCAGATCGGGGCGTCAGGTCCGCCAGATATCGTTCGGCGTCGGGCCGCAGAACTGCTAGAGATTCGCCGGGCGTACGGATTCCGCGACGGCCCTGCGCAAGGCAGATCCGTCAAAGGACGTCCGCATGCCGCCCGAGGGACCTTCGGACGAAACCACGCTCCCGTCTCGGGATGATGACAGCTTCGCGCGGCGGTGACGCCCGTCACCCCGCGCCTCAATTCCATTTCGGACTTCGTGAAGGCCATGACCGACTTCCACCGCATCAAGCGCCTGCCGCCCTACGTCTTCGAGCAGGTGAACCGGATCAAGGCCCAGGCCCGCGCCAACGGCGCCGACATCATCGATCTCGGCATGGGCAACCCGGACCTCGACGCTCCGAAGCACGTCATCGCCAAGCTGGTGGAGACCGCCGGCCGGCCGCGCACGGACCGGTACTCGGCCTCCAAGGGCATCGCCGGCCTGCGCCGCGCCCAGGCGAGCTACTACAAGCGCCGCTTCGGCGTGAGCCTCAACCCCGACACCCAGGTGGTGGCGACGCTGGGCTCGAAGGAGGGCTTCGCCAACATGGCGCAGGCGATCACCGCGCCGGGCGACGTGGTGCTGGTGCCGAACCCGAGCTATCCCATCCACGCCTTCGGCTTCCTCATGGCGGGCGGCGTCATCCGCTCCGTTCCGGCCGAACCGACGCCCGCCTTCTTCCCGGCGGTCGAGAAGGCGATGCAGCACTCGATCCCGAAGCCGGTGGCGATCGTGGTCTGCTACCCCTCGAACCCCACCGCCTACGTGGCGAGCCTCGACTTCTACCGGGACCTCGTCGCCTTCGCGAAGCGCCACGAGATCATCATCCTGTCGGACCTCGCCTATGCGGAGGTCTATTTCGACGGCGATCCGCCGCCCTCCGTCCTGGAGATTCCCGGCGCCATCGACTGCACGGTGGAGTTCTCGTCCCTGTCCAAGACCTTCTCCATGGCCGGCTGGCGCATGGGCTTCGCGGTCGGCAACGAGCGCCTGCTCGCCGCGCTCACCCGCGTGAAGTCCTACCTCGATTACGGCGCCTTCACGCCGATCCAGGTCGCCGCCACCGCCGCCCTCAACGGGCCGGAGGATTGCATCGTCGAGATGCGCTCGATCTACAGGAAGCGCCGCGACGCGCTGATCGAGTCCTTCGGCAAGACGGGCTGGAAGATCCCGACCCCGTCCGCCTCGATGTTCGCCTGGGTGCCGATCCCGGAGAAGTATCAGGCGCTGGGCAGCCTCGAATTCTCGAAGCTCCTTCTCGAGAAGTCGGACGTGGCCGTGGCCCCCGGCATCGGCTTCGGCGAGCACGGCGACAACTACGTGCGCATCGCCCTGGTCGAGAACGAGCAGCGCATCCGGCAGGCGGCGCGCAACGTCCGGCGCTTCTTCGAGACCTCGGACAAGACGCTGCACAACGTGGTGCCGCTGCCTGAGGCGCCGCTGTCGAAGGCCGGCTGAGCAGGCCCCCGGCCGGTTGTTGCGGCCGGGAGACAGGCGCCCGCAAAGCTCGCCGAAACGCACCGATGCGCTTGTCACGGCGGTGCGAGGTCAGCAGGGTCGAACGACGCCGCGCCGCGCCCGATGGTTTCGCGCGGCCCGTTCGCCGAGGCCCGAGGATCGTATGCGTCGCCTGACCCTTGCCGTCGCCCTGGTGCTGAGCGCCTCCGCGGGGGCCTGCGCCCCGAAGCCGATCGTCGCCCGCGACCCGGTGCCGGCGCCCGAGCCGACCCTCGGCTACGAGTGCAATTCGCGCCCGACCGTCCTGAACGGCTTCTACTCGACCTGCGAGCCGGTGCTCCAGGAGCGCTCCGTGGTGTTGCGCGCCAAGGGCTGACCAAGGGCTGAGACCACCGTCGGACCCCATCACGGTTCAGGGCCGGGCCGATCGCCCGGCCTTCGTCGTTCCGGGCACAGCCTCCCGGGGCTTTTGCCCACAGGGCTTTGCTGAAAGTCGTGGCGGCGCGACCGAACGGACACGGACAGCGTCGCGGGAATGGAGCATGATGCGCGCGGGCGCCTCGCTTCCCGGTCTCAGGCTGCCCGCAGGAGTGATCTCGTGGTGCTGAAGATGCGAACCCTCGTTGCCGCTGGCCTGATCGGTCTCGGGTTCAGCGTTCCCGCCCCCGCGCAGACCCTCTTTCTCGGGTCCCAGGGTCCGATCGTCCTGCCCACCAGCCCCAGCAGCGGTCGGCCGATCCCGGACGTGCCGAACGCCGTGCCGGTGCCGAGCGTGATGAACGGCGGCGGCTTCGGCCTGACCGGCACGGATTACTTCGCCGACGGCCTCAGCGAAGGCCCGCTGAACCAGCGCCATCGCCCGCGCGAGTACGTCCTGGCCCCGGCCCGCATCGGTCCGCCCGACTACGTTCGCCCGGCCCTGCGCTAGCGCCGGTCGGCTAGGCGCGCGGCCAGGATCCCGGCCGCGTAGGCGACGAGGTTCCAGGGCGAGAACACCCGCCCGATCAGCAGCTTGCCGGCCAGCGTCAGCCGGAAGGCGTCGAGCTCCGGCGTGTGAACCAGCCGGAAGAGCTTGACCGCGACGGCGATGGCGGCCGCCAGGGCCAGGACACGTCCGCGCGGCCACGGCAGCACGAGGCCGGCGAGCCCGTAGACCATCGCGCCCCAGAGCACCGAGCCGCCCCACTTCGTCACCGCGGCCGGCAGGCCGAGGGGCACGAGGCGCAGGACGAGGCCGGCCGCGATGACCAGGACGGTCAGCGCGAGAAGCCGGAGCCGCCGGGTGTTCTGGGCTTGCATCGTTCGACGATCCTGGGGCGGCGCGCGGGTGCGCGCCGTTTACACCATCCGGCCGGCCCGGTATCACCCCGTCCCACACCCCCGAACCACGAGCCCGAAACACCAGATGCGCGCCGAGATCGAACAACTCTCGGATGCCGCCAAGCAGTCGATCGGACTGCTGAGGAGGCATCTTTGACTGGGATACCGTCGAGAAACGCCTCGCGGAGCTGAACGCGGCTTCCGAGAACCCCGAACTCTGGAACGACGCCGAGGCGGCCCAGAAGGTCATGCGCGAGCGCACCCAGCTCGATGACGCCGTGACCGCGATCAAGAAGCTGAGCCAGGACCTCGAGGATGCCCACACGCTGATCGAACTCGGCGAGATGGAGGGCGACGAGGCCACCATCCTGGAGGGCGAGGCCGGCGTGCGCGCCGTCGAGAAGGAGGCCGCGCGCCGCCAGATCGAGACGCTGCTCTCCGGCGAGGCCGACGGCTTCGACACCTATCTCGAAGTCCATTCGGGCGCCGGCGGCACCGAGAGCCAGGACTGGGCCAACATGCTCCAGCGCATGTATGCCCGCTGGGCCGAGCGCCGGAAGTACAAGGTCGAGATCGTCGAGTGGTCGGACGGCGACGAGGCCGGGATCAAGGGCGCCACGCTCCTGATCAAGGGCCACAACGCCTATGGCTGGCTCAAGACCGAGTCCGGCGTACACCGGCTGGTCCGCATCTCGCCCTACGATTCGAGCGCGCGCCGCCACACCAGCTTCGCCAGCGTCTGGGTCTATCCGGTGATCGACGACCGGATCGAGATCGAGATCAAGGAATCCGACTGCCGGATCGACACATACCGGTCGTCGGGCGCCGGCGGCCAGCACGTGAACACCACCGATTCGGCGGTGCGCATCACCCACATCCCGACGGGCATCGTGGTGGCGTGCCAGCAGGAGCGCTCGCAGCACAAGAACCGGGCCACCGCCTGGAACATGCTGCGCGCCCGCATGTACGAGGCCGAGCTGAAGAAGCGGGAGGAGAAGGCCAGCGCCGAGGCCGCCGCCAAGACCGATATCGGCTGGGGCCATCAGATCCGAAGCTACGTGCTGCAGCCCTATCAACTCGTGAAGGACCTGCGCACCGGCACCCAGTCGACCGATCCGGACGCGGTGCTCGACGGCTCCCTCGACCCGTTTATGGAATCGTCCCTGGCCCAGCGCGTCTACGGCGGCGCCGACGTGGTCGAGGACATCGAATAGGGACACGCGCACGAGTTCCAGGGGTCGCGCACGGTTCCCGTGCGGGTGCCCTGGGACTCGGCGCGCGTCGGGCGGTGCAGGCGACAGGGCACGGATGGGCGACCTTGCTGCGGCCCGCCCGATCGCCGCTCAGAGCGCCTCGGCGGCCCTGAGGAAGCGCACTGGGTCGACGGGCTCGCCGTCGATGCGGGTCTCGTAATGCAGGTGGCTGCCGGTGGAGCGCCCGGTGGAGCCGACGCGGCCGACGATCGTGCCGGGCTCGACCCATTGGCCGGGCGTCACGTCGAAGGCCGAGAGGTGGGCGTAGCGGGTGACCAGGCCGTGGCCGTGGTCGACCTCGACCATGTTGCCGTAGCCGCCGTTGTAATCCGCCACCGTGACCCGTCCGGCCGCCGTGGCGCGGGCCGGCTCGCCGGTCTCCGCCCGCATGTCCATGCCGGTATGCATGGCGTAGCCGCGGGTGAAGGGATCGAGGCGCGCGCCGAAATTGCTCGACAGGCTGAGCTCGCCGGAGAGGGGACGCCGCACCGGCAGGCCGGCGGTGATCCGGCGCAGATGCGCCTCCTCGGCGATGGAGCGCTGCACGTCCGCCAGCGAGGCGCCGAACGCGTCGCTCAGGGGCACCAGGGGGCCGCCGATGCCGGCCGGGCGCTCGTGCTCGAAGCGGGCCGGGTCGAGGCCGAGACGGACCACGAGTTGGCGCAGGCGCTGGGCGCCCTTGCCGGCGCGCAGGCCGAGATTGGCGAGCACGCGCGACTGGGCCTCGGCGAGTCCGTCGAGGCGCTGCTCCAGGGCCGAAATCCGGCTCTCGGACGCGCGGGCGGATTGCCGGCCGGGCATGGTTTCCGCGTCGGTCCGCAGCCGCAGGCCGTCGGGGGTCGGGAAGGGCTTGCCGCCCGGAAGCGGTCGCGGCGCGGGCTCGGGGATCTCGACCGCCGGGGGCGGGAGCGCCGCGGCGCCGGGCTCGCCGGCCAGGTTCGCCAGCACGGCCTGGCGTGCCTCCATGGCGGCCTGCCGTCGGGCGAGCTCGGCCATGCGCTGGGCGATCCCGTCGCGGGCCGCCGCCTGCTCCATCGTCACCCGGTCGAGCTGGAGGCGGAGCGCACCGATCCGTTCCTCGTAGCCGTACTGGATCGCGCTCTGCTGCGAGACGAAGCGGGCGAGCACCTCGTCATGGAAGACGAGGTAGTACGTCGCCCCGCCGGCCCAGGCGACCGCGAGGGCCAGCGCTCCGGCGAGGAGGCGTGACCGAAGCGTCGCGCCGGGCGCGGCGGAGACGACGTGGGTCGTCTTCGAGGAGGTTTTCCGAGAGGACGATGGCATGGGACGCGTGACCTGATCCACCGCCTCACTCTGCCCGGATCAGGGTTAACGAACCGCCAAGGCGCCGGTCCGACGATTCACCATGCCGGTCATGTCGCCCTGCCAGATCGCGCCGTCATGCCAAGTCGCTGGTCATGCCAAGTCGCTCGTCATGCCAAGTCGCGGGCGGCCGCCAGGACCTCCTCGGCGTGACCCGGCACCTTCACCTTCGGCCAGATCCGCGCGATGCGGCCGGTCCGGTCGAGGAGCATCGTGGTCCGCTCGACGCCCATGTACTTGCGGCCGTACATGCTCTTCTCGACCCAGACGCCGTAGGCCTCGAGCATCGCCTTGCTCTCGTCGGAGGCGAGCGGGAAGGTGAGGGCGTACTTGGCGCGGAACTTGTCGTGGCTCTTGACCGAGTCCGGGGACACCCCGATCACGATGGTGTCAGCCGCCGAGAAGTCGGGGCCGAGGGCGTTGAAGCCCTGCGCCTCCAGGGTACAACCGCTCGTGTCGTCCTTGGGGTAGAAATACAGGACCGCCTTGCGGCCCTTCAAGGCTCCGAGGCTGATCGTCTCGTCGCCGGCGCCCGCCAGGGTGAAATCGGGCGCCTGATCTCCGGTAGCGAGGGGCATCATGCCTTCCTTTCGGCCGATTGATGGTGTGCCTCTGGAGTTGCATCGCGACGGGGCGTGACGCCCCGGCCCATCGGGACCGATCAAGGCGAAAGACCCGCGAAAGCTGAAACCCGTAGGACAGCCGCTCGATAGCCCGAGGGGACGTTCCGATCCAGCGGCACAAGGATTGATGGACCAGGAAACGGCCAAAGGTTTGCGACCCGCGCGGCCCGCCGCCCGGCGGCGGCCGCTGCTCTGGATCGTGGCCGCCCTGGTGATCGGCCTGGTGATCGCCGTCGGCGGGCTGATCGGGCGCCTCGCCATGGGTCCGCTGCGGATCGACGGCATGTCGGAGCGGGTGGCCTCGGCCATCGCCGGCAGCATCGGTCCCGGCTGGCGGGTCAACCTCAGCGACAGCGCCCTGGAGATCGACCCCGAGAATTCCCTCGCCCTGCGGGTGGCCGGTCTCGACGTCCGCAACCCGGAGGGCGCCCTCGTGGTCCGGGCGCCCCTGGCGGTGGTCAGCCTCGACACCTGGAGCCTGCTGCGCCTCGCGGTTCAGCCCCGCGCCATCGAGTTCCGCGACCTGCAGATGACCGCCCTGGTCCATCGCAACGGCAGCATCGCCTTCGCGGCCTCCGACAGCAGCCAGGCGGGAACGGTGGTGCCCCACACCCTGCCGAGCGTCGATGCCGCCGCCGGGCACGTCTCGCCGATCTCCGCCGGCGTCGCCTCGATCTTCGGCGTGGTGCTGGATTCCGCCGGCGTCATCGGCGCCCTCGACCGGGCGCGGATCACGAACGGGCGCCTGACGCTGATCGACGACGATGCCCGCCAGCGCGCCGTCTTCGAGCACGTCAACGGCCTGTTCCGGCGGGATGCCGGGCGCGACGCCCGGGTCTTCGAGCTGCGCATCGACGGACCGCACGGGGAGTGGCGCTTCGGCGGCGACCTGCACGAGGCCGGCGGCACCAGGCGCACCGGCATCATCACCCTCGACGACCTGCCGATCAACGACCTCCTCCTCCTGTCCGGCCAGTCGAAGCTGCCGGTGGAGACCGACCTCAAGCTCTCGGCCAAGGCCGACGTGGCCATCGATGCCGGGCGCATCGAGACGATGACGGCCGAGATCCGCACCGGCGGCGGCAGCGTTCTCATCGAGGAGAAGGACTTCAACCCGGTCACCATCGACAGCCTCGCGGCCGCGGTGCGCTGGGACGAGGCCGGCCGGGCGATGAAGCTCGAGGCCCTCGACTATCGCGGGGCCGGCAACGCGGTGCATCTCACCGGCGCCTGGACCGCCGCACCGCCGGGCGCCGAGTCCGCCTGGACCCTCGAACTGTCGGGCAAGGATGCGGTCCTGCGCGGGGCCAATGCCGGCGACAAGCCCGTGACCCTGGACACGATCTCGACCCACCTCACCGGCAAGGCCGGGGGCGTCGTCATCGACGACTTCTCGGTCCGGGCCGGTGCGGCGAGCGGCCGGATCACCGGAACCATCGGGACCGCCGCCGACGATGACGGGCTGACCCTGCACATCGTGGCCGCCGACACCGAAGGGCGCATGGCCCTTCGCCTCTGGCCGGAACACGTGGCGCCGCCCGCGCGCAACTACCTCGTCGACAATTTGCGCGGCGGCCGGGTGAACGCCGTCGACATCACCGTGGACATGAGCGGCCCGGAACTCGCCGCCGCCACCCGCGGCGAGCCGATGCCCGACAACGCCGTCCATATCGACTTCGCGGTCTCCGACGCGAGCCTGACCGTCTCGGCCGACGCCCCGCCGCTGACGCGCGGGCGCGTCAGCGGCACCATCACGGGCCTGACGACGACGATCCGCAACGTCACCGCCGACCTGCGCATGCAGGACAATCGCACCCTGTCGATCTCCGACGGCTCCTTCGTCATCCCGAAGATCACGCCCGACACGGTTGTGGCGCAGATCGGCCTGCGCCTCGGCGGCGGCGCGGACGCGCTGGTCTCCCTGCTGCAGACGAAGATGTTCAAGAGCCTGACCGGGGTCGATCTTGACCCGGCCACCGTCAAGGGCAGCGCCGACCTGCGGATCGATTTCCCGCTCAACCTCAAGCACATCCCCGACCTGCCGGACCTGCCGGTCACGATGACGGGGACGCTGGCCGACATCGGCGTCGACAAGGCCTTCGGCAAGGAGCGCCTGGATGCCGGCCGCTTCTCAGTCTCCTACGACCGGGGTGCTTTCGCGCTGAAGGGCGACGGACGGGTGCTGGGTTCGGCGCTCACCGTCGACCTGCGCCAGCCGAAGGCCGGCGCGCCCGGCGAGATCAACGTCGCCCTCGCCCTCGACGAAGGGTTGCGCGCCCGCAAGGGCCTGCCGGTGGCGCCGCTCCTGTCCGGTACGATTCCGGTGCGGATCAACGTGCCGATCGGGCGCCCCACATCCGGCAAGCCGCCGATCCGGGTCGAGGCCGACCTCGCCCGGGCCGGCAGCGACGGATTGCTGCCGGGCTTCACCAAGGCGGTCGGCAAGCCCGGCCGGGCCAGCTTCACGATGCAGGAGACCGCCGGCGGCGGCCTGGAGCTGCGCGACCTCGCCGTCGAAGCCGCGCCCCTGCTGGCGCGGGGCAGCGCCACGCTGAACGGCGAGGGCGGTTTCGAGCGGGCCGACCTGTCGAGCTTCAAGCTCTCGCCCGGCGACGACATGCGCCTGCAGGCCGAGCGCAACGGCAACGGCTACCGCATCGGCGTGAAGGGCGCCGTGGCCGATGCGCGCCCCTTCCTGCGCAACCTCGCCGGCTCCGACGCCAAGGGCGGCCGCGATGCCGCCCCGAAGGACATCGACGCCGATCTCAGCCTCGGCATTCTTACGGGCTTCAACGGCGAATCCCTCACGAACGCGACCGTCAAGGTCGCCCTGCGCGGGCGCGACATCCGCAGCGGGCGCATCCAGGGCAAGTTCACCAGCGCGCCGTTCTCCGCGCAGATCACCCACAGCGACCGGGGCGGCTCGGGCATCGCCATCGAGACCCTCGATGCCGGCTCGACCCTGCGCTTCGCGGACATCTACAAGCGCATGTACGGCGGCAAGCTGATCATGACGAGCGCCCTGAACGACGGACCGCAGCCGGGCTCGGTCCAGATCCGCAACTTCGTCCTGCGCAACGAGCCCGCCCTGTCGAGCATCATGGCCCAGGGGCCGGCCACCAGCGAGGTTACGGACGCGCGCGGCCGGAAATACGTTGTCCAGAATGCCGGCAACGACGTGGAATTCGACCGCCTGCGGGCGATCTTCACCCGCACCGGCAGCCGCATCGACATCAGCGACGCGGCGATCTCGAACCCCGCCATGGGCTTCACGATGACGGGCTTCCTCGACACCGCCAAGGAACGCACCGACATCAACGGGACCTTCGTGCCCCTCTACGGCCTGAACAACGTCGTCTCCCAGCTGCCGATCCTCGGCCAGCTCCTCGGCGGCGGCCGGAACGAGGGCCTGTTCGCCCTGAACTTCCGCGTCTCGGGCCGCCTCGCCAAACCCGACGTCAGCGTGAACCCGCTCTCGGCCCTCGCGCCCGGCATCCTGCGCAAGCTGTTCAGCGCGGGCGGCGGCAATGACGGGCTCGCGGCCGGCACCCCGATGAACGAGATCGAGCGCTGAGGGCGATCGGCCCCGCCCGACCCGGTCAGCGTGTTTGCAACCGGACCGGGTTAAACGTCCGTCATACGAACGACGGAATGCTGCGTCGACCCTCGATATCGCCACCCTGCTCCTCGCCGCATTGGCGCTCGACGTCGGCATCGCCCTCTATGCCTGGGCGCTCTGGCTCGGCTGCCGCCCCGTCCGGATCCATCTCTGGGTCGCCGCCTCGGCCACCAGCGCGACGATCGGGTGCCTGCTCTACATGCTGCGTCAGGCGGCGCCCGACTGGGTGGCGATCTGGCTCGCCGAGGTCTGCTTAATCCAGACCTTCGCCTTCCTGTGGGCGGCGATCCGCCTGGTGCATCGCCGGTCGCAGCGGCCGAGCGTGGTCTGGTCCGCTTCGCATTCCTATTGCGCCGGGCGACAGCCGGCGAGCCCACCGGCAACGGTCGCGGTCCGGTGCTCGCCCGTTTCGGAGGCGAGGAGTTCGTCTGCCTGGTCCCGGGCGGCGACGAGGCGGACGGCGCCCGCCTCGGGGAAACGATCCGGCGGATGGTCGAGACCGATCCCTCCACGCTGGAGCGACCGGCCATGACGGTGAGCATCGGCTTTGCCGCCGGGCCGATCCGGGCGCGCACGCTGGACGACCTGCTCCAGGCGGCCGATGCCGCGCTCCACCGGGCCGAGCACGCCGGGCGCAACCGCGTCGCGGGCGAGACGTTCGACGGGGAGCCGGCCAATTCGGACGGCCTCCGAGTCCGGTGCGCCTGAACGCGTCTCAGCCCACGCCCGCGATCCCGTCGAGGTCGGCGCGCGCGTCCTCGGGCAGTGTCAGGCCGGCGGCGGCCATGTTCTCGCGCAGGTGCTCGGGCGAGGACGTGCCGGGGATCAGAAGGATGTTGGGCGACCGGGCGAGGAGCCAGGCCAGCGCGACCTGCATCGGCGTCGCGCCGAGGCGCGCGGCCACCTCCGACAACGTCGTCGATTGCAGCGGGCTGAAGCCGCCCAGGGGAAAGAACGGCACGTAGGCGATGCCGGCCGCGGCGAGGTCGTCGACCAGGGCGTCGTCGGCCCGGTGCGCGAGGTTGTAGGCGTTCTGCACGCAGGCGATCGGCACGATCGCGCGTCCCTCGGCGACCTGCCGCGGGGTGACGTTGCTGAGCCCGACATGGCGGACGAGCCCTTGGCGCCGGAGGTTCGCCAGGACCCTCAGGGGCTCCGCGATGGAGCCCTCGGCGGGACCGTGCACATCGAGCATGATGCGCAGGTTGACGATTTCGAGGGCCTCCACACCGAGATTCCGCAGGTTGTCGTGGACCGCCTCCGTCAGCGCCGCGGCGGAGAAGGCCGGGTTCCAGGAAGCGTCCGCGCCGCGGCGCGCGCCGATCTTGGTGACGATGACGAGGTCCGCCGGATAGGGGTGCAGCGCCTCGCGGATGATCTGGTTCGTGACGTGCGGCCCGTAGAAGTCGCTGGTGTCAATGTGGTTGACGCCGCCGGCGACTGCCTCGCGCAGGACGGCGACCGCCCGGGCGCGATCCTTCGGCGGCCCGAAGACGTGGGGCCCGGCGAGCTGCATGGCGCCGTAGCCGAGCCGGCTCACCGTGCGGTCGCCCAGCGCGTAGGTGCCGGCCTTGTCGAGGTTCGTCATCGGGTGTCTCCGGAATGGGTCACCCACAGCTAGGCCCTGCGACAGGCCGCGATAATCCGGTACAGTCCGCACGGGTCGTGCGAACGGGCGAACAGCGATGACGGATCTGAGCGACCTCGCGGCCTTCGTCGCCGTGGCGGAGGCCGGCGGGTTTCGCGACGGCGCCCGTGCCAGCGGTTCGAGCGCCTCCGGACTGAGCGAGGCGGTGCGCCGGCTGGAGAGCCGCCTCGGCGTCCGGCTCTTCAACCGCACGACGCGCAGCACCATCCCGACCGAGGCCGGGCTGCGCCTGCTGGAGCGCCTGAAGCCGGCCCTCGGTGAGGTCGCGGCGGCCGTCGACGTCGTCAACGGGTTCCGCGATCGTCCGGCCGGAACCCTCAGGCTCAACGTGCCGGTGAGTGCGGCCCGGCTCGTCCTGCCGCGGATCGTGCCGCCCTTCCTGGCGGCCTATCCGGACATCCGCCTGGAGGTGATCGCCGATGACAGCTTCGTCGACGTGCTGGCGGCGGGCTGCGATGCCGGCATCCGCTACGACGAGCGGCTGGAGCAGGACATGGTCGCGGTGCCGATCGGCCCGCGCGAGCAGCGCTTCGCCACGGTCGCCGCGCCCGCCTATCTCGACCGGCGGGGCCGCCCGGAACATCCGCGCGATCTTCTCGACCATGCCTGCATCGGTGGCCGCTTCGCCAGCGGCGCGATGACGGCCTGGGAATTCGAGCGCGACGGCGAGACCGTCCGGGTCGACCCGTCGGGGCCGCTGATCGTGCGCGTGGGGGCCGCCACCGACCTCGCGGTCGAGGCGGCCGTCGCCGGAATCGGCATCCTCACCCTGTTCGAGGACTGGCTCCGGCCGCACCTCGACAGCGGCGCGCTGGAAGCCGTTCTCGAACCCTGGTGGCCACGCTTCTCCGGGCCGTTCCTATACTATCCCGGGCGGCGCTACCTGCCGGCACCGCTCCGGGCCTTCGTCGATTTCATCGGGCGGCAGCGGCGCATGGGGCCTTCGCAGGCGGATCCTTCCCGGCAGGCGCCGGGCACGACTCCGTAGGGAGCGCACTCCGACGTCCGAGAGGTCGAAACAGCGCTATGGCAAGAGCTATGGCAAGAGCGGATAGCGGTGAACGATCGTCTGCGAGATTCCATCGCGGATCTCGGCCGAGGTCGGTCGAATGCCCGCTCGCGGCTCGTCGATCAGCTTTTTCGCGTGGGATTTCGCCGACTCCAAGTCGCCGGTCCAAGCCTTCGAGCCAAGAGCCGAGGCTTCGTGGCGGAGAATAATACGCAACATGCGTCGCCTTTTTCTGAATAACGACCAGTATGCACGTGTTTTCGCTGTCTCCTACAAATAAAAACGTCGCTGCATTCATTTTTATAGGATTGCCAGAATCTTGCGCCGAGCGCATCACTGACAGCGCATCTTGCGCATCGGCGACGGACAATTCGCGCGATGGTGCCCCTAGATCTGTCTTTGGAGGACCGCCGATGGACGTCGTACTCACGCCGGTGCTTTCGGATGTCGATGCCTGGTCGCTGAAGGACCGACTGGGTCGCGACCTCGGAACGATCTGGAGAAGCGCTGCGGGGGATACCGTCAGCATCCGACCGGAGCCGGGGACGATCCTCGCGGCGGTCAAGGTCCGGCACCCGAGCCTCGATGAGGCCATGACGGCCATCGCCAAGCTGACGAACGGCGCCTGCAATCTCGATAGCCAGCAATGGGATTAGGTCGTCCGGGATGACAGACTTCCTCGAAGCGGCGCTCGACGTGGCGGTCGCGACGGCCGCTTTGGCGATGGGGGCAAGGATGGTCTGGGCTCGGCCCGGCCGTCAGGCGAAGACGCTTCTTCAGACGACGTCTCCCGCGCTGCACGTCTGTGCAGCGGCGATCGTCTTCATCATCGGGACATGCATCGGCGCGCCCTGGAACCCGCACTGATCGCGATGGGCGATCCGAACCGGCGCCGCTCCTCGGCCCTCGGGCCAAGCAAAAATCGATCGGCGATCGCGCGTCTCGATCCGGCAGGCGGATCACCCGTACGGCGCTGTGTCCCGTCCAAGGCGATCGAGGACGATCAGGTCGCGGACCGACCACACAGGACCGGCGCGAGCGGTCCGGGGACCTCGTCTGGACCATGGCCGAGCCCCTAAGGGACCTCGGCAGCCTCACGCGCGCCCGTGGTCCGTCGCGTTCCCTTCGGCGAGGGTCCGTCGCTGGCGGGCTTCGATCAGCAGGCCACTGCGACGGTGTCCTCCCGCGCGGCGAGCTTGTCCAACGCGATGATGGCTGCCAAGGCCCGGCCCAGACGATTGAGCGTCTCGTCGTTCTCGATGAGGGGAAACGCCATTTCCAAAGCACGCGTGGCACCGACGACCGCCGCCTGTGCTGCCGATGATCGATGCCGATGGACGAGTTCTTGAATTGTCATAGAGCATCCTGACCCAAGGATCAGTATGCGCTCCGATTTCTGGATTACCTACACTTATTGTCGATGGGTCCGGGTGCCGTCGTCTGCGGAGTCATGCGCGTCAGCTCGAGTCGACAGCCTGACCCCGGCGTCGATCCGCGAGCGGATCGGGTATCGTTCAGCGAGGTGGTGCGTACGCGAGGGCCGCGTACGTTCGAGGCGTGCGGGGACCGAATTGGGGGGGCGCCCGTCGACGACAGCGGCCAGCGAGTGGGGAACCGGAGGAACGCCCAATGGTCCGTCATCCCGCATCCGCTGGTCCCGATCGGCCCGGGAGATCTCCCGGGCTTCTCAGCTCCGAAAGCGGATTTCGCGCGAATCCCGTTTCAACCGACCCGGACGAGCACGTGCTTCTTGCGGCCGAACGAGAGCTTGATCACGCCATCCACGGTGAGGTCGGCCGTCCGCAGCACCGCGCGCTCGTCCGTCACCGGCACGTCGTTGACGCGCAGGCCGCCGCTCTTGATCTGGCGGCGTCCCTCGCTCGTGGAGGGCAGGAGCTTGGCGTAGTCCGGTCCGAAGGCCGAGAGCACGCCGAGGCCGGCCTCCAGCAGGTCGGGCGAGACGGTGATGCTCGGCAGGTCCTGCGCCACGGTTCCCTCGACGAAGGTCTTCCGGGCGGTCTCGGCGGCGGCGTCCGCCACCTCGCGGCCATGCATCAGGGCGGTGGCCTCGGTCGCCAGAACCTTCTTGGCCTCGTTGATGCCGGCGCCCGGCAGGCTTTCGAGACGGGCGATCTCGTCCATCGGCAGCAGGGTGAACAGCTTGAGGAAGCGGCCGACATCGGCGTCCTCGCTGTTGCGCCAGAACTGCCAGTAATCGTACGGGCTCAGCATTCCGGCATCGAGCCAGACCGCACCGGCGGCGGTCTTGCCCATCTTGGCGCCCGAGGCGGTGGTGAGGAGCGGGCAAGTCAGTCCGTAGAGCTGCGGCGTGCCCATGCGGCGGCCGAGATCGATGCCGTTGACGATGTTGCCCCACTGGTCCGAGCCGCCCATCTGCAGCACGCAGCCGTAGCGCCGGTTCAGTTCGACGAAATCGTAGGATTGCAGGATCATGTAGTTGAACTCGAGGAACGAGAGTTCCTGGTCGCGCTCCAGGCGCATGCGCACGCTGTCCATCGACATCATGCGGTTGACCGAGAAGTGGCGCCCGATGTCGCGCAGCATCTCGATGTAGTTCAGCTTCGTCAGCCACTCGGCGTTGTCGACCATGGTCGCGGCGTTGCCGCCGCCCTCGAACGTGAGGAAGCGCGCGAACGTCTTCTGGATGCCGGCCTTGTTCTCCTCGATCTGCTCGAGGGTGAGGATCTTGCGGCTCTCGTCGCGGCCCGACGGGTCGCCCACGCGGGTGGTGCCGCCGCCCATCAGGGTGATGGGCGTGCCGCCGGTCGCCTGCAGCCAGTGCAGCATCATGATCGAGAGGAGGTGGCCGACATGCAGGGAGGCGGCCGTGCAATCGTACCCGACATAGGCCGTCAGCCGGCTCTCCCGCGCGGCCGCGTCGATGCCGGCGAGGTCCGAGCCCTGGTGGATGTAGCCGCGCTCGGTCAGCACCTTCAGGAAGTCGGATTGCGGCACAAAGGCGTCGACGGGCTTGGCGGGGGCAACCTGGGTGGCGTCGGGGGACATGCGAGGTTCCGGTCTGCTGGATCGCGGCGCGGGACAGGGCCGAAGGCCGCGTGATAGCACCGCACGGGATGTTTGGCCGGCTCTTAGCAGGGCTGCGGACGGAAGGCACGGGCATCGAGGCCCGGGGAGGGCACCATGACGATGATGCGCGCGATCGGATTGATGAGCGGCACCTCCCTCGACGGCGTCGACGTCGCCCTGATCGAGACCGACGGCGAGACGGTGCGCGTGGTCCAGAGCCACAACGGCTACCTCGAACCCCTGGGGCCGACGGGCTACCGCGGCTACACCGAGGAGGACCGGGCCCTGCTGCGCCAGGCGCTGGTCGATTCGGAAGGGGTCACCGCCCGCGAGGACCGGCCGGGCTGCCTCGCCGAGGCCGAGGCCTTCGTCACCGCCGCCCATGCCGAGGCGGTGGAGAGCTTTCTCGCCGCCAACGGCCTCGCGCCGTCCGATATCGACGTGATCGGATTCCACGGCCAGACCGTGGTGCACCGGCCGGACCAGCGCATGAGCGTGCAGATCGGCGACGGCGCGGCCCTGAGCCGTCGCCTCGGGATCGCGGTGGTGTCGGACCTGCGCCACGCCGACGTGGTGGCGGGCGGGCAGGGGGCGCCCCTGGTGCCGGTGTTCCACCAGGCGCTGGCCCGGGCCTCCGGCTTCGAGGGCGCGCTCGGCATCCTCAACATCGGCGGCGTCGCCAATGCCACCATCCTGTCCTCGAACGGCGACGTCATCGCCTTCGACACGGGACCCGGCAACGCGCTGATCGACGACTGGATGCGCGAGCGCACCGGACGCCCCCTCGACGACGGCGGCCGCACCGCCGCCCGCGGGCGCCCCGACGAGCCGCTGCTCGCCTGGCTGCTCATCCACCCGTTCTTCGCCCGGCGCCCGCCGAAATCGCTGGACCGGAACTGGTTCTCCCACAAGCTCGCGGGCCAGCTCTCCACCGAGGACGGCGCAGCGACGCTGACCGCCTTCACCGCCCGGGCGGTGGCCCGCGCCCTCGACCACGCCCCGGAGATCCCGGCGCGCTGGATCGTGGCCGGCGGCGGCGCCCGCAACGGCGAGCTCGTCCGCCTGCTGAACTACCACCTGCGCGCCGAGATCACGACGGCGGATGCCATCGGCTGGTCCTCGGCCTACCTGGAGGCCCAGGCCTTCGCGCATCTCGCGGTGCGCTCGCTCAAAGGCCTGCCGATCACCTTCCCGTCGACCACCGGCGTGCGCGAGCCGACGACGGGCGGCGTGCTGGCGCGGCCCGGCGCCTGAGGCGCGGCGCGTGTCCTGGCGCACGGTCGCTCCCGGACCGGTGCATGGCCGCCCGCTGGCCCTCGGACCAAACCCGCGCTAGAGCGGGGGCGCCATGTCGCACAATACGTTCGGACACCTGTTTCGCGTCACCACCTTCGGCGAGAGCCACGGGGTCGCCCTCGGCTGCGTCGTCGACGGCTGCCCGCCCGGCCTGCCCCTCTCGGCCGAGGACATCCAGGCGGAGCTCGACCGGCGCAAGCCGGGCCAGTCACGCTTCACCACCCAGCGGCGCGAGCCCGACCAGGTCCGCATCCTCTCGGGCGTCTTCGCCGACGACCGCACCGGCGGCGTCCAGCTGACCACCGGCACCCCGATCGCCCTGGAGATCGAGAACACCGACCAGCGCTCGAAGGATTATTCCGAGATCCGCGACAGCTACCGGCCGGGACACGCCGACTACGCCTACGACGCCAAGTACGGCATCCGGGACTACCGCGGCGGCGGCCGCTCCTCGGCCCGCGAGACCGCCGCACGGGTGGCGGCCGGCGCGGTCGCGCGCAAGGTCCTGCCGGCCGGTTTGGTCATCCGCGCCGCCCTGGTCCAGATGGGCCCGCACGCCATCGACCGCTCCCGCTGGGACTGGGAGGCGGTGAACGCCAACCCGTTCTTCTGCCCGGACCCCGAGACGGCGCGCTTCTACGAGGACTACCTCGACGGCATCCGCAAGGACGGCTCCTCGGTGGGTGCGGTGATCGAGGTCGTGGCCGAAGGGGTGCCTCCCGGCCTCGGCGCGCCGATCTACGGCAAGCTCGATGCGGACCTCGCCGCCGCGATGATGTCGATCAACGCCGTGAAGGGCGTCGAGATCGGCGACGGCTTCGCCTCCGCCGCCCTCCGGGGCGAGGAGAACGCCGACGAGATGCGCTCGGGCAATGCCGGCGCACCGACCTTCCTCGCCAATCATGCGGGCGGCGTCCTCGGCGGCATCTCCACCGGCCAGCCGGTGGTCTGCCGCTTCGCCGTGAAGCCGACCTCGTCGATCCTGACCCCGCGCATGAGCGTGACGCGGGACAACCGCGACGTCGACCTCGTCACCAAGGGCCGCCACGACCCCTGCGTCGGCATCCGCGCCGTGCCGGTGGCCGAGGCCATGATGGCGTGCGTCCTCGCCGATCATTATCTGCGCCATCGGGGACAGGTCGGCGCGCGGGCCTGACCCCGCCCGCGCCCGCCATCGTCCGATCCGCGAAACGCCAAGAGACAGCCCGTGCCCCACACCCACGTCACGCAAGCCATCGAGGCCTATGCCCGCGGCGAGATCGTCGTCGTCACCGATGACGACGACCGCGAGAACGAGGGCGACCTCGTCGTCGCGGCCTCTCTCTGCACGCCGGAGAAGATGGCCTTCATCATCCGCAACACCTGCGGCATCGTCTGCGCGCCCCTGACCCGGGCCGAGGCCCGGCGCCTGCGCCTCGACCCGATGGTGGCCTCGAACGACGCGCCTTTGGGCACCGCCTTCACGGTGACGGTGGACGTCAAGCACGGTCTGACCACCGGAATCTCGGCCGAGCAGCGCTGCAACACGGTGCGGGCGCTGGCCAACGGCAACATGGGCGAGGACGACTTCGTCCGCCCCGGGCACGTCTTCCCGCTCATCGCCAAGGACGGCGGCGTGCTCATGCGCTCCGGACACACCGAGGCGGCCGTCGACCTGTGCAAGCTCGCGGGCCTGCCGCCGGTGGGCGTGATCTGCGAGCTCGCCAACGACGACGGCACCGTGATGAAGGGGCCGCAGATCACGGCCTTCTCCGAGAAGCACGACCTGAAGCGCGTCTCGGTGGCGGACCTCATCGCCTACCGTCAGGCGCGCGAGACCCTGGTCGAGCGGGTCTCCAGCTTCCCGGTCAAGACCGAGTTCGGCGAGATGACGGGCTACGCCTACACCACGCCCTTCGAGACCGTGCAGCAATTCGCCTTCGTCCACGGCCGCATCGGCGACGGCACGAACGTGCTGGTGCGCCTGCACCGCTCCAACGTGGTGGCCGACGTGATCGAGGGGGGGCGCCAGATCGAGGCGGTGATGCGGCGGTTCGCGCAGGAAGGCCGCGGCGTCCTGGTCTACCTGCGCGACGGCACGGCCGGGGTGCCGCTCAATCCGATCGCCGAGGAGGGCTCGGAAGCCCAGCGCGTCGCGCAGTGGCGCGAGGTCGGCCTCGGGGCGCAGATTCTGCGCGACCTCGGGATCTCGTCGATCCGCAACCTCGCGACGTCCTCGCGGGCCTATGTCGGCCTGTCCGGCTTCGGCATCGAGTTTCTCGGCGACGAGCGGCTCGAAGGCTGAGGCGCCGCTCGATGCCGGGGCGACGGTGACGCGCGACGTCGGACGGCCGGCGAGGTTCGAAGCCTCCCGGCCGCTCAGGCCTCGTGATTCGCGACCCTCAGGCCTTGGGACCGCTCGACCAGGACAGGC
Organism: Methylobacterium sp. AC433; assembly: GCF_979253015.1. NCBI lineage: Bacteria > Pseudomonadati > Pseudomonadota > Alphaproteobacteria > Hyphomicrobiales > Methylobacteriaceae > Methylobacterium > Methylobacterium sp. AC433. The sequence continues at coordinate 345,408 of NZ_CEEDBN010000003.1, read as the reverse complement.
GGCGTGGCTGCGGTCGGGGGCGCTCGTGCACGGTGTCGCGACGCGTCAGGATCTCGCGCACCGCCAGGATGGTGAAGCGGTACCAGATGTAGGCGTTTCGCCGGATTCGCCGGGCGCCCGTCGCATCCACGTCGTCGATCAACCGCATCCCGTTTCCCTCACCGCTCGACGAGCTTCCGCGTAAGTCCTACGTAGAAACGCCCGGGATGGAACCCACTTTCGTTCACCATGAAGCCGAGACGCGCGTGCGGAGCATCCCGCACCCGGCGCCGCACGCCTCGGGTCATAGCAAGCGCCGGGCCGAAGACGGCCGCGCTCTAGGAAGGTCCGCCACCGCATCCGGTTCCCTGCCCTCAGCAACATTGTGACTGAGCCGACCGTGACGCGGTCGTGGCACCCGCACCGTCGCCGTGATCCAGGACGGCGGCCGACATATCTCGGGAGACATCATGGCGGTTGACGCGACGAACCAGGTTCTCATCGCCGGCGGCGGCATCGCCGGGCTGGCGATGGCGCGGGCGCTGCACCGGCGCGGCGTACCCGCGCTGATCCTGGAGCGGCGGGTGGACGTCGCGGAAGCCGGCCTCGCCATCAACCTGCCGGGCAATGCGGTGCAGGCCCTGGCGCAGCTCGGTCTGGCCGACGCGCTCGCGCAGGTCGGATCGCCCATCCGGCGCCGGGAGTACCGCACGGAACGCGGCCGTCTGCTGTTCGCCGTCGACGAGGAAGCGTTCTGGGGCGCGCGAGCGCATCCGCGCTGCGTGCGCCGCGGCGATCTCCTGCGCCTCCTGGCGGACGGACTGCCCGCGGACGCCGTGCGGCGGGGGCGTGCGGTCGCCGCCATCCGCCAGAGTGCCGGGGACGTGAGCGTGGAGCTCGCCGATGGGGCGGTCGAGCGGGGCGGCTGGCTCGTGGGCGCCGACGGCGTGCACTCGGCGGTCAGGCGATCGGTGTTCGGCGCGGCCGCGCCCCGCCCCGCCGTCCTGGGTCAGGCGAGCTGGCGCTTCATGGCACCGAATCCGGGGATCGACGCCTGGACGCTCTGGGCCGGCGCCGGCGGTCTCTTCCTGCTCATTCCCGTGGACCGCGACGAGGTCTACGGCTGGGTCTCGGTCGGTGGGGCAGGCGCCGCCGGCCGCGATCTCGCGGCGGTGCGCCGGGTGTTCGATCGGTTTCCCCAGCCCGTCCAGGACACCCTGGACCGGGTCCTGTTGCGTCCCGACGCGATCCACCACTCTCCGCTCGAGGAAGTTCGGGTCGCTCACTGGACCCAGGGGCGCGTCCTCCTGATGGGCGACGCCGCCCATGCCACCGCGCCGGTGTGGGCCAAGGGCGCGGCCTTGGCCCTCGAAGATGCGCTGGTGCTGGCCGGCCTACTGGCGGGGGGAGGGGACCGGGACGGCATCGGCTCGGCCTACGAGGCCCTGCGCCGGCCCCGGGTCGCCCATGTCCAGGCCATGACCGATCGCCTGTCGCGCACGGCGACGATGCCGGACTGGGCGAGGAACCTGCTGCTGCCGCTGATCGGTCCGCGCAGCTACCGCGCCACCTACGCAAAGCTTCGCGTGCCGGTCTCGGCCTGAGCGAACGCCGCATGGCGACGCGCGCTCCGACGCGGAGCGGTCTCGATCGAAATGTCGGGGACGTTCCAGAGGCCTGGTAGCGGCCTCGTCAGTTCCGAGGGGAACACCAACTCCGTTGAGTTGGTGCGGCCAAGAGGACTCGAACCTCCACCCCTTGCAGGACTAGCACCTCAAGCTAGCGCGTCTACCAATTCCGCCATGGCCGCATCGTCAACACACCGTTCGCGTCGGTCACCGGGCCCGGAGATGCTGTCTCACTCGGCTGCGGCGGCCGATCTCTCGGGGCGCGGCGCAGCCAATAACAGACGGATTTCCGTCCGACAAGCGTCGCGAGGGCGGGATCAGAGGAAATCGACGCCGCCTTCGAGGACCGGCACCGCGCCCTCGCCGATGGTCACGCCCGCGAGGCGCACCACCTCGGCCTTCCGGATCAGCTCCGTGATCTCCACGGAGATCCGGTTGCCGGTCACCACGATCTGGCCGCGGGCGATCGGGTGGTCGTTGGCGAGAATCTCGACCATATCGGACTCGGTGGATTCGAGTTCGATCACGGCACCGCGGCCCATGCGCAGCAGCATGTGCAGCGGCATGTGACTGCGTCCGAGCACCACCTTGAGATCGACCTTCAGGTCTTCGAAAACCGCCACGCGACCTGCCCCTCGTTCCGGGACGACGCGCGACGCGGCGCCCGCCCTTCCGTCCACCTTCCATGCGCGATGGTGAAGTCTTGGTAAACGAAACCATAACCGCGGCCCGGCTGGCGCTCCCGTCGGGGGACTTTCGAGCCGGGGCCAGCTCGGCGCCGGTCGCGTGGCTGATCAGCGACGCGCCCGTTCCCTACGCGGAGGCCGTGGCCGCCATGGAGGCGCGGGCCGAGGCCATCGCGGCGGGCCGGGCGCCGGAACTCGTCTGGCTCCTGGAGCATCCGCCGCTCTACACGGCCGGAACCTCGGCGCGGGCGGCCGACCTCGTCGAGCCGGAGCGCTTTCCCGTGCACCGGACGGGGCGCGGCGGGCAGTACACCTATCACGGGCCGGGACAGCGCGTGGCCTACGTGATGCTCGACCTCGACCGGCGGCGCCGCGACCTGCGCGCTTACGTGGCCGCCCTGGAAGCCTGGATCATCGCGACCCTGGAGGCCTTCAACGTCCGCGGCGAGCGGCGCGAGGACCGGGTCGGGGTCTGGGTCCGGCGGCCGGAACGGGGCGCCGGCGTCGAGGACAAGATCGCCGCCATCGGCATCCGCGTCCGGCGTTGGGTCAGCTTCCACGGCATCAGCCTCAACGTGGAGCCCGACCTGACGCACTTCTCCGGCATCGTGCCCTGCGGCATCGCTGGCCATGGCGTCACGAGCCTCGTCGACCTCGGCCACCTCGTCTCGATGGCCGAGGTCGACATGCAACTGCGCTCCGCCTTCGAGGAGATCTTCGGCGCGACGGTGTCGGTCGACTGACCCGCCCGGCCGCGCCGCTCCGGCCTCGTCGCCGCTGGTGCTTTCCCAGGCGCGTCAGGCGCTGGCGAGCATCGCGAGCAGGCGCTCGGCCGCAGGGCCGGACGATGCCGGGTTCTGCCCGGTGATCAGCAGACCGTCCGCGACCACGTACGGCTCCCAGTCGCCCGCCTTGGAGAAGGTGCCGCCGTTCCGCTTGAGCTCGTCCTCGACGAGGAAGGGAACGACCTCGGTCAGGCCGACCGCCTCCTCCTCGGTGTTGGTGAAGCCGGTGACGCCCTTGCCCGCGACGAGCGGCGCGCCGTCGGGCGTCTTCGCGTGGCGCAGCACGCCGGGGGCGTGGCAGACGAGGGTCACGGGCTTGCCGGCCTGGAGCGTGCTCTCGATCAGCCGCACCGAGGTCGGATCCTCGGCCAAGTCCCAGAGCGGACCATGGCCGCCGGGATAGAACACGGCATCGAAGCCGTCATGGGTCACGCCATCGAGCCGGACCGTGTCCGACAGGACCGCGTTGGCTTGGCCGTCGGCCTCGAAGCGGCGGGTCAGGTCCGTCTGGAAGCCGGGCTCGTTGCTCTTGGGGTCGAGGGGCGGCCGGCCGCCCTTGGGCGAGGCCAGGACGATTTCGGCGCCCGCATCCTTGAACACGTAATAGGGCGCGGCGAGTTCCTCGAGCCAGAAGCCGGTCTTCCGGCCGGTGTCACCGAGGGTGTCGTGCGAGGTCAGGACCATCAGGATCTTCATGAGTCTTCTCCGTCCGTGTAAAATTCGAATGCCGTGAAGGGTCGGGTCGATCGGCGGCCGCAGGACCTCCCCGATCGGTCGCGGTGTCGGTTCGCCCGCGCGTCAGTGCCGGGCGGACCACGCAGGGGCATCGGTGCGCTCCGCGATCGTCTCGCGCATCGGCCGGGCTTCGGATCGTTGCGACGAGGCGGCGGACCGGCGGTTCGCGTCCGGCCCGGCCATGCGGACGGCGCCGATCACCTCCAGGGTGATGCGCTCCTCGGCCGAGGCGGCCGAACCCCCGAACAGGGCGGCTCCGAGTTCGGCGAGCAGAAGGTAGGGCGCGACGGCGTGGGTGGGTTGGATACGCATTGGCTTCTCCTGGGTGGTGACAAATGAGTAGACCGGTCGTCTTAGGACCGAAGGGCCGAAACCCTGGTTTTCGTCCCGGCCCAAGCGATCAGGCCGGATGCGGGTCGAGGACCCGTCGGGTCGTGGCCATCGCGGCCTCGAACGGCGCGTCGGAGCGCTCGATCTTCGCCATGAGGCTCGCGCCGAGCCAGAGGTGATAGAGCGTCTCGGCAACGTCCCGGGCGCGGCCCTCGACCTGCAGAGACCCGTCCGCCGCCCCTGCCTCGATGGCTCGGGTCACCCGCTCGAGAATTCCCGCCGTCCCGGCCTTGAGGGCCAGGCGCATCGGCTCGGACAGGTCCGAGACCTCGGCGGCCAGCTTCACGGCAAGGCACTTGCGCTGATGATCGATACTGCCCTGGGTCGCCTGCCACTTGCGCCAGTAGGTCATCAGGCGCTCGGCATGGCTGAGACCCGGCTCCGCCAGGGTGGCGTCGATATCGGCGAGATAATCCGCGAAGTAATCCGCCAGCAACGCTTCGCCGAAGGCCTCCTTGGAGCCGAAGTAGTGGTAGAACGATCCCTTCGGGACCCGCGCGGCGGCCAGGATCTCGTTGAGACCGACGCCCGAAAACCCCTTCGCACCCACGATGCGGTGGGCCGTATCGAGGATGCCCTGCCGGACATCGGTGTTGCCGCTCGCCTGTGCCATGACGATGATCTAGCTCACATTAGACCGGTCGTCTAGTGGCAGGACGACATTTTCGCGCGCACGCCCTCTGGAGGCGAGACGGCCCGGCGGACGGGTGCCCGTCGGATCGGCCACGACCGGACCGACGCTTCGTCCGCTAGATCACCGGGACGCCCCGACCCTTGGCATGCTCGCCCGGCTCGACATGGATGACCACCACCGAGCCTTCGATGGCGGTCTCGATCGCCTCTTCGAGCCGATCGCAGATCGCGTGCGAATCCTGCACCGTCATCGTGCCCGGCACCACGAGGTGGAAGTCGATGAAGGTGGCCTGCCCCGCATGGCGGGTGCGGACGTCGTGGGCCTCCAGGGCGCCGGTGCTGTGCGTGGAGATGAGGTCGCGGATCTGCGCCACCATCTCGCTCGGCGCCGCCTTGTCCATCAGGCCGCTGACGGAATCGCGGACCATGCCCCAGCCGGACCACAGGATGTTGAGTGCGACCAGCCCGGCGATGAGCGGATCGAGGATCGCGTAGCCGGTGACCGCCACCAGGGCGACGCCGACGAGGACGCCGCCGGAGGTGACGACGTCGGCCATGACGTGGCGCGCATCCGCCACCAGGGCGGGCGAGCGCCAGGCCCGGCCCCGGCGCAGCAGGATCACGGCCCAGGCGCCGTTGATCGCCGTGGCCACGAGGTTGACGACGAGGCCGGTCACCGGCGCGTCGAGGGCCTTCGGATCGAGGAGGCCGTGGAAGGATTCCCGCAGGATCAGGATCGCCGCCACGATGATCAGCGCGCCCTCGATCACGGCGGAGAAGTACTCGGCCTTGTGGTGGCCGTAGGGGTGGTCGGCATCGGCCGGGCGCGCGGCGACCCGTAGGGCGACGAGGGCGAACACCGCCGCCACCACGTTGATGATGCTCTCCAGGGCGTCCGAGTACAGCGCGAGGCTGCCGGTGACCCAGTAGGCGGCGAACTTGAGCCCCATCACCAGGGTGCCGAGACCGGCGCTCAGGAGGGCGGCTTTCTGGGTGCGGTCCATCACGACGTCCGGTCTCGACCCGGACGGGGCGGTGCCGCCCGGTAGCGGGGCCATAGCGCCCGTGCCCACGCCAAGGCCACGGCAAAGGTTGAACCCGTCGCTGAACGATTGAGCCGGGGCTATGCCGTCTCCGGCCCATCCCCCGGATCGGAGGCATCCGCCGCCGGGGATCGGCGCCCCGCCTCGCGGGCGGCGAAGCGCGCGCCCTCCGCCCGGGCGCGCTCGGCCTTGCGCTGGAGGCTCCGTGCGCTCCAGTTCCAGCGCGCAGCGCCGGCCAGGGCCTCGAGGCGCTGCGCCTCGCGCTCCCAGTACGACACCAGCTGTCCATCCAGGGTGACGCGGCCCGGCCGCACCGGCCGGGTGATCCCGTCGCTCATGCCTCGCTCTCCTGCCTCGAACGCTCGCTGCACCGGTCCGACTATCGCAACCTGAGGTCTCCGCGGCTAGTCGTTAGGCACGACTACCCGGCCGGAAGTCCGAACCGCCCGGCGGCCCGCGGGTTCCGGACCATTGATCCGCGCGGGCAAACCATGCAGTTGGCGCGGCATGCGCGTCGATCTCTTCGATTTCGAACTGCCTGAGGCCAGCATCGCCCTGCGGCCCCCGGTGCCCCGCGATGCCGGGCGCCTCCTCGTGGTCCGGCCCGGCGAGGGCCTGGAGGACCGGCGGGTGCGCGACCTCGCGCAGTTCCTGCGCCGGGGCGACGCCCTGGTCTTCAACGACACTCGGGTGATCCCGGCCCGCCTCGCGGGTCTGCGCCACCGCGCGGGCTCGCCGGGCCTGCGCATGGAGGCGATGCTGCACCTGCGGGAGGCGGCCGATACCTGGCGCGCCTTCGCCCGGCCTGGCAAGCGCCTCGCGCCCGGCGACCGGGTGCGCTTCGGCCGTCACGGCGCCAGCGAACCCTGCGAGCTCGGCGGCCTCGACGCCACCATCGCGGCGAAGGGGGAGGGGGGCGAGATCACCCTGTGCTTCGATCTGGCCGGGCCAGCGCTCGACGAGGCCATTGCCGCCATCGGAGACCTGCCGCTGCCACCCTACATCGCCGGCAAGCGACCCACCGACGCGCAGGACGCCACCGATTATCAGACCGTCTATGCCCGCGAGCCCGGCGCGGTGGCGGCGCCCACCGCCGGCCTGCATTTCTCCGAGGCGATGCTGGCCGAGCTCGATGCCGCCGGCATCGCCCGCCACACCGTGACCCTGCACGTGGGCGCCGGCACCTTCCTGCCGGTGAAGGCCGACGACACCGCGGACCACCGCATGCATGCGGAGATCGGCCGCCTCGACGCCGAGACCGCCGAGGCCCTCAATGCCGTGCGGGCGCGGGGCGGGCGCATCGTCGCCGTCGGCACCACGGCCCTGCGCCTCCTGGAGAGCGCGGCCGATGCCGATGGGCGGCTCCGCCCCTTCGCCGGGCAGACCGAGATCTTCATCACCCCGGGCACCGGCATCCGCGCGGTCGACGCCCTGATGACCAACTTCCACCTCCCGCGCTCGACCCTGTTCATGCTAGTCTCGGCCTTCTCGGGCCTGGAGACCATGCGGGCCGCCTACGCGCACGCCATCGCGGCGGGCTACCGCTTCTACTCCTACGGCGATTCCAGCCTGCTGTTCCCGGCGCGGGGCTGAGGCCCGCGCCACCTCCGGGTTTGCCTCGAAACGGCCGCAGGCCCTAAGACGGCGCCCATGTCCGAGCACACCGTCATGTCCGAGCCCGCTCCGCCGCCCGCCGAATTCGGCTTTCGCGTTGACGCCACCGACGGGGCGGCGCGCACCGGGGCGATCACGATGCCCCGCGGCACCATCCGGACGCCGGCCTTCATGCCGGTGGGCACCGCGGCCACCGTCAAGGCGATGTATCCGGGGCAGGTCCGCGAACTCGGGGCCGACGTGGTCCTGGGCAACACCTACCACCTGATGCTGCGGCCCGGCCCCGAGCGCATGGCCCGTCTCGGCGGCCTGCACCACTTCATGAACTGGCCGCACCCGATCCTCACGGATTCCGGCGGGTTCCAGGTCATGTCGCTCTCCGCGTTGCGCAAGCTGGACGAGCAGGGCGTCACCTTCCGCTCCCACGTGGACGGCTCGACCCATCACATGAGCCCGGAGCGCTCCATCGAGATCCAGGGGCTGCTCGGCTCCGACATCCAGATGCAGCTCGACGAGTGCGTCCGCCTGCCGGCCGACCACGCCACCATCGAGAAGGCGATGCACCTGTCCCTGCGCTGGGCCGAGCGCTGCCGGGTGGCCTTCGGCACCCAGCCCGGCAAGGCGATGTTCGGCATCGTCCAGGGCGGCGACCTGCCGGCCCTGCGGGTGGAGAGCGCCCGCGCCCTCGTCGATCTCGACCTCAAGGGCTACGCCATCGGCGGCCTGGCGGTGGGCGAGCCCCAGGACGTGATGCTGGCGATGATCGAGACGGTGGAGCCGCACCTGCCGGCGAACAAGCCGCGCTACCTCATGGGCGTCGGCACGCCGGACGACCTGATGCGCTCGGTGGCCCGCGGCATCGACATGTTCGACTGCGTGATGCCGACCCGCGCCGGCCGCCACGGCCTCGCCTACACCCGGCACGGCCGGATCAACCTGCGCAATGCCCGCCACGCCGAGGACGCGCGCCCCCTCGACGAGGCCTCCGTCTGCCCGGCGGCCCGCGACTATTCCCGGGCCTACCTCCACCATCTCGTGCGCAGCGACGAGATCCTGGGCATGATGCTGCTGACCTGGAACAACCTGTCCTACTACCAGGACCTCATGGCGGGCCTGCGCGCCGCCATCGCGCGAGGCCGCCTCGCCGACTTCTGCGACGAGACCCGCGCGGCCTGGGCCCGGGCCGAGGCCGAGCGTGCCGCGCCTTGAGGCGCCGTCCCCCGGGGACGGCCGGGAAGCCGGTTGACCCCATACCGCCGACCCCCTATTGCGAGCCACGCCGTACGACGCAGGCCGGCCCTCAGAGCCGCGAGGCCCCGTCGCACGCGAGCGCGTAGCTCAGTTGGTAGAGCAACGGACTTTTAATCTGTAGGTCCTGGGTTCGAGCCCCAGCGCGCTCACCACTTGCCTTCGGCAGTCCCGACGATCCGACACCACGCGGCTCCGTGACACGACGCAGCTCTCGCCGGAAACCCCGGGCCTCGCCCGTCCAGCCCACCAGCGGGGGAGAGGTCGCGCGGCGCCGCTCAGTCTCCGAATTCCAGGGCGGCTCTCTCCGCGGGGCGGACCGGCACCGCGGCTGGGCCGCTCGGGATCGATCCGCCGGCCGCCGGGGCCGCGGACGGGGGCCGGTGGTTCACCGCGATCTCGGCGAGGAGCAGGAGGACGACGGCGGCGAAGATCCAGGCGAGTCCGAACAGGACGAGGTCTGCCCAGCGCTGGAGGGCCCGGATCGCCACGCAACCGACCACGAAGGCACCGGCGAGGGCGACGGGAGTCAGGTTCGCGGTCATGGGCGCTCGGCGGTTCCGGAAGGTCCAGGACGGCAACCGCCCGGGGCGCAGCCCGTTTCATCGCGCGGCATCACACGTCCGGCAGCGGACAGACCCCCTTGCCGCCGCCGCCGAGCGTGTCGGGGTTTCGATCGGATGCCATCGATCTGGCGGGTCGCGCCGGATGCGGTCCGGATCGCGCGAAGATGCGGCGCGGCCGACATGGACGCGGTCGGGAGCGGCTCGAGGATTCCGAGACCAGTGGCCGCGCTGCCGCCGAAGCTTAGCCGATGATGGAAGCTGCGATGATCCGAAGATGGCTGCGCTTGGAGGCCTAACGACATCTTCGGGGGATGAATGCTGCGTCGGCGATGACCTTCAGGTGATCGTGATGCGCTGTTGGATGATGCCGTCCTCGTCTCGCACATGCATGGTCCAGCTTGCGCCCGCTCCGATCAGATTGCCCTCTCGACGCATCTCGTTGACCACGACCTTCGCCTGCTCGACAGCTTGATCAAGACTATCAGCCTCAACACCCTCGTTGTCATGCAGTAAAGTCTTTTCATCTGTCAGATCGAAGAAGAAACGCGGCGACAATGTAGTCTCCTATGACATCTTCCCTGATTTCCGATCGAACACCGGAGACTAAGTAATTACAAGCCCACAAAGACGCAAAATCCCCCTTGATTGCAGCGCCAAAATGCACTTACTTGAAGCGTTCGGAAGCAGAAAGTCCTGTCTGGACTATCGTCCTAACTCTACCCTTCGTGAAACAGTCCGTTGGCTGATGAGCAATCGGGGGTCATGGCCATGATGTACAAGCAGGACCGCAGCAGTTTATCGACCGCACGCGGCGGCGATGGACACACGGCAGCGGTCCGCGCCCATATGCGAAGCATCTTGGCGAAGATTATTATCCGCGAGCCAATGCCGGTAGCTACCCAAAGGGACAGCGAGACACGTCCTTAGCAGTATATTCCCTTCGCTCGCCACCCAGGGTGGAGACGCGGGGACGGTCTGCGCATGGCTCGACCGCTCTCGCGTGGGCGTGTCGAGAGCCCGCTTCGGCCGAGAGACCCGTATTTATGGTGCCCGCGGCCTGACGCAGCGAACGGCGTTCCGTGCACTCATCGCGATCGATCCCGCGCTTGGGCGGGAGTCCCATTCGGGGCAGGACGCCGCGCAATGAGCACACGCGGTCGTACGGAGACCGCCTCGCCTTCACCCCACCCCGACCTTGAAGTTGCGGACGCCGTGCGAGACCTGCTCGGTGCGGCTGTCCGCCTCGATGTTTCGCCGGTGGCGGTCGACGGTCCGCCGAAACTCGAGAACGAAGACCCGTCCGGCGGTGGCCGAACGGGTCTTCGCGTTCCGCCGATGCCGTGGCCTCAGCGGCTGCTGCCGCCCGCGCTGCTGTTGGGCACGGCCTGTTCCGGCTTGCTGGCATTGCCGCCTGCGGCCGAATCCGTGGTCGCCGTCTCGGCGCCCGTGGCGCCCCGCGAGACGGACACGCTCGGATCGTTGCCCGTGGTGTTCGGCTGGCCCTGGACCACGGCTCCGCCCGGCTGACCGGGCGCGGCCCCGGGCGCCGTCGCGGGCTGCGCCCATGCGGAGAGGCTGATGAGCGAGGCGCCGAGGGCGAGGGCGGTGGTTCTGATCATGGCGGTTCCCAGTTGAAAGGCTGTCGGGGCAACAGCCTGATCCGCCTGGTCGTTCCCACGAAAAATCCCGCCAGGATCGCTCCCAGCGGGCAAAGGTGTTCCTCGGTGTTCCTGGGTGGAACGCCTTACCCTGACAGGTGGTATTCCACAGCGGAAGCCTTCGTCCGGGCCTTCAGCGACAACGGTGCCGGATCGAAACATGGATCACGGCCGGCATCCTCGCCGATCCTCGCTAGGCGGCCGGCGGAGGTCCGGTTCCGACGTGGCCCGACCGGGAAGGCCGCGCGGCCAAGCCGCGATCCCCGCGCAAGAAACCGGCACAGTCGAAGCATCAAAAATTCGACTGAAATCTGGATCTTGGAACGATCTTCGCATAGCCTGTCCGCGATACGAAGCTCATGAAACATCAATTGATAGAATTCACGAAATCTATATCTGTATGGAGCGGCAGATGTCGAAGATCGATGTCGTGAGTTCGGAGTACCAGGACTGGCAGGAGGCCATGGACGGACTCGCCGAGCTGGAAAACAGCCTCGTCCTGTCCGACAAGGAGAAGACCATACAACTTCTCGCCCTCATCGCCCGCGGCCTCATCGACCTGAATTACAGCACCCTTTCGATGAAGGAGATGCTGGCGAAGATCTCGCTCAGAAGTACGACACAGGATCGCGACCATCTGCCCGGGGTGTAGTCGAGCCGCGTCCGCGCAGACCCGTCCGGGGCGAGGCGGCGTCTTCGGCCAAGGCCACGAGCCACCCGGAAGCGAGCCATGCGCGGACCGACGATGTCGGGGATGTTCCGTGGCGCGTCGGATGGGTCCGCCCCGTGATCCCTGAACGGGACAGGCCCGGCTCGCGACGGACGACACTGAGGATGATGCGCTCCGTGCCCAACGCGGTGAACCGGGAGCAGATCCTTGGATCCCGCACGCTCACCCTCGTTCTCGCTCCGGCAGCGGCCGCGCGCAGACCACAACCAGCAACCTGCTCAGCAATGGGTCAGCAACCCAGCGTGTAACAATATCGTCGCGTGATCACCTTAGGGGTGTGACGAACGAGCCTACGAGATCGTGGGACGTCCGAGCCGCCCGCGATCATGACGAGCCTGCACATCGACGAAGCGCGTCTGCGTTTCGGCACATTCGAGGCCTTGGGCGGGATCAGCCTCGACGTCGCATCCGGCGAATTCATCAGCCTGCTCGGGCCCTCCGGGTGCGGAAAGACGACCCTTCTCAAGGCCATCGCCGGCTTCGTCCCTCTCAGTTCCGGCAGAATCCTCATGGGCGGGATCGACGTGACGGGCCAGCCGCCGGAGCGGCGGGACACCGCGATGTGCTTCCAATCCTACGCGTTGTTTCCGCACCTCACGGTGGCCGAGAACATCCTCTTCGGCCCCCGCCAGAAAGGTGAGCCGAGAGATCGGCAGACGGCGCTCCTGGCGGAGACCACCAGGCAACTCTCCCTCGAAGGGCAGCTCGACAAGCGGCCGGCAGCGCTCTCGGGCGGTCAGCAGCAGCGGGTGGCCCTTGCCCGGGCCCTGGCCATCCGGCCCGGCATAGTCCTCTTCGACGAGCCCCTGTCCAACCTGGACGCCAAGCTGCGCGATTCCGTACGTTTCGAGATCCGCCGGCTCCAGAAGCGACTCGGCTTCACCGCCATTTACGTGACGCACGACCAGTCCGAGGCGCTCGCCATGTCGGATCGCGTGGTGGTGCTCGACGCCGGCCAGATCCAGCAGATCGGCTCGCCCGAGGACGTCTATCACCATCCGCTCACCCGGTTCGTCGCCCAATTCGTCGGTTCGGCCAACATCCTCCCGGCCGAGGTCATTGGGGCCGATGGCACCTCCTATCGCGCGATGAGCGCCATGGGTGCGTTGACCATCCGCACGAGGCGTCCCCCCACGACCAAGAGGACTTATCTCTGCTGGCGGCCGGAAGACGGCAGCTTCGCACCGGGGGGCGAGAACGCCGCCACGCTCACGCTCGTCAGCCGGACCTTCCTGGGGGCCATCACCGAGTTCACCCTCGCCCCGCAGGCCGCCCCGCAGACACGTCTGCGCGTCCATGCGCTCGGCGCCCATCAGGCGGCCGAAGGCTCGCTCCAGACCATTCACGTCCCTGCGGATCGGATTCGGTTTCTCGAGGCGAACGTCACGTGATCGCCCGGCGCACGCTCATGGCCTACGCGCTGCTGCTGCCCGGGCTCGGCCTGATGCTGGCCTTCATGGTGCTGGTCGTCGGCATGGCCGTCTCCCAGTCTCTGGGGTATCTCAACTTCGGCGGCGAGAGTGGTTTCTCGCTACGCCACTGGTCGACGATGTTGGCCGATCGACAATTGTGGCGATCCTTCCTGTATTCGCTGCGGATCGCTGCGATCAGCGCCACCTTGTCGGTCGTGCTCGCCTACCCGATCGCCCTGTGGCTTCGGACCCCGTTCACGGGCTCGACGATAATCGCCGGCGTTCTCAAAGCGCCCATGATGGTGCCCGGGCTGGTGGCCGCGTTCCTCTATGTCAACCTTATCGCCTTCCAAGGCTTCCTCAATCTCGGCTTGGTCTGGCTGGGCCTGATCGAGCACCCGCTGCGTCTGCAGAACGATTCCTACGGGGTCGGTGTCGTCATCCTCCAGGTCTGGAAGCAGATGCCCTTTGCGCTCCTGCTGCTCCTGGGCGCCGTACGGACCATCGGTGACGACATCCTCGACGCCGCCCGCGGCCTCGGTGCGGGCGCGGTCGCACGCTTCTTCAAGATCGTCCTGCCGCTCTCCCTGCGCGGCCTGCAGGCCGCCCTCGCCATCATCTTCATCGGTGCGGCCGGCGATTACTCCTTTCAGGTGGTGGTCGGGCCGACGAACGTGAATTCCATGGCCCAATTCATGTACCGCACCCAGGAATCCGGCGCTGAGGGTTGGAATGAGGCAGCCGTCGTCGCGGTCCTCCTGATGCTGCTCGCCGTCCTGGGCTCCGCCGGCCTGGCCCTTCTGGCCGACCGCGCCGTCGCGTGGTGCCCGAGATGAGGGGACCCGTTACGAACCGTCTGTTCGTCGCAGCGATCCTGGTCTTCGGTCTCGTCGGCCTGGGCCTTCCCTTCGCACTCGCGATCCTCTGGTCGCTGGTGGATCCGGCTCATGCCTGGGCCTATCCGGACGTTCTGCCGCCGGTTCTGTCACTGGCACGGTGGGAGATGGTCTGGGAGACGACGTCGCTTCCGACGGCGCTTTGCAACAGCTACCTGCTCGCGCCGGGCGTCGCATGCGTGACCATCCTGCTGGCGCTGCCGACCGCCTATGCCTTCGCGCGCATGGACTTCCCCGGAAAGGCGACGGCTCAAATCCTGACGATGGTTCCGCTGGCGCTCCCGGGTTTCGTGCAGGCCGTGTTCTTCGGCGCGCTTCTGATCAAGCTCGGCCTCCATTCGCGCTTCCTCGGCATCTTGATCGGCCACGTCGTGCTGTTTCTACCCTTCGCGATCCGGATCCTCACCGTGTCCCTGGTCCTGGTCCGGCAGGACCTCGTCGATGCCGCGCGGGATCTGGGTGCCAACCGGATCTCGGTCATGCGCAACGTCTATCTTCCGGTGCTGCGGCCAGGGCTCGTCGCCAGCTTCCTCATAGTCTTCATCCTGAGTGTGGAGGAATTCCCAGTCAGCTTCATCGTCGGTTCGCCGAATTTCGTCACGATCCCGACGATCCTGTACTCGTATCTCGGCTACAATTTCATCCGACCCAATGCCGCCGTGATCTCGCTGATCCTCGTCGTCCCGAACGTCGTCATGATGCTGATCGCCGAGCGATTCCTCATGGGCAGGGACACGGCGGTGATCGTCGGCAAGGGTTAGTTCTTCCGCAAAATCGAGATTTTCACGATGAAGGGGCTTGTCCTCGCTCTTGTCCTCGGACTCGCCGGCTTCCTGACGGCAACCCCGTCGGTACGGTCCGCCGACATCACCGGGATGACCTGGTCGAACATCGTGGCGCAGGCCCGGAAGGAGGGCGAGGTCGTCTGGTACAATTGGTATCTCCAGGATCGACTCCGGAAAACCGTCACGGGATTTACGGCCAGAACCGGCATCAGGGTCGTCATTCCGGATGGCGACGGAGCCGGCAACTTCAGCAAGTTCCTGGCGGCGCAGGGCTCCGCCCAGGGCGACATCGACGTGCTCTCGTTCGGCGATCCGGACTTGGCCAAGTTCAAGCCCGAGACCAGCCTGATCGGACCGCTGACGCGTATCCTGCCCGGCGCCGCCAAGCTGTCCTTCGGGGTCGGCGGCGGCCAGTCGAACGGGTATGCGGTCGCCTTCTGGGGCAACCAGTCCGGTCTGGCCTATAACCCCGCCCTGATCCGCGCGGCGGAATTGCCGCAGAGTCTGGACGAACTCGGCGCGTACATGGCCGGCCATCCCGGTCTCGTCGGGTTCAACGTCGCCAATGGCGGCTCCGGTCCGGCCCTCGTCCAGTCGGTCGCCCGCCACACCGTTACAGACATCGACTTCGGAATCGGTCTGCCCGACGCCGACACCGTCGCCAAATTCAAACCGGCGCTCGATTGGTTCCGGGTGCGCCGGGACCAATACGTCGTCACCGCGTCCAACGTCGACAGCCTCGGCCGCCTCAATGGTGGTGAATTCGCGCTGGTCGCGGCCTGGGAAGACCAGCTCGCCGGCTTGCAGAAGGAGGGCGAAATATCCCGTGCGATCAAGTTCTACGTCCCCGCCTTCGGAATGCCGGGTGGCGGCAATCTCGCGGGCGTGCCCCGGAACGCCCCGCATCCGGCGGCGGCCCTGTTGTTCGTCGATTGGCTGACGAGCGCGGAGACCCAGACCGAGCTGAACCGAATCTATGGTTCGTCGCCGCAGAATGCCGGCGCTTCGAGCCCGTTCGCACTGGTCCCGCCCGAGCAGCGGGTCCGTGCCACGCAGCCGATGCCCACGGCCGTCGGCGACGCATTGAGGGCCGCATTCATCAATCAGGTCGTTCTCGACTGACGAATCACGCGTCGACCACCTTCGCGCTCGCCACCCTGACCCATATCGAGATCGGCCTATCGTGATGAACGACATCATCGAGACCATCATTCGTGAGGCCGGCAGCCTGGCCCTGACCCACTTCCATCGTGGCTCCGAGCTGATCGTGGAGGCCAAGGGTCCGTTCGATCTCGTCACGGAAGCCGATCGTGCGGTGGAGACGCTGATCAGGGATCGGCTTGCCGTGGCGTTCCCCGACGACGGCATCTTCGGCGAGGAGGGTTGCGCCGTCCCCGGCCGATCCGGCCGTACCTGGCTGGTGGACCCCATCGACGGCACCTTCAATTTCGTGCGCGGCTCCGACGATTGGGCGATCTCCCTCGGCTCGCACGAGGCGTGGGGACCCGGCTTCGGCGCCATATACAGGCCGGTGCGGGACACGCTGCTCATCGGCGGACGCGATTTCGGTGCCCGGCTCGACGGAAGAGCACTTGCGAAGCTCCGGCCGTTCGACCGGTCGGTCGCCGCGGTCGGTCTCGGGTTTCACAAGAAGATCGCGACCGACGATTGCCTCGCCATGATCCGCTATCTCCTAGACGATGCGGATGTCGTGATCCGTCATACCGGATCGGCGACCATGTCGCTGCTCTCGGTGGCGCTCGGCCACACCGATGGCTACGTCGCCATGGGCGACAGCACCTGGGACGTCATGGCCGGACTCGCAATCCTGGATGGTCTCGGAGGAACCTCGACCCTTCCCTGGCCGACCATCCGAATGACCGACAAGCTGCTCTTTGCATGCGGTTCGACCGAGCTCGTCGATCGCGTTCGCCCCCAGATAGAGGTGGCCTCGCGGGTCGGACCGATGCAGGGATAAGCCTGCCGCCCGCGGTTCGAGGCCGCTCGCACAAAGCTTCGTCGCATCTACCGACAGCAGATCGAGAGCGCGAAAACAGGCCAGTCCCGGCGCCTTCCAGGCACCGCCGGAGCGCGGCCGTCGATCCGCTGCCTGTCATGAGCCCGACATCCGGCACCAGTAATGGAACGTTCCAATTGGCGGGCAGACGACATTTTCAGCGATTCTCGCTTCGCGCCGACGACACATGATCACACAGGAGATTTGACGATGGATGCCGCAAGTCTGTCGCCGTCGGCGATGTTTTTTCAGGCCGGCCTAGTCGGCAAATCCGTCATCATCGTCCTGCTCGCCGCCTCGGTGTGGTGCTGGGTCGTGATTCTCGAATGCCTCTACACGACCCTGCGCCTCAAGCGCTCGCTCCGGCGCCTCGAGCACGGTGACGTTCCCAAGTTCCTACGTCCGATCGTCGATGCAGGAACACAATCCGTCTCCCGCTCCCTCCCGAACGAAAGCGTCGGCGACCTGCGTCAGCGGACGGTGGAAGCGATGAACCGCGCGGCCACCCAGACGATGATCGCCACGGAAGGCGGATATTCCAACCTCGCGGTGATCTCGTCGGTGTCGCCGTTCGTGGGCCTGCTTGGAACGGTGTGGGGCATCATGACGAGCTTCATCAGCATCGCGGAGTCCAAGGATACCAGCCTCGCGGTAGTTGCGCCGGGTATCGCCGAAGCCCTGGCCGCCACCGCGATCGGCCTGGTCGCCGCCATTCCCGCCGCAATCGCCTACAGCCGGCTCGGATCGGTGCTCGGTAAGCTGTCCCAGCGAATGGCCCATCTCATCGAGGCGCTCTCGATCGACCTGACTGCGAAGGGTCGCATCCCGACCAAGGAGACGCATTGATGGCCTTCTCCTCCAACGGGAGTGGTCGCTACCGACCCTCGGCCGACATCAACGTCACCCCGCTCATCGACGTGATGCTAGTCCTGCTGGTCGTGTTCATGGTCACCGCGCCGCTTCTGACGGCCGGGGTGAAGGTCAACCTTCCCCAGGCCCAGGCCGCCAAGCCGATCGATCCGAAGGAGCCCGCCGTCGTCGGTATCGACAAGGACGGGAAGATCTATGTCGGACCGGACGAGATCGCCCTCGACAAACTCGTTCCGGCCGTGACCGCAGCGATCGAGAATGACCTGACCCGGGTGGTTCAGCTGAGAGGCGACAAGGATGCCGCCTACGGCGCGGTGGTGAAGGTGATGGACCTTCTCGCCAGCAATGGAATCACCCGGATCGCCATCGTTGCGAACAACCGGAAAGATCCTGCGGTCAAATCGGAAGCGGCCTCCTTGCCGACGGCCCCCGCGCTGGTAGCCGGACCGGCGGGAGCGGGACCATGACCACGATGGCATTCACCGGGGGGCTCCCCTTCGCACTGCCTCACCCGAACCAGTCCCATTCCCCGGTCGTGCTCAGGGCGTCGGCCCTGACCCTGGCGGTTGCGGCCCATGCTCTGCTTTTCTGCGGGGTTCAGCCGGAGTCACATCCGCTGGTGCCCGCCGCGGTCCAGACCCTCGAGATCAGCGTCGTCGCCCAGGGGGATGCGACGAACGACAGTGCCGAGGCGACGCAGAGCGCCAGCGAGATGGCCCCGCCGCCCGAACCGGAGCCGGAATCCGCTTCCCCGCCCGAGCCGACTCCCCTGGTGCAAGCCGAAGAACCGCCCGTGAGGGAGGATCCGACGGCGATCGTGATACCGGTTCGAAAGGCGGAGGCACCGCCTCCGACGGCAGAACCGCAGCCGCCCAAACCTCAACCTCCCAAACCTCAGCCGCCCACGCCCAAGCCTCCCACGCCCAAGCCTCCCACGCCCAAGCCGATCGTGCGACCGCGCCCGGAGCCGACGCCGCACCCCAAGCAGCCGAGCGTCGGCAGTGCAGCCAAGCGGGAAGCTCATGCGGGGGCCGAGCAAGGCTCCGTGGCGAAGGCCAGCATGTCGGTCGCGACCTATGGCGCGGCGCTGAAAGCCGAGATCAATCGGCATAAGGTCTATCCGGCCGCGGCACGCGATCGGCAGGCCGCCGGAATCGTCCTGGTGAGCTTCTTCATCGGTCCGTCCGGACGGGTGGCCGGCGCCTCGATCGCGAAATCGTCCGGGGATTCCCTCCTGGACGATGCGGCCGTGCAGGCGGTTCGTTCAGCGAACCCTCCGCCGCCGCCCGGCGGCCGGTTCAACGGCCGCATCGCCATCGCGTTCGCTCTGAAGCGGTAAGGCCGTCGAACGGCGTGAAGCGGCGACGTATTCGGATGCCCTGCGCCGGGTCGGCCTTCGATCCGGTTGGGGAACTTTCTGGCGAGGCGGGTGTCGACGACACGCGCCGCAGGCGTCCGGGATCAGGGCAGCGCTTCGCAGAACGGATGCGTCGAGTCCCGTATGACGAGACGCGTCGGGAACAGCTTCTGCACGAGATCGCCCGGCGGCTGGGTGCCCTCGATCATCTCGACCAGGGTGAAGACCGCGCATTCGACCATCTCGAGGGTTGGATTCTCGACCGAGGTCAGGCTTGGGACCGTATAGGCGCATTGGACGAAGTTATCGAAGCCGACCACGCTGATGTCTTCGGGGACGCGGACTTTCTGCTCGTGGAGCGCTTTCAGCACCCCGAAAGCGACCCGGTCATTCGCCGCGACGATGGCGTCCATACGCAGGCCACGCTTGAGCAGGCGTTGCGTCGTCCGATAGCCGCTCTCCGAGTTCCAGTCGCACTCGACCACGAGTTCGTCGCGAAAGGGTAGGCCCGCCGCAGCCAATGCTTCCTGATATCCGGTGAAGCGATCGAACACGGACGGCAGCTGCCGGCCCTCGCGCGTGCCCTTGAACAGGCAGATCGATCGACATCCGGTCCGGGCCAGGTACCCGACGACCTGCCGGATCGCATCGCGCTCCGCCCGCATCGCGAACGGCACACCGGGAATGTCGAGCCCGAACACGAACAGCGGAAACTTCTTGGCCTGTAACGTCGCGATCAGCGGATCGTCCCGTCGATCGGCGAGCACGACGATGCCATCGACACGGGCCTCGTTCACCAGCGTGGTGATCTTGGCCATGCATTCGGGCTCCTCGCTGTGCCAGCGACGGTGGATCAGCGTATAGCCGAGCCGGTCCGTCACGTGAGCGAAGGCCTGGAGGACGATCCCCTGATACGTCTCCTGCATGGCCCCCGACATGTCGTCGTAGGGCTGGGCGCCGACGGAGAACACGCAGGCGATGCTCTTGCTCGGTTTCTTGCGGAGCGAGCGCGCCGCGAGGCTAGGGACGAATTCGAGTTCCCGCATCGTCGCCTCGATCGTCTCCCGCGTGGTTTTGGCGACCTTCTCCGGGTGGTTGAGGACCAGCGATACCGTCTGAAAGCTGACGCCGGCGCGCCGGGCCACATCCTTGATCGTCACTTGACCCATCACTGCCTCAAAACGGGGCGCTCACCTCGAACGGCGTTGCCCTGTAACGTTCGCATAACGGGTTTAGGGCAGTTGTCTATGGAGAAGAAGGCGCGGATCGAACGCAAACATGTCCTCGAAGATGCAGAATTCCGGCGGACCGAGTTCCAGGACCGGCATCTGAGCCGCAAGGATCGTCAACGCGTCGCGGCGAACCGCCCAGTAGCGTTCCGTCTCGGCCTCGCTCAGGGGGGTGATCGCGTAGGTTTGCGTGGTGTGGAAGCGATACGTGTCGTGATTGGGCTGCCGTAGCTGCAGGAGATCGGCGAGGCGATTGCGCAGAGTCCGCAGTTTCGCTTCCTCCTGCTGGTCGACCGGCGCGAGAACGATCCCACGGCCAGGGCGACCGACGAAGTTTTCCGGACCCATCGCGACCTTCAGACGGGATGTCGGCTCACAGCCGAGATCGAACGCTTCCAGTTTCCGGAGGAAGAGCCGATGGCACGCCTCCAGCGGGGCCTCGAGAGAAAGATCTTTTGGCCAGAAGCCAGGTTTGCGGACGAGATCGACGACCCCTTCGAAGATCGTCATATGATAACTCGAAGAGGGCGTGAACGTGAACTTATGTGCGAAAGCTTCCGCCTCCAGTCGCGAACGATACGTTGCGAGGGGGGCGGCGGCGGGCCCGTCCGGGTCGATATGGCAGATGATGGTGTTGCCAGGGCAATGTAGAACCTCGCCGCTGGCAGAGAATTTGATCCCGATCCAGGGAAACGGCTTCCGCGGCTCGGCTGCATCGTCATTCGGCGAAGCATGGCCGGCCGACTGTCCGACCAATTGGCCCATGGCGAATGCGCTGGCCCATCGCAAAACATTCCGACGCATCATGATTCGATCTCGTTTAGCATCAATGCTGCGTCGTTTCTGTTTCAGAAATCGAGCGATAGGCTCGCCGTCACGGAAAACGGTGCGCCGAGATAGAAGAGCGGCGTGCCGGCCGAGGTGATCTGTACGCCGGTGCTGTTGCCCGGGTTGATGTAGAGATACTTCGCATTGAGAAGATTGGTCACGTTGAGTTTGAAATCTCCACCCTGAGCCCCGGGGATCGCAGCGAGGAAGGCCGTGTCCTTCAGCTTGTACCCGAGTCCGAGGTCGACGTTCGTGTATCCCGGGATGCGGATGTCGTTGGTCAGCGTCGCAAAGACGGCATCGGTGAATTTTGCACGCGCGAAGCCGTAGAGCGGACCATCTTCGTAAAGCAAGGTCATATTCGTGATGGAGCGCGGTGCGTTGAAGTACTGCTTTCCCTTCGTCGGAAGCACAACCGTGCCGCCTTCGGCAATGATGTTCGTGTCGAGCGTGTCGTTGTTGAACGCCTGTGACAACAGCACGCTCCAGCCCTCGTATGGCTTTGTACCGACCTCGATCTCGGTTCCGATAGCGGTCGTGCTACCGATATTGGTGTATTTACTCGTGAGGCTCCCGTCATTGACGGCCGTCACCGCAATTCGGTCACTGTACTTGATCAGATATCCGGTGGCATTGAAATTGAGGTAGTCACCCTTGTAACGATAGCCAAGATCGAAGCTCAGGGCGCGCTCAGCTTTGATGTTGGCCGGGGTGACAATGTTGGTTGTCGTATTCACCAGACGCCCATCGACGAAATTCGACGGGACCCTCGCATTGGTCGAAGCATTGAAGAAGACTTGATGGGCTTCATCAAAATCATAACGCATGCCGAGAGAGGGTAAGAGGAAGGAATAATCGCGGCTCACATTGTAGTCTAGGTAGGCATTGTTCACTCCGCTCGTTCCAGCCGGGAGGTTGTGGAACGAGCGGCTGTAGAAGCGTGCGCGGGCGGAGAGATCGATGCGCAAAGCATCGTCGAACAGGGCGATGCTATCGGAGATCTTGAACGCGGTGTTATAATATTCGGTCTTCCAATTCCGATTGGTGACGAGGTTGCCAAAGCGATCGTGCAGGAGATGCGATTTGAACCAGATGTCGGGAATGGTGTTGTTGGTGGAATCGATCTGCTGGAACGGATTGAGCTGATGCTGATAGGTATATTCCGTCCAAAGGCTTCCGGTCAGCGTGTGGTTGTCGATTTTGCCCTTTAGACTTACCGTGTTGCCGACCCGGTCAAAATTGCTCTGGCTCATCTGGACCAGCAGGGCGTTCGTGTTCGTCGTGCCATAGGCGGAAAATGAGCCGATCGGCTGCTTCAGAAATTTGTTGGAAAGCCCAGCTTCCCTGAGAAGAACTTGAGAGCTGCTGCCGGATTCCTGATGAAGGAAATAAGGTGTGATGTGCAACTCGACGCCGTCGGAAAGGCTGAACTTGCCGTCGGCGGACGTATAGAAGTGCCGGCCAGGTTCCCACTGATAGGGGCCGTAACCGACATTGTTAGGGGTGTAGGGCACGGCGGCATTCGTCGCGCTGAAGGCTGCCCTCGGACCGCTGAGGATCGTCGGCGGAACCGTTAGCCAGCCGTTTCTGTAACCGTAGGCCTCATATTGCGCCTGCGAGATCGGCCGGATGTAGGTGTTCTCCTGGTTGTTGAAGAACGTATTGAAGGTGATCGTGTCGCCGTTGTCGAGTTTCATATCGAACCGGCCGTCGACGTGATGGCGCTCCGCCGAACCTGGACCGGCAAAATAATCCGCGTAACTATGAGAATATGAAAGATAGCCTTTCATCGCATTGTCGAGCATCGGTCCTGTATTGACACGAATGAGCGATTTATTGGTGTTATACGAACCATAGCTCTGCGAGAACGTGACCTTCGGCACATCGGTCGGAGCGCATTGCCTCATCTGGACTTGGCCGCCAATGGCGCCATGCTGCGCCAGCGTCCCACCGCTGGTTCCCTGGACCACATCGATGGCGCAGAGGTTCTCCGCATCGGTGTAGACCTGCGGCAGGATCGCGAACGTGCCCGGATCGTTCAGGGGGACACCGTTCAGGGAAAGCCCGATTTGGGTACTGTCGAATCCGCGAATCGAGTAACCACCGCCGAAGAGGCCGGATGCATCGCGCGAGTAGGAATTGACGCCGACGACCGAGCCGATTCGCTGAGCGACGTTCTCCGTGCTGGGCTGCTGCGCGATCTGCTCCTGCCGCAACGTGGTGCCTGCGGCGGTTCCATTCTGCTCGGCGAGCAACGGGGTCCCACGGTCGCTCGCCACGGCGCGATTCGCCGTCGCTTCCACCGAGACCGTCCCCAGATCGGTCATATCCTGGCCCAAGGCGGCACTCGGCGCCAATGGCAATGCGATGAGCGGAGCGATCAACCCCGCATGGAACGTTCCAAATTTCATATCGATGGCCCCCGTCTCGAGCTTCGTACGGCGATGCTCCGAGCCCGTCCCGCCATTCTACGTGCGGTTCAAGGTGCTCGCCGCGTCGCCGTCTCGCCCTTATAGAACGTTCTAATTCTAAATCATGGTACGGTTGCGTTTGTGTGACAGATGGGCGGCGACGGAACCGCCCAAGCCGATACGATCCGACCCGTCGACCTCGGGGCCGACGAGCTGGCGCCACATGGAATTTGGATAGGAAGGGTGATTTGAAGCGTTTTCAGTAGTGATGGCATCGGACGAATAGAATGAGGCCAGTGAATAGCTGTCCAACGATGGCTGCTCGCCCAGTGGGACGATCTCAACGGCGGCGACAGGTTCTCAAGGCAGCTTATGATCTTCGGCACTCGGTCGAACGATGCTCGGCGGGTCGGAGGCTCTTCGGGTGACTTAAATGAGAATTCTTCATGCGCATTGTCATCGAATCTGATCGATCGGCTGGTACTGGAGCACAGCCGATCCACTCACCGAAACGATCTAACGATGGGAGCTTGGCTCTGTCGGCTCTAAGCTACGTCTCCGGGGCGGCGACGAGGAGGTCGGAGCAGAGGTGGCGCTGCGCACGACGCTCATCGGAGGCAGGACCATTGGCGGCACATTCGTCGAGCTTAGATTTCAGCGTCCGCGTCACGGCTGACCCTGACCCAGCAAACTGGTCCGCGCTGAGCGCAAGTTTTTCGGGCATCCTGCACCCTGAAAGAGGGGGGATGCCATGCCTCGCAAACGCTTCACGAATGAACAGACTGCCTTCGCCCTGCGGCATGCGGAGAACGGCGCCTCGGTGGACGAAGTCTGCCGGAAGATGGGCGTCTCCGAGCCGACCTTCTACTGAACCGCGCCGGGTTTCCCGGAGGCGATTTGGTTTGGGTCAGGCTGCCAAGGTTTGCGCCTCGGTTTGTGCATAGTAGCGCGCTTCCGCTTCGGCGGGAGGCACGTTGCCGATCGGTTCGAGCAGCCGACGGTGATTGAACCAATCTACCCATTCGCGGGTGGCGAATTCTACGGCTTCGAACGACCGCCACGGGCCGCGCCGGTGGATCACCTCGGTCTTGAACAGTCCGATCACGGTCTCGGCGAGAGCATTATCGTACGAGTCACCGACGCTGCCGACGGAGGGTTCGATGCCCGCTTCAGCAAGGCGCTCGGTGTATCGGATGCTCACGTATTGCGATCCGCGGTCGGAGTGACACGCGCCGGATCTCGGCCATCAGCACCGCATCCCGCTTGGCTCGGGCCGGCAGCCTGCCGGGATCGACCCGCCGCGCGGCATGGGCGCGATACGTCGACGGGGCGATCGGCAGCACGCGGCAGATCGGCTCGACCCCGTAGGCCCCACGCTGATCGTCGAGTGATCGCGATCATCGCTTGAACGGACGGTCGAGCTCCGCCTGGGCAAGATACGCCGATGCTTTTCTCAGGATCTCGTTGGCCTGCCGGAGTTCACGAACCTCCCGCTCCAGCGCCTTGATCCGCTCGCGCTCGTCCGTCGTCGGGCCCGCTCGTTGGCCCTGGTCCCGCTCGGCCTGGCGTACCCAATTCCGCAGCGTCTCGCCCGAGCAGCCGATCTTCGCAGCGATCGAGCGGATCGCACCGTATTGAGAGTCGTGCTCGCCCTGGTGCTCCAACACCATCCGCACAGCGCGTTCACAAACCTCAGGGAAAAAGGCGGGGTTCGCTTCGTCAGGGCTCCATCCTCGCAAGAGTTGGGGCCTCCGGGAAACCCGGCGCGGTTCAGTTGACGGTAAATTTGCGGTCGCAGACGACCTAATGTTCTGGGTCTGGGTTCAGAAGGTTAATTTGACGCCCTACGGCGACCGAGCACATCTGAATTGTAGATAGCCAACGCACTGGCCGGACACCAGAAGATCGCGTTGATATTCCACAGGATACATTCGATTTGATACTGCTGGCGCGCCTACGGGGAATCGAACCCCGCTCTGATCCTTGAAAGGGACCTGTCCTAACCGATAGACGATAGGCGCGTTAGTTGGCAGCAGCCGGTTTTCTATGTTCACCCGCGCAGGTAGTCAATCGCCTGTTCGGTCCCAAAAAGAAGCCTTCGCTCACAGGCGTTGGTATGTCTACCATGCCTAACCCTCTGCACCTACACACTTGGTAAGATGGTAGAGGTATAAAGACGTCCTGGACCGCCGGACGAAGGGCGCCGCTGCGGTGAGCGGTTCTATATGCGGCTTCGGGCGCGGGGGCAACGGGGGAAACGCCGCGGGTTTGCCGCTTGACGAACGAGGCCCCGGCCGGTTTGTCGGGCGTGAGATGCGGCCCGCACCCTGGATCGGCGGCCCGAGAGCGGACCTGACTGCATGACGACGCGACGCGACGGCCCGCCAGGGCCGAGGACGAACAAGCCCGGCTTCTCCCGCGGTCCCTTCCGGCGCGGCCCGCCGCAGAACCAGCGCGGCGCCTCGAGCGTCGCGGCGGCCTCGGGCGATCACGTCGTGCTCTACGGCTGGCATCCGGTGGCGCAGGCGCTCGCCAACGAGGGCCGCAAGCTGCACCGCCTGCTCGCCACCGAGAACGCCATGATCCGGCTGACCGAGGAGATCGGGACGCTGCGGATCGATCCCGAACTGGTGCGGCCGAGCGCCATCAACGCGCTGCTGGGGCCGGATGCCGTGCACCAGGGCCTCTACCTCGAGGCCGACCCGCTGCCGGGGCCGGACCTCGACGACCTGGGCGACGACGTGCTGCTCCTCGCCCTGGATCAGATCACCGACCCGCACAATGTCGGCGCGATCGTGCGCACCGCCGCCGCCTTCGGGGTGGCGGGCATCATCACCACGGCGCGGCACTCGCCCAACGCCACCGGGGTGCTCGCCAAGTCCGCCTCCGGCGGCCTGGAGCACGTGCCGCTCATCGTGGTGCGCAACCTGTCCGACGCCCTGGTCGACCTCGGCAAGCGCGGCTTCACACGGATCGGCCTCGATTCCGACGCCGAGACCGCGCTGGACAGCATCGGCCCGAAGCGGCCGGCGGTGATCGTGCTCGGCGCAGAAGGCAAGGGCCTGCGCCAGCGCACCCGCGAGAATTGCGACGTGCTGGCCCGCATCCCGTTCAGCGGCGAGATCCGCAGCATCAACGTCTCGAACGCCGCCGCGATCACCCTCTACGCCCTCAGCCCCCGCGGCTGAGGCGGGCGCCGCCCGCGATCAGCGCCAGAACGGCTTGACGTCGACGAGCTCGGCATGGGCCTCGGCGGCCGCCTTCAGCAGCTTCCTGCCATCGGCCTCGTTGTCGCCGGCGGCGAGGCCGGCCGCGAAGGCGGTCTCGCCCGGCATCTCCTGCGGGTCGGGCACCGCCACGAGGCTGGCCAGGACCGTGTGGGCGGTCGCCTGGTCGTTGAGGGCGCCGAGGTGGTCCTGCAGGTCCGACAGGGCCGACACGAAGGCCTTATGGCGCTTGCGCAGCTTCTTCTCGGCGTAGAGGCTGGCGAAGAACTCGGCGCCGTAGCGCAGCTTCTTCGCCTCGATCCGGACGCGGTGGCGCGCCTCGACCTCCAGGCGGTCGAGGTGGCGGCCGCGCTTGCGGATGCGGCGCAGGGCCTTGTCGAGCACCTGAGCGGCGAAGGCGCTCGCCGGCCCGTCGCGGTCGGGCGTGGCCGGCCCGGTCCGCCAGGCGCCGGTCTCCAGCCAGGCGGCGATGTCGAGGATCAGGGCACGCCATTCCTGCGATTCGAGGGTGGCGAGGACGCCGTCATGGGCGCGCTCCCGCTCCGCTTCTAGGCGCTGGCGCAGGTCGTCGAGGCCGGCCTCGTCGGGGCGCCTGGCCATCTCGGCCGGCAGGGTCTCGGCCAGGAACACGTCGAGGTTCCGGGCATGGCCGAAAGGCTCGGTGATGCGCTTGATCTCGTCGCGCAGGGTCGCGGCCGCCGGGTCCTGCGCCAGCACCGGCTTGAACAGGGTGAAGGCCGAGCGCAGCCGGCGCAGGGCGACCCGCAGCTGGTGAAGCGCCTCGACGTCGCGAGTGTGCAGGAAGACGTCCTCGTTCAGGCGCAGGTGGGCGAGGCACGCGAAGGCGATGGCGTGGAAGGCATCTCCGGCGCTCGCCTCCGGCGCGAGGCGCACGGGCCGCGCCTTGCTCGGCCGGCGCAGGGTGCCGTCGAGGAGGCCGAAGCCGCGCGCCGACTTGCTCAGCGCGCCGAGGCGCAAGGGCACGGTTTCGGCCAGCGCCTGGGCCAGGGTGAACAGGTCCTCGGGCCGCCCCTCCTTGAGCTCGAGCTCGAGCTCCCACAGGGGCGCGTCGCCGTTGCGGGTCTCGATCCGGCCCTCGTCGAAGGCCACCTCGATCTGCGAGGCGCCGTAGCGTACCTGGCGGCTGCGCCGTTGCACCAGGGTCGCGAAGGCGGGGGCGAGGTCGGGCTCCTCGGCCGCCGCCAGCACGCCCGGCACCGGTGTCTCGGCCAGCGTCGCGAGGTCGGGCGCGTCGCCGGCGATGGGGCCTTCCCATTCGGCCCGGTCGAAGAGCCCCGGCGCGGCCGCGGCGGCCTTCACGGTCTGGAGCGCGGTGTCGCCGTCGCGGCGGACCCGCAGGGTCAGCCCCGCCGCGCGCAGGTCGCCGGCCGCGGTGTCGTAGTAGGTCGAGCTGAGGAAGTGGGACGTCTCGGGGGCTTGCGCCTGCAGGAAGGGGTGGCGGCCGAGCTCGGCGAGGTCGCCGCCCTCGCATTCCAGCTTCAACTCGATCTCACGCGGCGCGACCATGATGTGTCCCAAGTTTCGGCCCCGGTCCGTCATCCGCGACGGACCACCCGGCCCCCTTCACGATCGGGACAAGCCCCGCCCGGCGCAACCGTTCCGCGAGGAATCAGGCATCGCTGCCGATGTTTATGGAGCAGGGCGGCCCGGCGGCGCGACTGAAATCGTCACGATTTCGGTTCGCCCCCCGCGTCGAGTGGTGTAGCGGGAGGGAGCCGGCCCCGGGGCCGGCCGATCGGGGACATGTCGGGCGTCGTGATGAATCGGGAGCGGCTGAGGGCCGACCGCCTGCTGGTGGAGCGGGGTCTCTTCGAGAGCCGCGCCCGCGCCCAGGCCGCCATCGCGGCGGGCCTCGTCCGGGCCGACGACCAGCCGGTGGCGCGCGCCTCCGACCTCGTCGCCCGCGATGCGCGCCTCGAGGCCACCGCGCCGCACCCCTTCGTCTCGCGCGGCGGCCTGAAGCTCGCCGCCGCCCTCGACGCCTTCGGTTTCGATCCGTGCGGCCGCGTCTGCCTCGACGTCGGAGCCTCGACCGGCGGCTTCACCGACGCGCTGCTGGCCCAGGGCGCCGCCCATGTCTACGCCGTCGATGTCGGGCGCGACCAGCTCCATGCCTCGCTCCGGGACGATCCCCGGGTGACCAGCCTGGAGGGCACGGATGCCCGTACCCTCGATCGCACGGCGATCCCGCGGGCGCCGGAGCTCTGCGCCGTCGACGTCAGCTTCATCTCCCTCCGCCTGATCCTGCCGGCGATCCTGCCGCTGCTGGCGCCCGGCGCGGACCTCGCCGCGCTGATCAAGCCGCAATTCGAGGCCGGGCGCGCCCGGGTCGGGCGCGGCGGGATCGTGCGCGATCCGGCGATCCACGACGCCGTCTGCGCCGAGATCCGCGCCGCCTGCGAGGCCGCGGGCCTTCGGATCCTCGGGCTGATCCCGTCACCCGTCGCCGGCGGCGACGGCAACCGCGAGTTCCTGATCGGGGCTCGCCTGGACCCATCGTCATGACCCACTCCCAGCCGCAGACCGAGACCCTGGAGATCCGCCGCCTCGGTGCGCGCGGCGACGGGTTGGCCGAAGACGGCACCGCCGTGGCCCTGGCGCTGCCGGGGGAGAGCGTCACGATTCAGCGAGCGGGCTCGCGGGGAACGCTCGTCGCGGTGGAGCGGGCCTCGCCGGACCGGATCGCGCCGTTCTGCCCGTATTTCGGTGCCTGCGGCGGCTGCGCGGTCCAGCACCTCGCGCCCGAGCCCTACGCCGCATGGAAGCGCGACCACCTCGTCCAGGTCCTCTCCCATGCCGGGCTCGGCGTGGTGCCGGAGCCGCTGGTCGATGCCCGCGGGGAGGGGCGGCGGCGGCTCACGCTGCACGTGCGCGCGGTGGAGGGCACGGCGCAGGCCGGCCTGATGGCGGCGCGCAGCCACGACCTCGTCGCCATCGACCATTGTCCGATCACGGTGCCGGCCCTGCACCGGGCGCCCCAGGCCGCGGTCGCCCTGAGCGCCCCCCTGGGGCACGGGCGCAAGCCCCTCGACGTCGCCTTCACCGCCACGGAGGCGGGCCTCGACGTGGATGTCCGCGGGCACGGCCCCGCGGCCGAGGGCGTGCGCGCCGCCCTGGTGCGTCTGGCCGGGGAGCTCGACCTCGCGCGCCTGTCGCTGCACGGAGAGGTGCTGGTGGAGCGACGGGCGCCGGCGGTGACGACCTCGGGCCTGCGGCTGGTGCCGCCGGCCGGCGGCTTCCTGCAGGCCACGGAGGCCGGCGAGGCCGTGCTCACCGAGGCGGTGATCGCCGCCCTCGACAGGAAGACGAAGCGGGTCGTCGACCTGTTCTCCGGCAGCGGCCCGTTCAGCCTCGCCATGGCGCGCGGCCGCGACGTCCATGCCGTCGAGGGCGAGGCGGCCGCCCTGCAGAGCCTCGACCGGGCGGTGCGCGCGGTTCCAGGCCTGCGCCGGGTCACCACCGAGCGTCGCGACCTGTTCCGCCGCCCGCTGCTGCCCCTCGAGCTCGATGCCTACGACGCCGCGGTGTTCGATCCGCCGCGGGCCGGCGCCGGTGCACAGGCGGCCCGGATCGCCGAATCGAAGGTGCCGCTGGTGATCGGGGTCGCCTGCGACGTCGGCACCTTCTCGCGGGACGCCGCCACCCTGGTGGCGGGCGGCTACACGCTGGAACGGGTGATTCCGGTCGACCAATTCGCCTATTCGGGCCATCTCGAGATGGTCGGCGTGTTCCGTCGCCCGAGGCCGCCGCGCAAGCGCCTGTAGGCCCGGCGCTCGACAACCCCCCGCGCGCCCTTAGGTGAGGGGCATGCGTGCATTCCTTCCCGCCCTGGCCGCGACCCTCGGCCTTCTCGCCCTCGCCGGACCCGCCTCGGCGGATGTCTGCGGCGAACTCATCGACCGGGTGACCTCGGAGACCGGGGCCGATCTGGTGAAGCGGAGTGCGGATTTCGCGGAGTTCCGCGGCGCCGACGGGGTCGGCATGACGCTCGCCTGCGGCGAACTCTCGGCCACCGGCACCCAGTTCCGGGGGGCGCCGCTGCCCGCCGGCTACTTCGACCTGCTGGGACGCGCCGGCCACGCCGTCACGGGCATCGCCGCAGACGTGCTGGCGCAGGCGGGCCGGACGGCGCTCACCGCCGCCGCGACGACGCGGCACAGCAACGTCAATGCCGGGAAGGTCCTCGTGACCTGTTCGCTCTCGGGATCCCGCGAGGCGCCCGTCACCGCCTGCGCGGTGATCGAACGCGACGAGCGCCGCTAAGGCCGCCCTCGCGACCGTATGGCCGCGACGCCCTTCCTGGGCGCGTGGTCGGGCCGCGCTCAGGAACGCATGGCCGAAACGCGCTCAGGAGCGCATGGCCGAAACGCGCTCAGGAGCACATGGCCGAAACGCGCTCAGGAGCACATGGCCGAAACGCGCTCAGGAGCACATGGCCGAAACGCGCTCAGGAGCGCATGGCCGAAACGCGCTCAGGAGCGCATGGCCGAAACGCGCTCAGGAGCGCATGGCCGAAACGCGCTCAAGAGCGCATGGCCGAAACGCGCTCAAGAGCGCATGGCCGAAACGCGCTCAAGAGCGCATGGCGATGACCATGTAGCCGGAGTACAGGAGGGCTGCCGCCATCAGGAGGTAGACGTTCGGTTCCATGGCGTCCTGTTAGGCTGCCCGACCACCGAGGGTCGAGCGGACGCGCTGCCGCTGCGGCATCCGGTTCGCTTCAGACCATGTTAACCCTGTTGGGCCGTACGATGGGACCAGACCTGACCGATCCCGTCGCGGGCGCCCGACCGAGGAGCCGATGCCCCGTCTCATTCCCGCACGCCTGTGGCGCGCCTGCGCGATCGCCGGTAGCCTCATCGCCCTCGCCCCTGCTATCGGAGTCCCGGCGGCAGGCGTCGCCGCCGCGCAGGAACCGCTGTTCATCCGCATCCGTCCCGGTGGCGAGCCGGCCCTCGGGCTCGGCGGGGGCGGCGCGTTCGACGAGGCCGCCGCCCTGGCCGCGCGCGCCCGGAGCGAGGCGGTCTGGCAGCGGGCGGAAGCGCGGTCCCGCATCGCCATCGCCTCGGTCTGCACCGGCTGCCTCACGGCCCTCCCGCCGGCGGTGCCGGTGCCGCCGGTGCCCGCGCCGGCCCCTTCCGTCCGCACCGATGCGGGCGGCCCCACGCCCATCGCGGCCGATACCGCGGCCGCTCCCCTTCCGCCCCTCGCACAGGCAGACGCTCCATGACGCAGTCCCATCCGACCAGCGGCGCCGTTCCCGATCCGGACTGCCCGGTCTCCCTCGAACTCCTCGGCCAGGTCTACCGGGCGGACGAGGACGACCTGCCGGAGATCCTGGACGCCATGTCGACGACGACGCGGGCGCGGCTCGCCGTGTACCTCTACGGCAAGAGCCACATGCACCAGCTCGGCCTGCGGGTGGCGCGGGCCTGCGAGCGCGAGGACCTGGTGCGCGTCGCCGACGAGATCGGCTCGGTCGTCTACGGCCAGTCCCGCCTGAAGCCGGCGCGCCCGGCGACGCCGAGCCCGGCCGCCGCGCCGCCGAAGAAGATCAGTCTCGGCGGATCGGGCACGAAGAAGATCAGCCTCGGCGGATCCGGCGCCAAGAACCGCCTGTTCGACTGAGCCGGCCCGCCCCCGCATCCCGACCACCGGGTGCGGGACCGCTTCCTTGATGCCGGGCCGCCACGATGGCCCGGCGAAACCGCTTCGAAGAGTGATGGCTGATGTTCGGTTCCTGGTGGAAGCTCGGCATGGACGCGACCCTGCTCGCCATGGAATCGCAGCAGGTCATCGGCCTGCGACTCGCCAAGCTGTCGACCGGCGGCGCCGCCGCGCAGGCCGAGGCCCAGCGCATGATCACCGAGAAGATCATGGCCGCGAACGAGGCGGCCCTGCTGATCGCCACCGGCGGCTCCACCGCCCGCGTCGTGGCCGGCTATCGCCGGAAGGTCCGGGCCAATGCCCGCCGCCTCTCGAAGGGCTAAGCCGGGGCGGTTAACCCCCGCTTAACCATCCGGTTTCATCCTCGCCCGGGACGTCGGACCGCAGGGACGAGGAGAGACCATGAACCCCTTCGAGCAGCAGGTGCGCGAGCGCGCCTATTACATCTGGGAAGACGAGGGCCGCGTGATCGGCCAGGCCGAGGCGCACTGGCTGCGCGCGGAGAACGAGATCCTGACCCCGTCGCGGACGGGCGTCGAGGTGCTCCAGGCCGCCACCGCGGACGTCACCCTCTCGGCCAGCCCGGCCGTGGTGCTCGCCGAGACCCTGAAGGCCAAGCCGAGCCGCAGCCGCAGCGCCAGCGCCAAGGTCGAGACCAAGGTGAAGGCGGAGACCGGCACGCAGGCCGCCAAGACGGCCGCCGCGAAGGCCCCAGTCGCCAAGGCCGCGGTGGCCAAGGCCGCGGCGACCAAGGCCCCCGTCGCCAAGGCCGCCGTCGCGAAGTCTGCCGTTGCAAAGGCAGCCGTGACGAAGGCTCCGCGCGCGCCGGCCCGCAGCCGCGCCGCCGAGAGCGTCGCCACCGTTCACTGAGGGAGCGGGCCGGAGCGTTCCGGCCCCGGCCCCGCACGATCTTCGAAGCCCGCTTCGCCGGACCGGCGGGGCGGGCTTTCTGCTGTTTGCGGCAGCGGGTCCCGCCCGGGGAGGCAGGTCCCGTACGGGGGAGGCAGGAACGAAGGGAAACCTTGACCGTTGTCAGGCCAGACCCAGACACGCGCCCGTGGTCCCCGGGACCGCGCGCTTTTCCAGCCGAGGCCCCATGAAGACGACGCTCTCCACCCTCCTGGCCCTCAGCCTCGCCGGCCTGCCGATCGGCGCCGTGGCGGCGCCGGTCGGCTATCGCGACGGCCCGGCCTTGATCGACGTCGACACCACCGGCGGGGTGGGCGGGCGCGCCCCATGGAGCCGCTCCTACGAGTACGATTCGGGCGGCGACAACGACCGCCGGCCGGAACTGCCCTATTATCAGCAGGGCCGCGGCCAGCAGACCGGCGGGCCGGCCCGCAACCTGCTGCCCGATGACGGGCTGCACATCTTCCCGCGCTGATCCCGCGAACGATTCGCTCGTCCGGCGCGGAACAGCCCCGGTAGCCATCCGTTCGCCCACGGAGCGCCGGTGTTTCGACCGGCGCACGATGGGTTCGGGATGACGCGATGACCAAGACCGTGCGGGCGGTGATCTTCGATATCGACGGCACCCTGCTCGACAGCGTCGACCTCCATGCCCAGGCCTGGGTCGACGCCTTCGCGCATTTCGGGGTCACCGTCAGCCACGACCAGGCCCGGAGCCAGATCGGCAAGGGCGGCGACCAGCTCCTGCCCGTCTTCCTCGACGAGGCCCGGATCGCGCGCGAGGGCGAGACCATCGAGGCCTACCGCTCGGACCTGTTCAAGCGCGACTACCTGTCGAAAGTGAAGCCCTTCCCGGGCGTCCGTGCCCTGTTCGAGCACCTGAAGGGCCAGGGCCTGACCGTCGCGCTGGCCTCGTCCGGCAAGGCCGCGGAGGTCGAGCATTACCAGTCGCTGATGCAGGTCGAGGACCTCACCGACGTCGTGGTCACCTCCGACGACGTCGAGCGTTCGAAGCCCTTCCCCGACATCTTCCAGGCGGCTCTGGAGAAGCTCGCGCCGCTCACCGCGGCGCAGGCCGTGGTCGTCGGCGACACCCCCTACGATGCCGAGGCGGCCGAAAAGGCCGGTCTCCGGACCATCGGCGTCCTCTGCGGCGGTTTCCCGGAAGCCGATCTCGGCGCGGCCGGCTGCATCGCGATCTACGGCGACCCGCAGGATCTCCTCGACGGCTACGTGTCCTCGCCGCTGGCGACGTGATCCGTCGCCCCGATGTCGATTCGGACGGGGTCGGTGGCGAATCGGCCACGTTCGGCCCGGGATCCGAGTCGATCCACACATTTCCCGTTTAATCCCGCTTTGTTCCGTCGCGCAGGGCAGGATTGCGTGCCGGCTATGGATAGATGGCAAAAAACCCTGGCGCGGGGTCCGGCGATGGCGTAGCAGGCCGCCCGTGATCGCGCCCGATCACGCCACGGATCCGCGGACCATGCCCCAGCCGGCCCAGACGTACCCGACTTTGCTTCCGGTCAGCGAGCCGACCCCCCTCCGGGCGCTCATCGACGCGGCGGTCCAGGACCGGACCACGCCGATCAGCCGGCTGCTCCGCCTGATGGCCGCCCTCGACGCGGACACCAACGACAATGAGAATCTCCGGCACGTCCTGCGCGCCCGGATCGGCGCCCCCCTCAGCGTCTGAGAGTTCCTCAGGACGCCCGCGGCCGCCGGCGTGGCCCGGGCTGCGTGCGCTTCATGCAGGCGAAGTAGAGCTGCCGGCCGATCGCGTAGAGGCCGAGCCCCTTCGGGTCGGGTGTCGAGAACACCCGGTTCCGCGCCTCGGTCCGGCAGGCGGCATCCTGCGGACTCTGGATCGGCGTCGATTCCCCCTGCGCCAGCGCCGCCGACGCCGTCGCGACCAGGAGCGCCGCGAAGGCCGGCCCGGTCCATCTCATCGTTCGTTCCATCGATCCACCGTCGTCCTCGTCCGTGACCGCGTCAGGGCAGCACCCAGGCGCAGGCGCCTTCGTCCGCCACGCTGAGGCATTCGAAGGGCGTCCCGCCCACCATGGCGCGGTGCTCGGCGGCGCCGATGCGCGCGCGCGCGATCCGGCGGCAGCCCGGATGCTGCGGCAGGGCCGCCTCGGCCGCGGCCCGGTCGCCGCTCGCCATCAGCACCCGCAGCTCCACCAGGGTCTGGCAGGCGACGACGTCCGTGGGCTCGACAGCCTGCGCCCGGACGGCGGAGCCGGCGGCGAGCGCCAGCAGGGCGGCCACGAGGCCGAGGCGGAGGGTTCGGGTCATCGGCGGGCCTTCTCCGGCTGCGGGGCTTTGTCGGGCTGCGGGGCTTTGTCGGATGGAGCGGCTTTGTCGGAGGCCCGAGCCTTGTCGCCCCCGCGAGGCCTCGGCCCGGCCGCGACGGGCTTCGCCGTGCCGGCGACGACCCAGTGGCAGACGCTCGTGGTCCGCAAGGTCAGGCAATCGTAGGCGTTGCCGTTCAGGGTCAGATGCTCGGCGATCCCCGCCACTGCGTCGCGCGGGATGGTCGCGCAGCCGAGGTGATCGGCCTTGTCGTCGGCGAGCAGGCTCGCGGCGGCGGCCGCATCGTCCTTGCTCTCGCGCAGCAGGAGCCTGAGATTCGCCAGCGAGGGGCATCCGATCGCCGGGGCCGCCACCGCGGGCGCCGCCGCGGCGGGCAAGGGCGCGGCGGACAAGGGCGCGGCGGACAAGGGCGCGGCGAGTGCCAGGGCGAGCAGGGCGGGTCGGAGCGGGGGCATCAGATCGAATCTCGGCGGGGCGGCTGTCCAGACGGAAAGCCAAGCATAACGCGCCTGCGCCGAAAGCGTCCCCCGACGATCGCGTGTTCAGCCACCGGGGCGCCGCAGCTTGGCGAAGCGCTTGATCGCGCGGTCGCGGCGCAGGCGGGACAGGCGCTCGATCCAGAAGATGCCGTCGAGCTGGTCGATCTCGTGCTGGAGGCAGGCGGCCCGGAATCCCTCCGCCTCCTCCTCGCGCGCGGCGCCGTCGAGGTCACGATACGCCACCCGGACGCGCGCGGCCCGGTCGACCACGTCCATGACGCCCGGCATCGACACGCTGCCCTCCTGCTGCGGGCCGCGCTCGGCCGAGGCCCAGACGATCTCCGGGTTGACGTAGGCGGTCACCGGCTCGCCGGGCTCCATCCGCAGCAGCACCAGGCGCTGCGCCCGTCCGATATGCGGCAGGGTGAGGCCGAGGGCGGAGACCGCCAGCATCACCGCCTCGAGCTCGCGGGCCGAGGCGCGCAGGGCCTCGTCGAACCGCGCCAAGGGCTCGGCGACCAGGCGCAGGCGGGGATCGGGATAGATCAGCAGGGACGAGGCGGACAAGGCGGCGGGCTCCGGTGCGGGAGGGGCGTCACGGTTGCGTGCGGCGGCGTCGGGGCCGGCCTGCTGGCCCGTGGCTCGCGGCGTTCGGGCCGAATGACACGCCGACCCGGAGACGGAATGGCCGAACCCCGCACCGAGACCCGATCTCCTGCGCCGGCGAGCCGGTTCCTGCGGCTGCGCGATTCCGGCGAGGTCATCCTCGTCGCGCTGACCACGCTCCTCGGCATGCTCTGGGCGATCGTCCTCGTCCCGCATTTCAACGGGACGCTGAGCAGCGTCGGCCAGTGGCTCTGGCTGACGCGCTGAGGCTCAATATTCCCACTCGGCGCCGACGCCGACGGCGGTGCGGCCGTCGCTGCCGGCCTCGCCCTGGATCTTGATCCGCCGGGTCACGTCGTAATCCACCGTCGCCGCGGTGTCGGCGGGCTTGGCGCCCGCCTTCACGCCGACGCTGAGGCGGTCGCTGAGATAGCGCGAGGCGCCGAGGGCCGGCCCGCCGCTGGCGCCGGTCGAAACGTCGAGGCTGTCGAGCCCCAGTCCCTTGCGCGCCTGCTCGAACACGTCGACGCCGCCGGCCCCGCCGGAGAACTGCGCCACGGCCTGGGCGAGCTGCAGGGCCTGGAACGGCGACAGGCCGCCGGACGCCTTCTTGAACAGCAGGCGCGACAGCACCTCGTCCTGGGGCAGGCTCGGGTCGGAGGTGAGGAGGAAGCTCGGCTGGTTGGCCGGGCCCGTCACGGCGATCCGAGCCGTCACCTCGGCCGCCTTGGTCTCGGCGACGAAGTCGAGGTCGGGGGTGGCGATCTCGCCACCGAAGGTGAGCCGGCCGCGGGTGAAGTCCAGGCGCTGGCCGACGACGCTGAGGCGGCCGCGGCGCATCTCGAAATCGCCGGTGGCCACGGGATCGCGCGAGGAACCCGTGAGGCGCAGCGCGCCGCCGAGCTCGGCGTCGATGCCGCGCCCGCGCACGAAGATGCGGTTCGGGGCGTTCACGGCGATGTCGAGGGTGG
Source organism: Methylobacterium sp. AC433 (assembly GCF_979253015.1). Classification (NCBI taxonomy): domain Bacteria; kingdom Pseudomonadati; phylum Pseudomonadota; class Alphaproteobacteria; order Hyphomicrobiales; family Methylobacteriaceae; genus Methylobacterium; species Methylobacterium sp. AC433. Next base: position 307,712 of record NZ_CEEDBN010000003.1, on the reverse strand, counting down.
CGTCGAAGGGCGGGGCGGCCTTGCCGCGCTTGCCCAGGGCCGCGACCCTGGCGCGCCGGTCGGCCCGGGCGGCGAGGCGGGCGCGCACCTCCGGCGGCGTGTTCACCCGGCGGATCTCGGGCAGGGGCTGCACGGTGGCGGGCAGGCGGTCGGGCACCGAGACGTCGACGGAGATCAGATCGATCCGGCCAGCCACCTTCGGAGTCCGGGCCAGAGGCCCGGTCAGGGCGAGGTTGAGGCTGGCCACCGCGGTCATGAGCGGGCTGGAGACGAGTTCGGCCCGCTCGGCCGAGACCCGGAGCGAGCCCGGAAAGCCGGCGGCGGGCTCCAGCGCCACCCGGCCCTCGCCCCGCAGGCTGCCGCCGTTGCGGGTCAGCGCCGTCAGGCGCTCCAATACCAGGGTGTCGCCGCGGCCGGTGACCCGGCCCTCGATGTTGGTGAGGCGGATGCCCTGGAGCGGATCGCTGAAGGAGCCGCCCGTCAGCGTGGCGGCGCCCTCGGCGCGGGGCGCGGCCAGCGTGCCGGTCACGCCGGCATCGAGGGCGATCCGCCCGGCGACGCGCTGGCCGCCGACGCTGAGCAGGCTGTTGGCGAGCGCCGCGTCGAGGGTGCCGCGCAGCTTCACGGCGAGCGCCTCGCCGGGAGCCACGGGCAGCGAGCCGGTGACCGTCATCTCGGCCCCGCGCCCGGCCGAGACCCGTCCGTCGATGCCGGCGCGGCCGTCGCTCACCGTTCCGCTGGCCCGGGCGTCGATGGCCGGCAGGCCGGCCTTGCGGGTCTCGGGCGTGACGAGGCGGGCGACGGTGAGCGCGTAGCGCCCCTCGGGGCGGTTGGCGGAGCCGCGCAGGTCCGCTTCGCCGTCGAGGGTGCCGGTCAGCGCGAGACCGGGCGAGGCGATCCGGGCCAGCGCCAGGGGCAGGCTGCGGATGCCGAGCTTGAGGTCGAGGGCCTGGCCGACCCGGCCGGACAGGCTGAGCCGGCCGCTGCCCGCGGCCACCACGAGGTTGTCGATCACGGCCGAGCCGCCGTCGAGGGTGACGCTCGCGGGGCCGGCCAGCGCCAGGCGGTCGCCGCCCCGGGCGGCGGAGAACCGCGCCAGGTCGATGCGGGTGCGTTCGCCGGGCACCAGGCGGGCGGCGCCGTCGAGGTCGAAGCCGCGTGCCTTCGCCGTCAGGGTGATGTCGCTCGCGCTCGGCGTCCCCACCGCCACGAGGCGGATGGTGTCGAGGCTCTGTCCCGCGGCGACGATCCGGTCGGCATTCACCCGGCCGTCGACCACCGGCCGGGCCAGCAGGTCGCGCCCGGTGAGGTCGGCCTCCAGGCGCGACAGGCCGATCTCGCCGAAGCGCAGCGAGGCCCCGCTCCCCTTGATGGCGGCATCCTGGCGCCCGCCGGCCCGAGACAGGGTGACGGCGGCGTCGAGGTTGCCCGCCATCGGCGTCAGGGCGAGGGGCGCGAGGTCGTCGAGATTGCCGGCCGCGAGGGTGAGGGCGCCGTCCGTGAGGAGGGTGCGGGCGTCCACCGAGGCGCGGCCGTTCAGGGCGACGGAGCCGAGCCGGAAGGCGAGGCGGTCGAGACTCCAGTCGTCGGGCGTGCGGCGGGCCAGGTGCGCGTCGCCCTGGAGCGCCTTGCCGGCGACGTCGCCGGACAGGCGCAGGGTGCCGTCCAGCGCTCCGGTGAGATCCTTCAGGGCCGCTTCGACCCGCAGGTCCCGGAGCGGCCGGCCGAGGGCGCGCGCCTCCCCCGCCGTCAGGGTGGCGGTGAGGTCGGGCTTCTCCAGGGTGCCGCTGAGCCGCCCATCGAGGAGCGCGCGCCCGGCGAGCTTCGGGTCGAGGGCGGACAGGTCCTTCAGGTCGACCACGAGCTTGGCGTCGGCGAGGCGCGCGGTGGCGCGGCCGTCGAGGCGTCCGACGATCTCGGCCCCCTCGAAGCGGGCGCCCTCGAAGGCGTAGCCGTCATAGACCTGCGAGAGCCGGCCGCTGAAGCGCGGCGCGGCGCCGAGGGTGCGGTCGAGGGCCGGGAGCGAGAGGGCGAGGCCGCTGGTGCGCAGGTCGACATCGGCGCTGACCGCCTTGCGGGCGGGGTCGCCGGTCAGGGCCGCCCGCGCCGTCAGGGTGCCGGCGAGGGGCCGTCCGGCGACTTCCGAGAAGGCAGCGAGGTCGGAGAGCGCCGCATCGACCGTGCCCGTGAGGGTGTTCTGGCCGACCCGGCCCGCATAGGAGGCCTTCGCCGTGGGTCCATCGAGGGCCAGCTGGGCGACGTCGAGGATGCCGTAGGGCTGCAGGGTGCCGCGGAAGGTGAGCGCCGCCCGCGATCCGATCGCCCGGCGCAGGGCCGGATCGGCGAGGCGCAGGCCGTCGACCTTCGCGTCGGCGGACAGCGCGAAGCGGGCGACGGAGGGGTCGGAGCCGGCCGGCAGCATCGACAGGGTCGCGTCGACCCGCTCCAGGGCGGAACCGCCGGCGCGCAGGCCCGCGGCCTTGAGCACGCCGTTCACGGTCGGCCGCGCCACGGGACCCTTCAGGCTGCCGTCGAAGACCAGGGTGTCGAGCTCGGCATCCGCCGCCCTGGTGACGCCGCCCTCGGTGGGCACGGCGCGGGCGGAGACGAGGAAGTCGGCCACCCGGTCGGCGGTGAGCGTTCCCTTGGCTTCCAGGCGGGCGGTGCGCGAGGTCAGCTCCAGTCGGTCGATGCCGAAGGCGCCGCTGTCGGCGAAGCGCAGCCCGCCGTCGAGCTTGGTCGTGCCGGAGAAGATCGCGGCGGCCGGGCCGGGCAGCAATCCCTCGATCCGCGAGGCGAGGTCGAGAGCGAGCCGCCGCTCGGCGCCGATGCGGGAGATGCGCGCGGTGCCGCGGGCGCCGAGGTCCGGTCCGGCATCGAAGTCGAGGCGGGCGTTCCAGGCATCCAGGGTGCCCCGCCCGTCGAGATCGAGGTTGATCGGCGGCGTGCCGGGCAGGTTGGCGGCCTTCGAGAGAAGCCCGCCAGCGGGTTCCACCAGGGTGGTCTTCAGTTCCAGGGTCTCGCCCTTGGGCACGAAGAGCAGCCGGGCGCCGAAGCGCCCCTCGGCGTCGAGGCGGCGCACCGCGACATCGAGGTCGAGGCCTTCGGAGGGCGCACCGAGCTTCGCCCGGCCTTCGGCGCCGAGGCGGGCCGGCTGTCCGGCCAGCGCCTCGCCGAGGACGAGTTCGGCGAGTTTGAAGGCCTTCACCTCCACCTTCACCGGCAGGTCGGGCAGCAGCGATCCGTCCGGCTCCGGCGTCGCCGAGACCGGGGCGGGAAGGGGGCGGCGCAGGACTTCGAGGCGGCCGACCTCCAGGCTCTCCACCTCCAGGCGGCCCGAGAGCAGGGCGAGGCGGCGCCAGACCAGGCGCGCCTTGTCGAGCTTCAGCCAGACGCCGTTGGCATCGCTGATCGCGACATCGCGGATCGTGGCATCCGAGGACAGGGCGCCGTCGACGGCGCCGATGGCGACCCGCGAACCCGGCGTCGACAGCGCCTTCGACAAGAGCCCGCCCAGCACCGTCTTCTCGCCGTCGTCGGCGCGGGTGAGCGTGGCCGGGGTCGCGGCGAACATGGACAGGCACAGCACGGCGGCGAGGCGCAATCTCCCTCTCCCCGTCGCGGGGTAGGGTGCCTGCGGAGCGGGCGGGAGAGCCGCGATCCGAGTGGTCCGTGCGGTCCAGATGCCCATCAGAAGGACTGCCCCAGGCTGATGTACAGGGCCACCGGGCGCTCGTGATTGCCCTTGATGCGGTCCATCGGGAAGGCGACGTCGACGCGGATCGGGCCGATGCCGGTGTAGTAGCGCAGGCCGAGGCCGACCGCGTAGCGGATGCGCTCGTCGAAATCGGGCAGGCTGCTGGCGAAGGCGGTGCCGGCATCGATGAACGGCACCACGCCGATGGTATCCGTGACTTTGATGCGCGCCTCCACCGAGGCCTCGAGCAGGCTGCGGCCGCCGATGGGCAGGTTGAAGGGGCCGCGCGGCCCCAGCGTACGGTAGGGGAAGCCGCGCACCGAGCCGCCGCCGCCGGCGAAGAACCGGATGTTGGCGGGGATGTCCTCGAGGTTCGCGCCCGAGATCGAGCCGAAGCCGATGCGGCCGGCCAGGATGTAGCGGGCCTCGTCGTCGAAGGCGTAGTAGGTCGAGCCCTGCGCCTTGGCGACGAAGATCGACGGGTCGGAACCGAGGAAGCCCGCATAGGGCGTCGCCGAGGCGGTGAGGCGCACGCCCTCGGTCGGATCGAGCAGGTTGTCGGTGGAATCGTAGCTCACCGAGAGCGGCACGCCGACGAGGCGGTAATCGACCTTGCCGAGGGCGTCCTGCGAGCGACCCGCCTGCCCGTCGACGCCGATCTGCGCGAAGAAGCTGTCGGAGAAGCGGTGACGCAGGGCGACGGTGCCGCCGGCCGCGTCGCTGACGTAGGATTGCTGCGCCTCCCGCCCCGCGAAGACGTTGGCGATGAAGTCGTTGCGGGTGCCCCAGAGGGCCGGCTTGACGAAGGTGGCCGAGAGCCGGCCGCCGAGGCCGTTCGAATCGATGCCGGCGGCCTTGCGCTGCTTGGCATAGAGGTCGTTGCCCAGGTAGTAGATGTCGGCATCGACCCGGAAGGTCTCGCCGCCGCCGAACAGGTTGCGGTTGGTGTAATAGGCCCGGATGCCCGGCCCATCGACGGTGGAGTAGCGGGCCGCGACGCCGATCAGGTTCTTCTCGCGCTCGGTGACGTCGACGAAGATCGGCAGGTTGCCGGAGGGGTCGAGCGTCTCGCCCTCGCGCACCCGGATCGAGCCCAGCCCCTCGACCTTGGCGACCGAGCGGCGGATGTCCGACACGGCCTTGGGCGAATACGGGTCGCCCGGCTCGGCGTAGATGAACGAGCGCACCACCGCCGGGTCGATGTCCCTGGTGCCGCGCACCGCGACCGCGCCGAGCCCGGCGATCGGCCCGGGATCGATCGTGAAGGTCACGTCCATGACGTGGGCCGCGTCGTCCACCACGGGGTCGCGGGAGACCGCCTTGGCGAAGGGATGGCCCAGCGCCCGGAAGCGGTCGACGATCTTGGCCTCGCGGGCCAGCACCGTGGCCGAGCGGGCCGGGACGTCGTCGCCGGTGCGGGTGAAGCGCTCGGGCAGGACCTCCGCGGGGAAGGAGTTTCCCCTCGGGTCCCGGGCCGCGACCGAGCGCAGGGTGTAGAGCGGGCCGGGATCGACCACGACCTTGACCGGCACCAGGGCGCGGGACCGCGACCCCTCGGCCGCGCGGGCGGCCGGGACCACGGTGGATTCGCCCGCCAGCACGACGCCGTCGATGCGGATCGTCACGGTGCCCTGGTAATAGCCGTAGCCCGAGAGCACGTCGGCGAGGCGACGCTGGTCGGCCTCCGCCCGGCGGACCAGGCCCTCGCCGTCCGGCGGCGCCTCCTGGCGCAGGCGATACAGGGTCGAGGTGTCCTGGAGCGCGCGCAGGACGTCGTCGTCATCGATGCCGGAGAACTTGACCGTGTAGGGCAGGGCACCCGCGCTCGGGGCCGGCGGCCCCTCCTCGGAACCGAACAGGCCGAACAGGTCGAAGGCCGAGGCCGGGCCGGTCGCCGGCCCACCCGCGGCCAGGCCGAGCGCGAGCGTCCACGCGGCACCCGCGCGCCTCCAGGCCGACGCTCGCCGAATCCGCCCCCGAATTCGCGTCACGAATGGCCGTTCCCGCGAGCCCGGCGCGGCTGCGCCTCCGGCCCTGGTCGCTGCGTCGCAGGCCCCGCCATCCCATCCCCTCTCGGGCCGCGGCCTCGCCGCCGGTCCCGCATCCCCATCGTGCTTCCGGGTCCTCCGGACCCCCGTCCCTTGCCCGACAGCGTACCGTTCCGGCCCCGGTGCAGCAACCATTGCGGGCTCGGTCACCCCCAGGCGCAGCGCCGGTTGCGCGCTTCGCCGCAGGCGCGGTCGACAGCGCGCACGCTTTCGTCGGCCGGCTAGGGAACCCAGCTTTGCCTGGCGCCTTGTCCCTGCATCGCAGGCTTCCTACGTTTGTAACCATCGCTCCATGGCCGGATTTCACCGGGTCGCACACCCGCCATTGCGTCAGGACTGCCCGACAGGCCTGTCCGCGGGTGCCGCTTCGATCTCATCCCATTCGACGACCCTGCGCTTCGGGCGCCCGCGCGACCACACGCGGGCGCCGGGCAGCCGATGGCAGGCAAATCAACGCTTCAGGAGAACAGCACCATGAGCACGGGCACCGTGAAATGGTTCAACGAGACCAAGGGTTACGGCTTCATCCAGCCGGATGACGGCGGCAAGGACGTGTTCGTCCACATCTCCGCCGTCGAGCGCGCCGGCATGCGCAACCTGATCGAGGGCCAGAAGGTCTCCTACGAGATCGAGAGCGACCGGCGCACCGGCAAGCAGTCGGCCGGCAACCTCCAGGCCGCCTGATCCGGAGATCCGGATCCCGACGATGCCGGAAGGCTGAGGCATCGTTTCAACAACCTGTCGGAAGCCGCTCGCCGAGGGGCGGCTTCTGTTGATTATCGGCAGGCAGTCAGGCATTTGGCTGCTGCGATGCAAGACAATCCGAAAGCCTGATTCCACCCACGGCCCCATGCCGCGCGTGCTCCACGCCGGATGCGGGCGACACACCACACGAGAAAGGTCAGATGGGCGCCTTCGACTACAGGAATTTCGACGACCGCCGAAAGAACTCCCTCAGCGCCAAGCAGATGCTGCTGGAAAAATTCAAGGCCCGTCCTCCGGCCGACGATCCGGAGATGGTCGCCAAGGCGCAGGCCCGCGCCGAGATCGCCCGCGCCCGCGACGAGCGCGCCCGCGAGCGTGAGGCCGCCCGGATCGCCGCAGAGAAGGCCGCGGCCGAGGCGAAGCGTGCCCGCGAGGAGGCCGAGCTCGCCGCGCAGATCGCGCGCGAGGAGGCCGAGGCCCTGGCCGCGGCCGAGGCGAAGGCCGCCGAGCTCGCCGCCAAGAAGGAGGCCCGCGATGCCCGCTACGCGGCGCGCAAGGCCAAGGCCCGCCGCTAGGTTTCGCACGGTGCCGCCGACCTTCGGCGGCGCCGGGACTGGACATGAAAAAGGGCCGACGCAGCGCGTCGGCCCTTTTTCCTTGGACGATCTGAAGGCGGCGGGACGAACCCTCAGGCCTCGGTGCGGCCCTCGGACTCTTGGTTCTCCGTCTCGCCGTCCTCGGTCTCGGTCTCGGCGGTCTCGTGAGCCTCGGTCTGGGCCTCGGCCGGCTCGGCGGTCTCGCCCTCGGGGCGCGGTCCGGCCTTGAAGGTGCGGCGCGGCGCGTTCGCGCGCTTCATCTGCACCGGCTTCTCGATGGCACCGAGGCGCTCGGACAGCAGCTTCGCGCGCTCGTTGAAGTCATTGGTCGAGCGCGACTGGGACGCACCGCTCTTGAACGCATTTGCCACTTGGGCCTCATGGAGTTGCCCAGGGCACGGGGTCGTGCGGGGTTGCGATCTTCTAGCATGCCCGGCGCTCCGCGTCGGCCTTTATCTTCGGGGCCGCCCTCGACACGCGAAGACGACCCCTCGACACGCTAAAATCGCGCCGTGAGGAACAGCCGCACGTTGCGGCCGGGCAGCAGGATCTCGTCCTTCTTGAACGAGGCCGAGTTGCGGATGCGGTCGTCGAGCAGGTTGCGGCCCTGGAGGCCGAGGGTGACCTCGCTCATGCCGTAGACGGTCGGATCGAGGGGCCTGGTGTAGCTCACCTCCGCGCGCAGGTCGTCGAAGCCCGGCGTCACCGTCTCGATCGGCGCCACCTCGGTATGCGCGAAGGCGTGGAGCAGGTTGACCCGGGCGTACCAGCCATCGGCGCGCACGAAGACGCCGCCGCCCAGGCGGTGGGGCGGGATGCGGGGCACGAAGGTGCCGTCGTCGAACTGGGCACGCACGAAATCATACTGCGCATCGAGCCCGGCGAAGCCGCTGCCCACCGGGATCAGGTCGAGCTGCGCCCCGATCTCGGCCCCGTAGAAGGTCGCGTTGCGCTGGGAATAGACGATCTGCTGCAATTCATCGTCGCTGCCGCAGGACGCGAAGTCGTCGCCGCAGCGGATGTCGGTGTCGCGCTTGTAGATGAACCCCGTGTAGCGGGTGTAATAGCCCGTCGCGTCGAGGCGCAGCGGTCCCTCCGCGCGCCGGATGCTGGCCTCGACGGTGCGGGCGCGCTCCTTCTTCAGCCGGGCATCGCCGATCTCGAAGGTCTCCGTCGCATCGTGCGCGCCGCGCGAGTAGAGCTCGAAGGCGGTGGGCGCCCGCTCGACGAACGAGCCGTTCAGGCTCGCGACGAAGCCGTAGGGCAGGTCCTGCAGGGCGCCGAAGCTCACGCTCTTCGGGGCGAACCGGCGCCGGCGGCCGAAGGCCAGGGGCTCCTCGCCCGCCACGGGCAGGAAATCGCCCGGGAAGGCCGTGGCGGTGCCGGTGGAGCGGTCGCCCTCGATCCGCCCGGCCGCCTGCAGGCGCAGGCCGCCGGCGAGGGCCAGTTCCTCGAACAGGTAGACGGCGTTGCTGCGCGAATCCGTCGGTGCCAGCAGGCCGCCGGCCTCGCCGGCGGTGCCGAGGGTGCGCCGCCCGGCCTGGAGGCCGAGGGCGCCGGTGAGCGTGCCGAAGGGGAGGGCGACGGGCACGTGCTGGAGCTCGATGCGCCCTTCCGCCTCGCGGTTCTTGAAGGTGGCGCGGATGCCGTCGACTCCGTCCTCGCCGAGGCCGGTCTCGTCGTGGCGGTAGACGGAGCCGCCGAGCCAGAAGCGCACGGCCGCGATCGGCCCGTCGAGGGGGCGGTACTCGCCCCGGGCCAGCAGCCGGTCCTGGCGCGGGTCGAGGCGGGTCCGCCTCTCGGCGGCCTCGCCGCCGGGTATCTGGTAGAGGGCGTCGTAGTGGCTGTAGGACAGGCCGACGAAGCCGCGGTCGCCGATGAACGACATCCCGACCGCGCCGCCCTGGCTCTCGTTGGCGGAGTTGCGCTGGATGCCGCCCGGAATGGCATAGCTGTCGGCCGCGGTCCGGAATCCGTCGGCGTGGACCGCGACGTTGCCCGAGCCGCCATCCACCGTCACGGCGGCGAGGCGGCCGTTGTCGACCGAGGAAAATCCGGTGGTGGCCGACCCGGAGACGCCGCCCGCCGGGATGTAGGTCGGCACCCGGTTGTTCTCGGCGCTGACCACCCCGCCGATCGCCTGCGAGCCGAAGCGCAGCGAGGCCGGGCCCCGGATCACCTCGATGCGGTTGGCCACCAGCGGGTTGATCGGGACGCCATGGTCCTCGCCGAGCTCCGAGACATCCTGGATGCCGACGCCGTTCTCCTGGATGCGGACCCGGTTGTTGTCGAGGCCGCGGATGATCGGCCGGCTCGCCGCCCCCGGCGCGTAGGTGGAGGCCGAGATGCCGGGCCGGTCGGAGAGGGCGTCGCCGAGGGTGCGCGGCTGGTCGCGGGCGAGTTGCTCGGCCGTCACCACCGTCACGGGCGAGAAGGTGTTGGTCACCACCGGCAGCACGCCGATGGGCGGCCCGGAGGCCGGCCCGGAGCCCGGCCTCGGAACGATCGGGCTCGGCGAGGTAACGCTGAGCTCCTCCAGGGTCGCCTGCGCCTGCTGGGCTCCGGCCGGGCTCGCTCCGACACCCGTTCCCGCCAGGACCGCTCCGGCCCATACCATCCGCGATCGCCGCACCCGCCCACCTCGTCCAAACACGTTATAATGTTTCATGTGGCAGATGTTATATTATGACAAGAGCGGATCGGCGGGTGGGTGGGCTTCGCCGTGGGGTGTGGCCTGCACACATCACCGGCGCGGCCCCGGCCTTTCCCCGGTCGCACCACCGGTCGGGAGGAAGGTCCGCGCCCTCGGCCGCGTCCCGACACCGCGCCGCCCGCCGCGGAACCGGCGACCGCCCGGGCTCATTGCGCAAGCATGTCCGATCTTCCCCATCACGACCGGCCGAGCGCCGATGCCCGGCGCGCCGCCGGCGGCCTGCGGGTCACCGTCGACCTGAACCTGTGCCAGGCCTACGCCCAGTGCTGCTACGCGGCCCCCGACCACTTCATCCTGAAGGGGCGCGAGGCGCTGCACTACGACCCGGCGCCCTCGGCCGCCGCCCGCGACGAGGTCGAGCGCGCCCGCATCGCCTGCCCGGTCCAGGCCATCCGCGTCGAGGATCCCGGGGCCGCGCCCCGATGAGCGATGCCGAGACGCGCATCGTGGTGGTCGGGGCCTCGCTCGCCGGCCTGCGCGGCGCCGAGAGCCTGCGGCAGGCGGGCTTCGGAGGTCCCCTGACGATCATCGGGGCCGAGCCGCACAGGCCCTACGACCGGCCGCCGCTCTCGAAGGCGGTGCTCACCGGCGCGGTGCCGGCCGATGCCACGGCCCTGCCGAACCTCGTGACCCTCGATGCCGACTGGCGCTTCGGCGATCCGGCGACGGCCCTGGACCGAAGCCGGCGGATCGTGACCCTCGCCAGCGGCGAGGCGGTGCCCTACGACCGGCTCCTGATCGCCACCGGGGCCTCCGCCCGCACATGGCCGGAGGCTTCGCAGGCCGGCCTGTCGGGGGTGCACACCCTGCGCGGGCGCGACGATGCCGAGGCGCTGCGGCGCGCCCTCGCGGCGCGCCCGGGCCAGGTCGTGATCATCGGCGGCGGCTTCATCGGCTGCGAGGTCGCCGCCGCCTGCCGGGCGCTCGACCTCTCCGTCACCCTGGTCGAGACCGGCCCGACCCTGCTTGCGAAGGTGCTCGGGCGGCATCTCGGCTCCGTGGTCGAGGCCCTGCACGCGAGCCTCGGCAGCACCATCCGCAGCGGCGTGAAGGTCGCGGCCCTGGAGGATGACGGCACCGGCCGCGTCGTGCGGGTGCGGCTCGCCGACGGCACCACGCTTCCCGCCGACGTCGTGGTGGTGGCCCTCGGCGCCGTGCGCAACACCGGCTGGCTCGCCGGCTCCGGCCTCGCCTTCGACGCGGGCGGCCTCGATTGCGACGCGCAGGGCCACGTCCTCGACGAGTCGGAACGGCCAGACACCCGGATCGCGGCGGCCGGCGACGTCGCGCGGTTTCCGCACCCGCTCTATCCCGGCCACCGTATCGCCCTGGAGCATTGGGGCCACGCCGTCGCGCAGGGGCAGCATGCCGGGCGGCTGCTCGCCGGCCTCGCGCCCGAGCCCTACGCCGTGGTGCCGGCCTTCTGGTCGAGCCAGGGCGGCATCACCATCAAGTCGGTGGGCCTGACCGACGGCGCCGACGGCGTCGTCATCGCCCGAGGCAGCCTCGAGGAGGGCCGGTTCCTGGCGGTCTACGGCCGGGAAGGGCGCTGCATCGCCGCCGTGGCCTTCGACTGCGGCCGCTGGCTTCCGACCTATGCCGAGCGCGTCGCGGCGGGGGCGCCGTTCCCCCCGGAGCCCGGCGGCGTCGATGCCGGCCCCTTCGCCGTGCTGCCGCCGGCCTTTCCCGAACCGGCCGACAAGGAGAAGGCATGACCGATCCCACCCTGTTCGCGCAGATCAAGGACGAGGCCGCCCGGCCGGACCCGTACCCGCTCTTCGCCCGCCTGCGGGAATGCCCGGTCTCGCGCCAGGAGGACGGCACCTACGTGGCCGCCTCCCACGCGGCGATCGCGAGCCTGCTGCACGATCCGCGGGTGAGTTCGGAGACCCTGCCCCCCGCCGACCGGCCCAGGACGGGCAACCCCTTCAAAGACTGGCTGGTGAAGCCGGTGCGCGACCACATCACCGACACCCACCGGCCCTTCATCTTCCGCGATCCGCCCGACCACGATTGCCTGCGCGCGGCGGTGATGCAGCAATTCACCCCGGAGCGGGTCCAGGCCCTGCGGGCGCGCTCGCACATCCTCGTCGACGAGATCCTCGACAAGCTCGGCGACGCCCAATCCATCGATGTCGTGGACGACCTCGCCTACCCGCTCCCCGTGACGGTGATCTGCGAACTCCTGGGGATTCCGCCGGCGGACGAAGCGCAGTTCCATGGCTGGGCGACGCAGCTCGCCACCGCCCTGGAGCCCGACACCCTGCAGGACGACGACCTGCGCGCCGAGAACAGCCGCACCTTCGATGCCATCTCCGCCTACATGCAGTGCCTGATCGCGGAGAAGCGGAAGGATCCCCAGGACGACATGCTCTCCGGCCTGGCGACGCAGGGCGTCGACGGCCGCTCGCGGATGAGCGACTTCGACCTCATCGCCACCGCCATCCTGCTGCTGGTGGCCGGGCACGAGACCACGGTGAATCTCATCACCAACGGCATGCTGACCCTGCTGCGCCACCCGGAGGAACTGCGCCGCCTGCGCGAGGACCCGAGCCGGGCGCCCCGCGTGGTGGAGGAGCTGCTGCGCTACGAGCCCCCCGTCCAGTTCCGCACGCGGAAGACCCTGTGCCCGATCACGCAGGACGGGGTGACCATCCCGGAGGGCGCGCCCCTGGTGCTGCTGCTGGCCTCCGGCAACCGCGACCCGGAGGTCTATGCCGAACCCGACCGCTTCGACCCCGACCGCACCGACAACCGCCACCTCGGCTTCGGCGGCAGCCTGCATTACTGCGTCGGCGCCCCCCTGGCGCGCTTCGAGGTCGAGGCCGCCCTGGTGGCCCTCGCGCGCCGCCTGAAGAACCCGCGCCTGGCCGCCGACCCGCCGCCCTATCGCCCGGGCTCGGCCCTGCGCGGGCCGAAGCACCTGCGGCTGGCCATCGACGGGATCGCACCGTAGGGGCGGCGCGGATCGGCGGCCCGGAAGGCCGGGCCTACCGGGATCGTCGTGCGGCTCCTGCCGGCTTCCGCTCGGCCCTTTCAGCCGCGGCCCGGCGCCGTGAGACACGAACGCCACACCGGCCGGCAAATCTCCGGCCATCCCGACAAATCCCGCACAGGCTGCAGACGGTGCCTTGCCGCCAGCGCAATTGCCGGTGACGCAGGCCCGAACCGGGGCCGCAGGCTCCGATCCCGCTCCTGCTTCGGAACCTGTCATCGATGCCGCGTTCGCTCCTGTCGACAGCCGCAATCCTCGCGCTCGCCGCCGGCCTCGGTGCCTGCGCCTCCCAGCGCCTCGAGGGACCGACGCGCGGCCGACTCGCCCCGGGTCCCCAGGCGGCCCTGGAGCCCGTCGTGCCGGCGATGCCGTCCGGCCCGGTCACCTCGGAGCCGCTGGCCCCGCCGCCGGGCGCCAGCGCCATCCCGGCCGACCTGCCGCCTCCGGTCGGCGCCAACGTCGCCGTCGCCCCCTCGACCCCGGTGATCGCGCCGGATCCGGCGCCCGTCGCACCGCCCCCGCCGCCGGTGGTGGCCAGCGGCCGGTCCTCGGTGGTCGGCACCTGGAATGCCAAGGACGCCACCGGTGCGAGCTGCAAGGTCTCCCTGTCGAGCGCCCCCGCCCTCGACCTCTACAAGGCCAGCGCCTCGGGCTGCCCCAACAAGGACCTCTCCAAGGTCACCGCCTGGGATTACCGCGACGGCGAGGTCTACCTCTACCAGCCCGGCGGCACCGTCGCGGCCCGCCTGCGCCAGGGTGGCGGGGCGCTCGACGGCGCGTTGTCGAAATCCGGCGCGTCGCTGGCGATGGTGCGCTGAAAACCGCGCGACCTCGACACGACCTGCCTGGTATACGGCGACCGCCCCGGGGGCCTGCGCGTCACGGATTGATGCGCAGGCCGAGCAGGAACGTGTTCGCGTGGAAGCTCGAAGCCGCCGAGGTACTGTCGAGGCGCTGGTAGATGTAGCTCCCGCGCATCGCCAGCCAGCGATTGAAGCGATAGTCGATCCGCGCAGTCGCCGAGAAACCGCGCTCGCTGATGTTCACCCGGTCGTAGTCGTTCGACAGGTAGCTGATCCCACCGGTCAGCGAGAGATTGCGCAGGAGGTCGTGCTGGACTTCCAGCGTCGCGGTCTGTGTCAGGACACCGCTCGAACCCGGGACCGACGTCTCGACGACACCGGTCGCGGCATTGAGCCGAACGGTGGTCAGCGGGCTCGCCGTCCAGATCAGCGCCGCGTTGATCACCGGGGCCGTCAGGTCGCGCAGAGCCGGGTCGACGTAACTGCGATGCTGAAGACCGGCGGAGATTTCGCCGCTGATGAAGCGGGTCAACGCAAAGGTCGCGCCGCCCGAGAACGTAATGCCGTCCGAGTCACGCCGGATTCCCGTCGAATCGACCCGCAGATCGTAGACGCGCGTATCGGCGAGGACGTCGATGAAGGGCGTGATGACGGGCGAGATCTCGTAACCGGCCCGCAATTGCAGGCCGTACTGGTTCAGGTTGCGGTCGCTCTGGCGTAGGATGGTGCCGTCGGAGAGCTGCGCATCCTCGAACTCCGAGCGGTCGAGCAGGCCCCGCAGCGACACCTGGACCCGGTTGAACCGCTCGGTCACGCCGACCGTCGTCCCGTAACTCGCGATCAGCGGCCGGGTCGCCGTCGCGGCCGCGAGGTCCGGCGTGCCAGTGCGTTGTGTTTCCAGGAGAAATCGCCCCTCGACCTCGATCCGCGTGTCGCGGTTGGCGTCGATCCGCAGCCGCGTCACGCCGGATCCGTTCGGGCGGCTGGCCCCCTGATTGTCCGGGTAGTCGCTGTAGCCGCCGCGAAGGTCGCCGGTGAGTTCGCTCGACGACCAATCGCTACGGAAGCTCAATTCGCCGTCGGTCCGCAGCGCCAACGAGGGCTTGGCGAGCCGGTTGGTGATCTGGTCGGGGTTCGTGTCGTAGCCGATGCTCTGCTGGATCGCGGGCAGGATCGTGAAGGTCCCCACTTTGATACCCAGCGGCGCGTAAGCTTCGTCGATGGTGATCGGTCGGCGCAGCGCCGTCGACAGGAAGAATCCCGGCGTCTGCACGCCGGCGAGCGGCAGGATCGTCGGCAACGGCACGCCGCTCACCGCGCTGCGCACCACCGGCGTCAGGCGCAGATCATAGGGCGGCACCTGCGTGATCGACCGCACCGGCCGCACCGTGGCATTCCCGAAGCGCCGCGGCGGCATCGCCCGAAGGCGCAGGATATTGGTCAGGCCGCGATTGTTGGCGCCGCTGGTCCCACCGGAAACGAGGGCGCTGCCCGAGCGGCTGCCAGCCAGGGCGCGCGTCGCCAGCCCGCCGCCTCCCGTGGTCTCACCGCCCGTTGTGCTGCCGTTGCTGTTGAGGACGCCGCTGCCCGAAACGTTGCTGCCGCGCAGACTCGGACCCAGAGGCAGAACATCGCCGACGCCAGCTGTTCCGGAAGCAGCATCCGGTGCGCCCGACGGCAGGGCCTGAGCCGTCGCCGCCGAGGGCGAGAGCGTGAGGGCAGCGATCAGGGCGAAGCCACCAAGGCTCCGGATGCTTCCCCCTGCGATCGGCCCTGCGCGTGTCACGGATCGTTGTCTTTCCGCTGACTTCGCGCCGGATCCGGCGCATCGAGACCTGAACCGTCGGCGGAGACGCATGACGGACGACGCCCAAACGTCCTTCGTGGAGGACCCCCCGGCGTCATGATTAACAGGCCTACAACCGACACGGTTAATGGGGCGTCAACGGTCAGAGAGTGGCTATCGGCGGCTGCACGGAGTCGCCATCCGACCACAATCGCTGTTCATAGCCAGTCGGCATTGGCGGCTCACGGGCGCGCGGACTCACGAGAAGGACACGGGCCGGTATGGCTCCCACAGACAGTGCCCAGGCCTTGCGCCCCGCCCCGACGCTCAACGAGACGGCGCTCTCGCCCGCGGTCGCCTCCGCGCTGCGGACCATCGAGACCGAACGCGACGGGCTCGCCTGCCTCATGGAGGCCATCGACAACGGTCTCGGGGCGGCGTTCACGGAGGCGGTGTCACACATTGCCCGCGCCAAGGGGCGCGCCATCCTCACCGGTATGGGAAAGTCCGGTCATATCGGGCGCAAGATCGCGGCGACGCTCGCCTCGACCGGCACGCCGGCCCTCTATGTTCATCCCGCCGAGGCCAGTCACGGCGATCTCGGCATGATCCAGCCCGAGGACGTGGTCGTGGCGTTGTCATGGTCCGGAGAGACCACCGAACTCGCCGACATCATCGGTTACGCCAGGCGCTACCGGGTCGGGCTCGTCGCGATCACCTCCAACAAGTCCTCGACTCTCGGGCGCGAGGCCGACATCTGCCTGACCTTGCCGAAGGCACGCGAAGCCTGTCCGAATGGCCTGGCCCCGACAACCTCCACGGCGATGCAGCTTGCCCTCGGAGACGCCCTGGCGATCGCCCTTCTCGAAGCCCGCGGCTTCTCGGCCCGAGAATTCAGCATCTACCATCCGGGGGGCCGGCTCGGAGCGTCGCTGCGCCAGGTGCGTGAAGTCATGCATACCGGAGCGCAACTGCCAGTCGTCCCACGCGGCACGCCGATGCGCGCGGCGATCGCCGAGATCGATGCCAAGGGGTTCGGCTCGGTGGTCATCGTGGAATCCGATGGGCGCCTCGCCGGAATCCTCACCGACGGCGATCTGCGTCGCAACGTTTTCCGCAGCGATCTCGACGGCCTCGCCGTGGAGGCGCTGATGAGCGGCAAGCCTCGGACGGTGACTCCCGAGACATTGCTGGCCAAAGCCCTGGAGATCCAGGAATCGATGAAAATCACCGCGCTGATCGTCGTCGAGAACGACCGGCCCGTCGGTCTCGTGCACTACCACGATCTGCTTCGCTCGGGCGTCGCCTGAGCGATCAGGTCCGGCGATCGAGCCAGCGCTGGACAGGCTTCCAGCCCGGAATCCACTTGGCACGCCACCGGGCCGCATCCTCCGCCGCATCACGGGCATCAAGGGTGTCGAAGCCCCGAACGCGCTCCAGCATCTCGGCGGCGACCGCCTCGGGGTCGGGAATCGACCAGCCGAAGTGGAAGCCTGGCTCATCCCCGATCGTGCTCCTGGGAACGAAGTAGTAGCGCGCCCGTGTGCCGTTCAGCGCATCCAGCAGCAGGAAGTTGGCGTTGACCGGCGGCGTCCAGTTCAGCGCCAGGATGCGCCGGTTTGGGGCCGCGAAGACGGCCGTGTGAAAGGCCGAGCCCGCTGTTCCGAGCACCATCCGCCGCTCGGAGAGAAGCCGAACCAGTTCGGGAAAGCGCAGAGCTTCCGGAAAGACGATGTCGACGCCATGCCGCGACAGGGCCTCACACAGCGCATCTTCGTTACGCAGCCGCGAAATGCCCGATCCCAGCCGAGCCTTCGACAAGTAGACCGGCCGGGCTTCGCGATCGACAGTGGCCGGATCGTAGAATGCCTCGCCAGTGAAGCGCGTGAGCAGCCCGTACGTCGCGTAGGTGAAGTCCTGCTCCTTCACGGATGGCTCCGGCAGCAGGAGTTCGGGAATTCGCGTCACGTTCTGATAGGTGACGAGGTCTTCGACACTCAGATCGAAGCGAGCCAAGATGTCGGCCAGGAATGGAAGAGCGGCCCATTGCGCGTGCAGCACATCCAAGGGGCCTTCCGCATAGCACAGGAGGCGCGGCCTCGGTCCCGTCCAGCTGAGCAGCGGCCAGAGGCGCGCGAAGGTGCCGAGGAGGAAGTGGCCGTAATGCGTGATCAGCGGACCGATGAAGAGGGTGGGGCGATCATCGGCCTGATCCACCACGTCCGTCAGCATCGGGTCGGCGCCGAACTCGATGATCGTCCCGGCGGCATCGCACAACGCCCAGCTCCCGTCGGGGCTCGCCGGTTGATAAATGGCGTTCGTCACCGTGCGCAGGCCTGGGAGGGCGTCGCGGTGCTCGGTGCGTCCCCAGACCGTGCGGCACCGCTGTAGCTTGGGTCTCACGCGCAGGTTGAATCCTTGGACCATGATGCTCGAAGTCGCCATGCGGAAGTCCACGTCGCGTGAGCGGTCCGACGGCGTGGGAGCGGCCAGCAACGCGAACGGACCGCGGTATACATGATCGGCCTTCGCGTTGCCTTTCGGCCGGATCTAGGCGCAGCTATAGTTTCCTCCGCATGTCCACGCCACCTCGCCCCGTCCGACGCCTCGATCCGATCCTCGTCGACCGCATCGCAGCGGGCGAGGTCGTGGAGCGGCCCGCCTCGGCGGTCAAGGAACTCGTGGAGAACGCAATCGATGCGGGCGCGAGAAGCGTCGAGGTCTCGATCGAAGGCGGTGGGCGACGTCTGATCCGTGTGGTCGATGACGGTGCCGGCATGAGCGGAGCCGACCTAGCGCTTGCGGTCGAACGACACGCAACCTCGAAGTTGCCGGGTGGCGATCTGACCTGCATCGAGACGCTGGGTTTTCGCGGTGAGGCGCTGCCTTCGATCGGTGCCGTTGCGCGCCTGACGCTGACCAGTCGCACGGTAGACGCGGATATGGGCGTCACACTCACGGTGGACGCCGGCGTCAAGGGCGAGGTACGGCCGGCGCCGAGTGCGAAGGGCACCCGCATCGAAGTCTGTGATCTTTTCGCTGCGACCCCGGCACGATTAAAGTTTTTGAAGTCGGATCGGGCCGAGACGGCGGCGATCAGCGATATGCTGCGTCGCCTTGCGGTGGCGCAGCCGCAGGTCCGCTTTGCGCTTCGCACCGAGAACGGGACGCCGCTGGTCTTCCTAGCCGAAGCCGACACCGGACCCGCTGCTACCTTGCGGCGCCTCACTGGAGTATTCGGTCCCGATTTCGGAGCGAATGCGCTTGCCCTCGATATGGCCCGTGAGGGCTTCGCCCTATCCGGACATATCGGCCTACCGAGCTATCATCGCGGCGCTGCCAATCAGATCCACTTCACCGTGAATGGTCGCCCCGTCCGTGATCGCCTTCTGCTCGGGGCGGTGCGCGGCGCCTATGCCGACACGATGAGCTCCGACCGCCACCCCGTCCTTGCGCTGGCGATCCAGTGCGACCCGTCCCTGGTGGATGTGAACGTGCACCCTGCCAAGACGGAGGTGCGCTTCCGTGATCCTGGTCTGGTCCGGAGCCTGGTCGTCAGCGCGATTCACGAGACCCTGCGCCAAGCCGGCCTACGCGGTTCCACCACCGGCGCTGCCCGGACCCTTGATGTGCTGCGGACAACCGATCTCGCATTACACTCTGGTGCGAGCGCCTACCGAAGTCCGATGCCGAGCCTGCCGCGGTCGTTCGCGTCCGTCGCAGCGCCGAGTCAGTATCGGCAGGCGATCCCGCGCCCTCCGGTATGGAGCGGGATGGCAGAGCCTTCTCAGGCACGATTCGACGATGAGCTGGTGGTTCCATCGGCGGATCCTGGCCCGACCCTCGACCCGCTGGAAGCCGATGGATATCCGCTCGGTGCGGCCCGGGCGCAGTTGCACGAGACCTACATCGTTGCCCAGACCGCCGACGGGCTCGTGCTGGTCGATCAGCATGCGGCTCACGAGCGGCTGGTCTACGAACGTCTGAAGCGGGAACGATCGCGGGGCGGCATCGCTCGCCAGGGCCTGCTGATCCCCGACGTCGTCGAGATGGCGCCGGGCGATGCCGAGCGGCTCGTGGCCGCCGCGCCCGATCTCGATCGGCTCGGGCTTACGCTGGAGGCGTTCGGCACCGGCGCGGTCCTCGTGCGTGAGGTTCCTGCCGCACTCGCCACGGCCTCGATCCGAAGCCTCGTGATCGACATTCTCGATGCGCTGAACGAGAGCGGGCTGGAGGACGAAAGTCCGGACGGTACGGACGAGGGCGGAGGACCCCTTGGCCGGCGTCTGGACGCGATCCTGTCACGGATGAGCTGCCATGGCTCGATCCGGGCGGGACGGCGCCTGCGCCCGGAAGAGATGAACGCACTGCTGCGCGAGATGGAGACGACACCGCTCGCCGGCACCTGCAACCATGGCCGTCCGACCTTCGTGGAGCTGAAGCTCCACGACATCGAGCGGCTGTTCGGGCGGCGCTAAGTTTTTCGACGGAGAGTCACCAAGATCGGACAGCGGTGATGCTTCAGGTCCAATAGAGAATCCGCGCAGCCGGCAGCACGTCGGCAAGCTCGTTCATGATCGAAAGGCGCATTGCCTGCATGAGATCGCGCGGAAAGACGTATTTGACCGAGCCGAACTTCGTCAGCTTCCGGCTGCGGTCGCTCTCCTGCATCGGCAGATCCGAGCCCGGATACCATCCCTCGAGCACTTCCTTCGAGCCCGGCGTGAACCGGTGGGTGATGAGTTCGACCGTGAGATCGAGGTCCCTCACACCGGACAGTGCCGTGGCAGCATCCCGGATCAAGCCGGCGTAGGCGTCCTGCCAGTCGGGGACCGGCAGGATCGGCGCGACGGTGAGCCCCACGGGATAGCCGGCCTCTGCGACGGAGCGGAGAGCCCCCAAACGGGCATCGAGGCTCGCCGTACCGCCCTCGTAGCAGGCGGCGGCGCGCGCGTTCACCGAGAACCGGATGCGGGTCCGGCCGCGATGGGCGAGGCCGAGCAGGGGCTGGACGGCGGCGAACTTCGTTGTGAAGCGCAGTTGCACCGGCGCGTCCCAGGCACCGAAATGGGTGATGGCGGCCGAGAGTGAGCCGGTGAGATGTTCGATGCCGAGGGGGTCGGTGTAGCAGGAGGCCTCGAAGGTGGTGCCTTCGTGGGCGCGATCGGTCTGGGCGGAGGTGATGGCACCTTGGCCGAGATAGGCCGTGAGGTTGCCCAGGATCGTGTCGAGGTTGGCGTAGGCCCGGGTGACCGGAGGTCCCGAGAGCGAGCCGGCGAGGTAGCAGTACTGGCAATGCGCGGGGCAGCCCTCGGCGAAATCGAAGCGCCAATCGGCGCTCGGAGGGATCGGCTGGAGCCTCAGCTTCGTCGGGGGCGCGACGACGACGGCGAGGGTCGCCTTGGCCTCGCGATAGGCGGCGCGCGGATCCGGATTTTTAAGTCCTGTCAGGCGGTTGGCTCGCAGGCGCTCGACCGGCAGGCCGAGCGCCTCGGCGCGGGCCACCATGGTCCGGCCGTGGGCGTATTCGAGGGCGGCGGGTGTGACGAGGACGCGGCGCGGGCGCCAGAGTCGGGCGGGGCGCGGATCGGGATCGATCGCGGCGGCGTCGGTTCGGGGTTCGGCGAGGGCCATCCCGGGTAAACGCGACGGCCGCCTCTGGGGGTCCGCGGCGCGCGCGCGGGTCGCGCCCGTATACCAAGAGGGTCGTGTCGAGGTCGTGCCTCAGGCGGCGTAGCGCGCGTAGGCGAGGGCCGTATCGCCGTAGACCCGACGCTCCAGCGCGGCGAAACCCGGCGGCAGGGCGACGTGCACGCCGACGGATTCCTCGATGACCGCGAGGGCGCCGGGGGCGAGCCAGCCGCCGGCCGCCGCGCTGGCCAGGGCCGCCGGTGCGAGGTCGCGATTGTAGGGCGGATCGCAGAACACCAGGGTGAACGTGCCGCTGGTCCCGGCCGGACCGAGCCGGGTGGCGTCGCGCCGGAACAGGCGGGTCGATCCTTCGGCGCCGAAGGATTCGATGTTCTCGCGAATCAGCGCCCGGGCCTCCGCCCCCTCGTCGACCAGGAGGGCATAGGTCGCCCCGCGGGACAGGGCCTCGAAGCTGAGGGCGCCGGTGCCGGCGAACAGGTCGAGGACCCGAGCCCCGGCGACGGCGTCGTCATAGGCGTGGGCGAGGACGTTGAAGATCGCCTCGCGCAACCGGTCCGAGGTGGGCCGGATCGCGTCCGTCTTCGGGGTGGCGAGGCGGCGACCGCGCTGATCGCCGCCGACGATCCTCACCGGCTGCCACCGCGGGGCGGACGGCCACCGCCGCCGGGCTTGCTGCCGCCGGGCTTGCCACCCCCGGACCCACCGCGGCTGAAACCGCCGGGCTTGCCGCCGAACCCACCGGGTTTGCCGCCGGCCTTGAAGCCGCCACCCGGCTTGCCGCCACCGGACCTGGCCGCGCCGCCCTTGAAGCCACTGCGCTCGCCGTCCTGGCGGGCAGCGCCGCCCTTGAAGCCACCGCGCTCGCCGTCCTGGCGGGCAGCGCCGCCCTTGAAGCCGCCGCGCTCGCCGTCCTGACGGGGGGCGCCGCCCTTGAAGCCGCCACGGTCGGCGCCGGGGCGGTCGTTGCCGCGGAAGCCGCTGGGCTTGTCGCCGCGGAAGCCGTCGCGAGCGGGAGCACCGCGCGAGGCCGGACGGGCACCGCGCTCGTCGCCGCCCTCCGAACGGTTGGCGTTGCCGCGGAAGGGACCGCGCGGACGGTCCTCGCCGCCGCGCGGCGGGCCGCGGTGCTCGGCGCCGTCCTGAGGCCTGAAGTTTCCGCGTGGGCGGTCGTCGTCCCGGCGCGGCGGCCGGCCTTCGCCGCCGAAGCCACGGGCCGGACGCTCGCCGGTGGAGCGGGCTCCGGGGGCGCGGTCGTCGGATTGCCGGAAGGGCCGGGCCTGGGTCTCGGCGCGGGGGAAGCGGCCCTCCCGAGGCGCGTCCTCGTCCCCGCGACGGCGCACGGCGCTGTCGCGGCGATGCGGCTCGGCGGAGTGCTCCTGCGGGCTCGACTTCAGGCGTTCCACCAGCACCCGGCGCTCGCCGGTGCTGATGGCGCCGACGCGCTCGCGGCCGCGGGCAGCGGCGGCCTCGCGTTCGGCCTTCGGGTCGGCGCCCCGGCGCGGGATCTTCACCCGGCGCGGCGCGTCCTCCGCGGCAGCCTCGTCCTCGGCGCGCCAGACGGAGCGGCGCGGCCCGGCGCTGTTGCCGCCGGTGGGAACCCGGGCGGGCTTGGCCGGGGCCATCGGACGACCGCCGCCACGCGGCGCCTCGTCGTCATAGGCGCGCGGCTCGCGGCGCTGGGCGGCGGAGGCGCTGCGGGCGGGCTGCTTCGCCTGCTGCTTCGGCGAGCCGAAGGGCGCGATCGGCTCGCGCACCGGGCTCTCGAAATCGACGCCGGCCTGCTCCGAGAGGGCCGGGCCGAGCTGTTCCTTGAGCACCTTGGTGCGGATCTCCTCGGTGAGACCCGCCTCGAGGTCGCCGAGCTGGAACGGCCCGAACGACAGCCGGATCAGCCGGTTCACCGCCAGCCCGAGATGCTCGAGGATGCGCTTGACCTCGCGGTTCTTGCCCTCGCGCAGGCCGAGCGTCAGCCAGAGGTTGTCGCCGGACGCCCGGTCGAGGGTCGCATCCACCGGGCCGTAATCCATACCGTCGATGGTGACGCCCCGGCGCAGCTTGTCGAGTTCGGCCTGCGTGGTGTCGCCGTGGGCGCGCACCCGGTAGCGGCGCAGCCAGCCGGTGTCGGGGTGGGCGATGACCTTGGCGAGGCCACCGTCGTTGGTGAGGAGCAGCAGTCCCTCGGTGTTGATGTCGAGGCGACCGATGGCGACGACCCGGGGCAGGTCCTCGGGCAGGTTGTCGAAGACGGTCTGGCGCCCTTCCGGGTCGCGCGCCGTGGTCACGAGGCCGCGGGGCTTGTGGTAGATCCAAAGGCGGGTGCGCTCGCGGGCCGGCAGCGGCTCGCCGTCCACGGTGATCCGGTCGTCCGGGGTGACGTTGATCGCCGGCGAGGCCAGGACCTTGCCGTTGAGGGTGACGCGGCCCTGCTCGATCATCGCCTCGGCGTCGCGGCGCGAGGCGATGCCCGCGCGGGCGATGGCCTTGGCGATGCGGTCGCCGTCGGGCGTGGCGTCGTCGCGGGCCGGGCCGCCGGAGGAGGCCGCCTCGGGCCGCGGCGCGGGAGCGGGCTTCGCCAGGGCCGTCTTGCGGCGCAGGGGCGCATCGCCCCCGCGGGGCATGGCCGCGTGGCGGACCTTGGGCTTCTCCTCCGCCGAGGGGCCGGGAATGCCGGCATCGGTCGCCGGAGCCCAGCGCTCCGCCGGGGCCGCCGGCTTCGACTCGGTGGATTTCGGCTCGAAGGATTTCGGTTCGGAGGATTTCGGCTCGGAGGATTTCGGCTCGGAGGCCTGGGACTTCTCGACCGCCTTGGCGCGCTTGGCTGCGGGCTTGGCTGCCGGCTCGGCAACGGACGGTTCCGTCGCGAGACCGGGCGCCGCGGGTGCCTTGGTTCCGCTTGCCTTGGCTCCACTTGCCTTGGCTCCATTTGCCTTGGCTCTGCTCGCCTTGACGTCGCCTGCCTCGGCTTCGAGCGCGGCCTCCGACGCCTTTCCGGCCGTCGCCTTCGCGGCCTTCCCCGTCTTGGGCTTGGGCTCGGACGCCTCCGTCACCGCAGGCGCGGTCTCGGCCGCCGTCTTCGGGGCCACGGCCTTGGCAGGCTTGGGCTTGGCAGGCTTGGGCTCGGCAGGCTTGGGATCGGCGGGCTTGGGATCGGCGGGCGCGACCGTCTCGACCTTCGCTTCCGCGGACTTGCCTGCGGTGGGCTTGCTTGCGGTAGACTTGCTTGCGGTAGACTTGCCCGCCGCAATCTTCGGCGTGGCCGCTTTCGGCGTCTTCGCCGTCACGGCTTCCGCCTTCGCCGCGTCGTCCTTGGTGACGGCCGGCTTCGCCGCTTTCGCGTTCGGCGCCTTCGCATCGGACGACTTGCCGGCCGAAGCTTTCGCTTCCGCCGCCGGCGCGCGCGAAGACTTGGCCTTACCGGTCCCGGTCTTTTCGACCTCCACCGTCACGGGCTCGGCCTTGGCAGCCTTGGCCGCCTTCGCGGGCTTGCCGGCCGGCGCCTCGACGGCCGATGCGGCCGGCGCGACGGCCTTGGTCTTCGCCGCAGAGGTCTTCGTCGAGGCCTTGGCCTTCGAACGGGAGGTCTTGGCAGGCGCGTCCACGGACCCGCCCATCGTATCGTCAGTCTTGTCGGTCATGCCTGCCCCATAACAGAGCGGACGCGCCGTTGCGAGTGATCCCGCGCTCATGGGCCGCGGGTTCGCCGCCTGCGGGGCGCAAACATGAAAAAAGGCGGCTCGCGCCGCCTTTCCCATTCCGTGTCGCCCGGAGCCGAGCGCCGGGCCGGAAAACTCAGAGCTTGCTCTTGACCGTGTCGGCGGCGTTCTTGACGCCGTCCTTGGCATCGCCGACGGTCTTCTGGGTCTCGCCCTTCAGCTCCTGGGCCTTGCCCTCGGCCTTGAGCTTGTCGTTGTCGGTCACGTTGCCGATGCCCTGCTTGACGTTGCCGACGGCCTCGTTGGCGAGACCCTTGATCTTGTCGGTGGTGCTGCTCATCGTGCGCTCCTCGTCTTCGGGTTGGCAGCCAGGCGACGTGTCAGCCGAGCCGCATTGCCCAGTCCAACGGCCACGCCCGGACGATGTTCCGCGCTTTAACATTCTCGTGAACCGGTTCGGCCTCACGCCTCGGCCCGCGGCGGATCGGGCGGCGCCCGCAGGGTTCATTTCTCTCCTTCGGACGTCCCGGGGCTCCGGCTTCGAGCGCGACGACCGTCCAGGCGGCCCGGGGCGGGTCCCCGGCTGACCCGTTCCCGGTTCGGTGAACCGGTCCCGCGGGTGCCGGATGCAGCGGGCGTGCCCCATTGCGGATCGTCGGCCTGACGGCCAAGGATCGGGCGCCGATCGCAGGACAGCGCCGATGCCCGATGCCGACCCTTCCGCCAGCGACCCGATGAGCCGCGCCTTCGCGGCGGCGCGCCTGGCAGCGGGGGAGGGCGAGGTGCCGGTGGGCGCGGCGGTAGTGAAGGACGGGGTCGTCGTCGCGGTCGCGCATAACCGTCCGCGGGCCCTGCGCGATCCGACCGCGCACGCGGAGGTCCTGGCGATCCGGGCCGCCTGCCAGGCCCTGGACGACGAGCGCCTGAGCGGATGCGACCTCTACGTCACCCTGGAGCCCTGCGCGATGTGCGCGGCCGCGATCGCGTTCGCGCGCATCCGTCGCCTCTACTTCGCGGCCTCGGATCCGAAGGGCGGGGCCGTGGAGAACGGTCCGCGCTTCTTCAACCAGCCGACCTGCCACCACAGCCCGGAGGTCTATGGCGGCCTTCGCGAGCGCGAGGCCGCCGATCTGCTGCGGGCCTTCTTCGCCGAGCGGCGGGTGACCTGAAGGCTCAGCTCCCGCCGCCGCCACCGCCGCCGGTATTGCCGATCGGCTTCTGGTTCTGCTCGGCATTGCCGGAGGCGCCGGAATTGTTCGAGACGCTGGAGGCGCCCGTCGCCCCGGGGGCGATGGTGCCGACCGATCCGGGGCCGCCATTGTCGACGCCGCCGGGCTTGACCACCGGCGCGCCGGCGACGCCCGGCGTCGTCATCCGCGGCGGACCGGGCTGCTTGATCTCGGCCGGGCTGTTGCCCTCGGCGAAGACCGCGGAGGTGCAGGCGAGGACGCCGCCCGACAGGACGAGCGCGAGCGTGGTGGGGATGATCCGCATGAGGTCCTTCCGGGGATGGGCGTGACACGATCGATCGGTGACCAACCCCGACCATCCCCGGTGGTTTCAAGCTTTGCCGGCGCCGAACCTCGTGTTTCAGGCCGCCGCGAGCGGTTTCGAGACGTCCTCCAGGGATTTGCCTTCGGCCGCGGTGCCGAAGAGGCCGCCGACCACCGCCGCCACCGCCATCAGGGTGGCGCCGACGAGGTAGCCGATCAGCACGTTGTCGCGGGACCCCGTCTCCACCAGGGCGCCGAACAGGAGCGGGCCGGAGACGCCGCCGATGCCGGTGCCCAGCGCGTAGAACACCGCGATGGCCAGCGCCCGGATCTCCAGGGGGAAGGTCTCCGCCACGGTGAGGTAGGCCGCGCTCGCGGCGGCGGAGGCGAAGAAGAACACCACCATCCAGGCCGCGGTCTGGCCCACCGGCCCGAACACGTCGATCTTGAACAGGTAGCCGGTGATCGCCAGCAGGATCGCCGAGATGCCGTAGGTGAAGGCGATCATCGGGCGCCGGCCGACCGTGTCGAACAGGCGCCCCAGCAGCAGCGGGCCGAGGAAGGAGCCCAGCGCGAAGGGCAGCAGGTACCAGCCGACATGGTCGCCCGGCACGTTGTAGAACCGCTGCAGCACCAGGGCGTAGGTGAAGAACAGGGCGTTGTAGAAGAACGCCTGCGCCACCATCAGGGCGAGGCCCACCATCGTCTGCTTGCGGTGCCCGACCAGCATGGTGCCGAACACCTCCTTGAGGGGCGTGTGGCTGCGGGTCCTGAGCTTCATGCGCTTGCTCTCGTCGATGGGCGGCAGCGTGTGGCCCTCGTCGGTGAAGCGCTTCTCGATGCCGGTGACGACGCGGTCGGCCTCGGCGACGTATCCGTGGGTGGCGAGCCAGCGCGGGCTCTCCGGAATCCAGGTCCGCAGCAGCAGGATGACGAGGCCGATGCCGCCGCCGACGAAGAAGGCGATGCGCCACCCCCAGGCCGGGTCGATCATCCCCGGGCGCAGCACCACGATGGACAGGAACGAGCCCATCGCGGCGCCGATCCAGAACGAGCCGTTGATGACGAGGTCGGTCCAGCCGCGCACGCGGGCGGGCACGAGCTCCTGGATCGTCGAGTTGATGGCGGTGTACTCGCCGCCGATGCCGGCCCCGGTGAGGAAGCGGAAGAGGCAGAAGCTGTAGATGTTCCAGGACAGGCCGGTGGCGGCGGTGGCGGCGAGGTAGAGCGCCAGGGTGATGAAGAAGAGCTTCTTGCGGCCGATGCGGTCGGTGAGCCAGCCGAAGCCCAGCGCCCCCGTGACGGCGCCGACGAGGTAGGAACTCGCCGCGAGCCCGATGTCGAACTCGGTGAAGCTCATGGGCTCGGCCCGCAGCGCTCCGACGAGGGAGCCCGCGAGGGTCACCTCGAGGCCGTCCAGCACCCAGGTGATGCCGAGCGCCACGATGACGAGGACGTGGAAGCGCCCCCAGGGCAGGCGGTCGAGCCGGGCGGAGATGTCCGTGTCGATCACGGTGCCCATCGGAACGCGCTCCGGCGTCGTCCCCGCGCTCGCGCTGCCTCGTTCCGCCACGGCCTTGGTTGCCATCGAATCCTCGTTAACCGTGCTCCGGGACAGTTGTTGGCAATCCGGGCCGAGGCCCGGCGGTTCCGCCAAGCTTGGCGCAAAGGTAAGTGATCTCGGCTGAACTCGGCGGGCTCGACCGGACGCCTCAGCGATGCCACGCCTTCACTTGCCCGTTCCCTCCGCCCTTCTCCTCGCCCTTCTCCTTGCCCTTGCCGCCCTCGGATTCCTGCCCGCCGCGGCGTCCGAGGCCGGGCGCGGCGCGGCTTCGCACGGCCTCGATCCGTGGCGCCTGCGCCCGAGCGACGTGGGGGCGCCGGAGGCCATGCCCGAGCGCGACGCGAAGGGCCGGCCGGTCTCGGAGATCCCGGAGGAGCGGCGCGTGGTCCGCGTGGTCTATCCCGGCCTCACCGGTCCGCGCTGAGGCGCGGGTCGAGGGCGTCGGCGAGGCCGTCGCCCAGCACGTTCAGTGCCACCAGGGTGGCGACGAGGAACCCGGCCGGCGCGGCCAGCATCCAGGGCGCGGATTCGATGGCGCGCGAGCCCTCGGCGACGAGGGCGCCCCAGCTCGTGGACGGCTCCTGCACACCGAGGCCGAGGAAGGAGAGGAAGCTCTCCAGGAGGATCACCCGCGGCACCAGCAGGGTCGCCGCCACCGTGACCGGCCCGAGGGTGTTCGGCACGATGTGGCGGCGCAGGATCGCGGCGGCCGAGAGGCCGAGCGCCTCGGCGGCCCGCACGAAGTCGCGGTGGCGCAGGGACAGGGTCTGCGCCCGGGTGATCCGGGCCATGTCGAGCCATTCCACCGCGCCGATGGCGATCAGGATCAGCCCGAGCCCGGCCCGGAAGAACACCAGCAGCATGATCACGAAGAAGACGAAGGGCAGGGCGTAGAGCACGTCGACGAGCCGCATCATCAGCGCGTCGACCCGGCCGCCGGCATAGCCCGCCACCGCGCCGTAGGTGACGCCGATGAGGAGGGCGACGCCGGTGGCGACGAGGCCGATCAGCAGGGAGACCCGGCCGGCGACGAGGCTGCGGCTGAGGAGGTCGCGCCCGAGCACGTCGGTGCCGAGGGGAAAATACATGCGTCGCACCGGCGCTTCGACCACGAGACGGCGCCCGTCCTCGGCCCGCGAGACGATCGTGGCCGGGCCGAACAGGTCCGAGCGGGGCAGGTAGCTCAGCGCCCGTTCGTTGATCGGGTTCGGCGCCGACAGGGTGACGTGCAGCCGCCCGTCCGCGACCGTGATGTCCGCGGCCGTCACCCGCATCCGGAAGGCGAGGCGCTCCAGCGCCGGCGCGATCGCCTCGGGCCGCGGATGGGCCCGGAGCGAGGGGGCGGTGCGCACGAGGTCGGGGTAGATCCGGCCCGGATCGTGGCCGGTGAGCGGGGGGCCGGCCAGGCAGGCGAGGGCGACGAGCGCCAGGACGGCCAGGGCCGCCACGGCCCCCCGGTTGCGGGCGAGCCGCGAGAGGGCGCGCCTCACCGGGCCGCCCGCAGGCGCGGATCGAGGAGGCCGGAGAGGAGGTCGGCCACGAGGTTGAGGGCGATCACGAAGAGCGCCACCAGCACGACGGTGCCCATCACCAGGGTGTAGTCGCGGTTCAGCGCCCCATCGACGAAGTAGCGGCCGATGCCGGGCAGGCCGAAGATGGTCTCGACCACCACAGAGCCGGTGAGCAGGGAGGCCGCCGTCGGCCCGAGGATCGCCACCACGGGCAGCAGGGCGCCGCGCAGGGCGTGGCGGGCGATGCGGTGGGGCGGCAGGCCCATGGCGCGCTGGGTGCGGATGGGTTGCGCGGCCAGCACGTCGCCGAGGGAGGCACGGGTGAGCCGGGCCAGCGCCCCGACCTGGGGCAGGGCCAGGGTGACGACCGGGAGCACGAGGTTGGCCGGTGCGCCGTTCTCCCAGCTGCCCACCGGCAGCCAGCGCAGGGTCAGGCCGAAGACGATCTGCAGCAGGGGCGCGACCACGAAGGTCGGCACCGCCAGCGTCAGCCCGGCGGTGAGGCTGACGAGGCGGTCGACGGCGCTCCCACGGCGGAAGGCCGCCAGCGCGCCGAGGCCGATGCCGAGCCCGAGAGCCAGCGCCAGGGCGAGGGCGCCGAGCGTCATCGAGACCGGCAGGCCGCGGGCGAACAGGTCGCCCACGGTGAGGTCGCGGAAGGAAAACGAGGGTCCGAAGTCGCCGGTGAGAAGGGCGCCGAGGTAGCGCCCGTACTGGACGATCAGCGGCTGGTCGAGGCCGTAGACCCGGGCGAGGTTCGCCATGGCGGCCGGCGGCAGGGGCCGCTCCAGGTCGAAGGGGCCGCCGGGCGCGAGCCGGATCAGGAAGAAGCTCAGGGTCACCACCGCGAACAGGGTCGGGATCGCCTGGAGCAGGCGGCGCAGGACGAAGCCGATCACGCCGTCAGCCTCAGGAAGCGCGTCGGCGCGGCGTTGCGCAGGTTCGGGTGGTAGCCGGAGAGGCGCGGCGCGATCAGGGCCTTCGAGCGGGTGTGCATCACCGGAATCCAGGGCAGCTCGGTGACCACGATGGTCTCGGCCTCGTGGAGGAGGTCGGCCCGCCGGGCGATGTCGCGCTCCGCCGCCGCCCGGCGCATCAGGCCGTCGTAGGCCGGATTGGCGTAGTGACCGGGGTTCAGCCCGTCATTGCCGGTCTCCAGCAGGAACAGGAAGTTCTGCGGGTCCGAATAGTCGGCGATCCAGGACATGCGCGCCACGTCGAAGTCGCCGCCGTCGCGCAGGTAGGCGAAGTGGGTCTTGGCATCGGTGTAGACGAAGCGGGTCTCGATCCCGATCCCGCGCCACATGTCGGCGATGGCGAGCGCGGTGTTGCGGTTGTTGTCGCTGGTGTTGAAGCGATATTCGAGCCGCAGGGGCCGCCCCTCGCCGAAGCCGGCCGCGGCCAGCAGCGTCCGGGCCTCGTCCTCGCGGTCGATCGGCAGCGCCTCGCGCCCGGCGGTCTCGGGCGGCGTTCGGTAATGGTCGAGGCCGGGCGGGCAGAGGGAGTAGGCCGGCTCCATGGTCTCGCCCCAGAGTTTCTGGGCCAGGAACTCGCGGTCGATGACGAGGGAGAGCGCGCGCCGCACCCGGACGTCGTCGAAGGGCGCCTTGCGGGTGTTCACCGCCAGGGCGTAGAGGCCGAGCGAGGGGCCGAGCACGACCTGGCTCCCGAAGCGCGCCTTGAGCGAGGCGATCTGGTCGCCGGGCAGGTCGGCGAGCGAGTCGATCTCGCCGGCCGCGTAGCGCCGGACCGCGCTCGACAGGTCCGGCGTCGGCAGGAAGGCGACCTGCGGGATCGCCACCGTCGCGGCCGCGTGGAAATGCGGGTTGCGCTCCAGGGTGATGCGGTCGTTCGGCACCACCTCCGCCAAGCGGTAGGGGCCGTTGGTCACGCTGTTGCCGGCCCTGGCGAAGGCGTCGCCGTGGCGGGCCAGGGAGGGCGGATGCACGGGCAGGGAGGTCTGGTGCGTCAGGAGTTCGAGCAGGTACGGCGTCGGCTGCTCCAGGCTCAGCACCAGGCGCCGCTCGTCCGGGGCCATGACGCCGAGGGCCTCGGGCGGCAGCCTGCCCTGGTTGACCGCGCGGGCGTTCCTCAGGGGGAACAGCACCTCGGCGTACTTCGCCGCCGTGACGGGGGCGAGGATGCGCCGGAGGGCGAAGACGAAGTCCTCGGCGCGGACCGGGTCGCCGTTCGACCAGCGCCCGTCCGCGCGGAGGGTGAAATTGTAGGTCAGGCCGTCCTCGGACAGGGTCCAGGCGATGGCCGCCCCCGGGATGATCGCGCCGTGATTGTCGTAGGTGAGCAGACCCTCGTAGAGGTCGCGCAGGATATGCGCCTCGGCCACCGTCGAGGATTTGTGCGGGTCGAGGGTCTCGGGGTCCGCATCGTTGCCGCGCCGGTAGAGATCGCCCGGCGCCGCCGCGGCCCCGCCGCCGCCGGCGGCCAGGAGCGCCGCACCGCCGACGAGCCAGTGCCGCCGATGCGGGCGCAGCATCGCCTCAGGCGCCGGTCTGCGCGGTGAGTCTCGCCGCCTCGATGCCCGCCACCGCGCAGAGCTCGTCGTTGTCCGAGGTGTCGCCCGAGATGCCGACCGCGCCGATCACGGCCTCGCCCTGGCGGATGAGCACCCCGCCCGGCACCGGCACCAGGGCGGCGGGGCCGACGAGATGGCTGACGGCGGCGACGAAGTAGGCCTGCTCCTCGGCGCGCTTGTGGATCGCCCGGCCGCCGAGGCCGAGGGCGAGGCAGCCATTGGCCTTGCCCATCGCGACCTCCGCCCGGCGGAGCGACGTCCCGTCCTCGGCGCCCAGGGCCTTGAGGGCGCCGCGCGCGTCGTAGACCACCACCGCCAGGGGTTTCAGCTTGTGGGCGCGGGCGGTCTCCAGGGCGGTGGCGACGATGATCTGAGCGGCGGCGAGGGTGAGGTCGGACATCGGGGCTCCGGGTTTTTATCGAGCGGGCGTGCCCCTCGACTAACCCGGCGCGGTGCGGGCGACCAGGGGCTCAGCGCGCCAGCCGCGCCAGGAAGGCGTCGTAGCGGGCGGCGACCTCGGGCAGGCGCTCGAAATGCGGGAAGGCGCCGGTCTCCAGCACGTCGATGGTCCAGCCCGGGTCGCCCCGGAAGCGGTCGGCGTGGCGGTAGTCCACGAAGTCGCCCCGGGTGCCGTGGATCATCCAGACCGGCCGGTCGAGGCGGGGATAGACCCGGCCCGTCTCGGTGGCGAACAGGTGTCCGGCCAGGAACGAGAACGGGGCGAACTCCGCACCGGGCTGGTGGGCCGCGATCTGGTCGTATTCGAGAAGGCCCTCGTCGATGGTGCGCGAGCCCCAGGTCTTCTCCAGGAAGAAGCGCATGCTCGGGCGGCTGACGAGGAGGTCGAACAGCGCCCGGCCCCAGAGGGGATAGGCCGCCACCGCCCGGGCCGTGTCGCTGCCGGACGGGTTGCGGCGCTCGAAGCGCTTGTCGAATCCGGTCGGGCTGATCAGCCCGAGGCTGCGATAGTCGCCCGGCCGCGCCAGGGCGGCCCGGGCCAGGAATTCGGACGACAGGGAGAGTGCCACCGCGTCGATGGCGGCGCCCCCGTGCCGCTGCCGGATCTCCGCCGTCATGGCGTGGATCGCCGCCGTCATCAGCTCGGGCGTGTAGACCCGGTCGCTGCGCTCGGAGAAGCCGAAGCCCGGCAGGTCGAGGGCGTAGACCGGGCGCGTCTTCGCGTAATGGCGATAGAGCGGCCGGACCTCGTAGGCGTTGGCCGCCGCGTTGACGGAGTGGATCAGCAGGAGCGGCAGGCCCGCCTCCGGTCCGCTCGCGTAGTAGGACAGCCCGCCCGCCTCGCTTCCCAAGCAGGCCTGCCGGCCGGGGAGGGCGGGCGGCATCCGGCGATGGTGGTCGATGCCGAGGCGGCTGTAGGCGATCCAGGCCCCGGCGGCGCCGAGCGGCAGCAGCGCCAGCAGGGGCCCGAGCCGGCGGCGGTGGGCATCGGGCATCGTTGGGGTCCCTCAGGTGGCGCGCGGTCGGAAACGCCCCGGCGGTACGGATGTTTCCGGGCTGCGGTCTGCGCGGGACCGGGTCGGCGCGGAGGTCGTCAGCCGATAGCCTCTCGCTCAGCGCCTGCCCCGTCGCGATCACGCCGCGCCCTCTCCCCTTCGCGGGGAGGAGGGCCGCGTCGTGCCTCTCCGCGCAGGCGACGATCGCTTCCGGCCTCAGGCCGTCGCGCCCTCGATCTCGCCGCTGAGTTCCAGCCACTCCTCCTCGGCCGCCTCCAGGGCCGCGGCGGCGTCGGACCGCATCTTGGCGAGTTCGCCGGCCTTGGCCGGGTTCGCCTGGAAGGCGGTGCCGTCGGCGAGCGCCGCGTCGATCTTGGCCATGGCGTCGGTGAGCTTCTTCATCCGCCCCTCGACGCCCTCGAGCTTCTTGCGCAGGGGCGCGAGGGCGACGCGGCGGTCGGCGTTGGAGCGGCGCTCCACCGCCTTGGCACCGCCGGTCGATTCGGGGGCGGCCTTCTCGGCCTCGCGCTCCGGCCCGGCCAGGACGTAGCGGCGGTAATCGTCCATGTCGCCGTCGAAGGCCTTCACGCTGCCGTTCGAGACGAGCCAGAGCCGGTCGGCGCAGGCCTCCACCAGGAAGCGGTCGTGGCTCACCAGGATGACGGCGCCCTCGTAGTCGTTGATCGCCTCCACCAGAGCCTGGCGGCTCTCGATGTCGAGGTGGTTCGTCGGCTCGTCGAGGATGAGCAGGTGCGGGCCGCGGAAGGCCGCGAGCCCCATCAGCAGGCGCGCCTTCTCGCCGCCGGAGAGCTGGGAGACCGGCGTCTCCGACTTCGTGCCCGAGAAGCCGAGGCGGGCGGCGGCGGCGCGGGCCTTCGATTCGGGGACGTCCGGCATCAGGTCGCGGACATGGGCGTAGGCGCTCTCGGCCGGGCGCAGCTCGTCGAGCTGGTGCTGGGCGAAGTAGGCGACCTCCATCTTGGAGGAGCGCCGCAACTCGCCGCTCAAGGGCGGCAGGCGCCCGCCGATGAGCTTGCAGAAGGTCGACTTGCCGTTGCCGTTGGCGCCCAGCAGCGCCACCCGGTCGTCGGGGGCCAGACTGAGGTTGAGGCCCGACAGCACGATCCGGTCCGGGTAGCCCGCCTGCACCCGTTCCATCGCGACGATGGGCGGCGAGAGCGGCCGCTCCGGGCTCGGCAGGCGGAAGGCCGGCACGTCGTCCTCGATCACCGAGGCGATGATCTCCATCTTGGCGAGGCGCTTGACGCGGGACTGGGCCTGGCGCGCCTTGGTCGCCTTGGCCTTGAAGCGGTCGACGAAGCTCTGGAGATGCGCCCGCTCGGCATCCTGCTTGGCCTTGGCCTTGGCCTGGAGCACGCGCTTCTCCGCCACCTGCCGGGCGAAGCTGGTGTAGCCGCCCTTGTAGATGCTGAGCTTGCCCCGATCGAGGTGCAGGATGTGGTCGACGCACTCGTCGAGGAGGTCGCGGTCGTGGCTGATGATCACGGCCGTGCGGGGATAGCGCTCCAGGTAGTCGTAGAGCCAGATCGTGCCCTCGATGTCGAGGTAGTTGGTCGGCTCGTCGAGGAGCAGCAGGTCGGGCTCGGAGAACAGCACCGCGGCGAGCGCCACGCGCATGCGCCAGCCGCCGGAGAAGTCCGAGCAGGGGCGCCCTTGCGCCTCGGCGTCGAAGCCGAGGCCGTGCAGGATGGCCGCCGCGCGGGCCGGCGCCGAGTGCGCCTCGATGTCCACGAGCCGGGTCTCGATCTCGGCCCGCCGGATGCCGTCCGCGTGCTCGGCCTCGGCCATCAGCCGGGCGCGCTCGGTGTCGGCGGCCAGCACCACCGCGTGCAGGGTCTCGGGTCCGGCCGGCGCCTCCTGGGCCACGGCGCCGATGCGCATGCCCTTGGGCATCGACACCGTGCCGCCCTCGGTGGGCAACTCGCCGAGGATCGCCTTGAACAGGGTGGTCTTGCCGGCGCCGTTGCGCCCGACGAGGCCGACGCGGGCGCGGTCCGGGATGACGAAGGTGGCGCCGTCGAGGATCAGGCGCTCGCCGATGCGGTAGGTGAGATCGTTGACGCGGAGCATGGCGCGCTTTTGCGGGGTCGGCGCCTCACTGGCAAGCGGCCCCGGGCGCGGGCTCGCCACCGGGGCAGGATGTTGGCGCGAACCTCGCATCCGCGCCTATCGGTGGGCGAGCGATCGTGAACGCTTGACCCAGGAATTGCACGGCGTATCGATCAGCTTCGATTCGCGACGGGGGCAGGACGCGTGACCACAGGACGGCTGACGACCATCCCGTTCTTCAAGGAGCCGGGAATCGAGCTGTCCGTCTACGAGACGCGCTGCCACTGGCGTCGCTTCGACGAGAACGAGGTGCTGGTCGATTACGACGACGTCTCCACCGACGTCTACTTCCTGGCCTCCGGCGAGGTGCGCATCCTCAACCGCTCGCAATCGGGCAAGGAAGTGATCCTGGGCGAGATGCGCGGCGGCGCCTTCTTCGGCGAACTCGCCGCGCTCGACGGCATCGGCCGCTCGGCCAACGTCACGGCGCTGACCCGCGGCGAGGTCTGCGTCGTGCCCGCGCCCGTGTTCCGGCAGATCATCTTCGCCTCCGAGGCCATCGCCGACCGGCTGTTCCGCCTGCTCGCCAAGCGCGTGCGCGAACTGAACACCCGCCTGATGGAGCACGCGCTCCTCGACCTGCGCCACCGCCTCTATGCCGAACTCCTGCGCCTGTCGGTGCCGCGCGCCGGCGGCGACGGCGAGCGTGTGGTGACCCCGCCGCCCTACCACCACGTGCTCGCCGCCCGCATCGGCTGCCGCCGCGAGCAGGTGACGCGGGAATTCACCGTGATGGCCGCCGACGGCCTGATCGACCGGACCCGCGGCGCCCTGGTGATCCGCCGGCCCGACCTGCTCGAGGCCCGCGTCGCGGAAGCGTTGCGCGAGGACAGCTGAGATCCCGGCACCCGCGATGGCGTCGACGCGTGGCCCCGACCCGGCCGGCCTCCTCACCTGCGCCGGCCTCGGCAAGCGCTTCGGCGCGCACGCGGCTCTGGCCGACCTCGACCTCACCCTGCAGCCCGGCGAGTTCGTCTGCCTGCTCGGGCCGTCGGGCTGCGGCAAGAGCACGCTGCTGCGCCTGATCGCCGGGTTCGAGACCCCGAGCGCCGGCACGATCCACCTCGGCGGGGCCGACATCACCGCCGACCCGCCGCATCGCCGGCCGGTCAACATGATGTTCCAGTCCTACGCCCTGTTCCCGCACATGAGCGTGGCCGCCAACATCGCCTACGGCCTCTCCGGGCTCGGGCGGGCGGCGCGCCAGGCGCGGGTGGACGAACTCCTGCGCCTGGTGCGGCTCGACGGATTCGGCCCGCGCCGGCCCGACACCCTGTCGGGTGGGCAGCGGCAGCGGGTGGCCCTTGCCCGGGCCCTCGCGCGCTCCCCACGGGTGCTCCTCCTCGACGAGCCGCTCGGCGCCCTCGACCGCGCCCTGCGCGAGGAGACGCAAGGGGAGCTGCGCGCCCTGCAGCGGCGCCTCGGCACGGGCTTCGTCGTCGTCACCCACGACCCGGCCGAGGCCCTGGCGCTGGCCGACCGCATCGGCGTGATGGACCGCGGCCGCCTCGTGCAGATCGGCGATGGGGCGAGCCTGTACGAGCGCCCGGCCAACCGCTTCGTCGCCGGGCTCCTCGGCGACGTGAACCTGATCCCGGGCCGGGTCTCGGCGGGCGACCCGGGCGGCCTCGCCAGCCTCGACACCGCCCTCGGCCCCCTGCGCGCCGGCGGCGCTGGCGAGGGGGAGGGGGTCATCGCCCTGCGGCCCGAGCGCATCGCGCTGGCCCGCGCCCCGTCCGGCGACGGCCCCGACCTCGCCGGGCAGGTGGTCGAGACGACCTTCCTCGGCGACCGGATCCGGATCCAGGTCCGCCTCGCCGACGGGACGGTCTGGCGGGTCAGCGCGCCCACCGACGCGGACGCGCCCGCCGTCGGAGAGACGGTCCACCTGTCCTATCCGCCGGAGCGGGCCTGGCTGATGCCGGCGGAGGCGTGAGCATGCGGCGCCTGCTCCCGGTCCTGCCCGCTCTCTGGCTCGCCGCCTTCGTGCTGCTGCCGGTGATCCTGACCCTGAAGATCAGCCTGTCGACGCCGGCGACCGCGCAACCGCCCTACCTGCCCGTGCTCGACTGGAGCGCCGGGATCGAGGGCTGGGGCAGCTTCCTCGAAGCCCTCGACTTCACCAATTTCGAGACCCTGGCGGGCGACGCCCTCTACCGCGACGCCGCCCTGTCGTCGCTGACGCTCGCGGCCATCGCCACCGCGATCCTGGCCCTGATCGGCACCCCGATCGCCCTGGCGATGGCCCGCGCCCCGGAGCGCTGGCAGCCGCTCCTCGTGGCGCTCCTCATCGTGCCGTTCTGGACGAGCTTCCTCATCCGGATCTACGCCTGGATCGCCATCCTGAAGCCCGAGGGCCTGCTCAGCGCCGGGCTGATCAGGCTCGGGCTGATTTCGCAGCCCCTGGAGATCCTGAACACCCAGGGGGCGGTGGTGATCGGGCTGACCTACGCCTACCTGCCCTTCATGGTGCTGCCGCTCTACGCGGTCCTCGCCAAGCTCGACCCGCGCCTGCCCGAGGCCGCGGCCGATCTCGGCGCCGGGCCGGTGCGGGTGTTCTGGAGCGTGACCCTGCCGCTGGCGCGGCCGGGGCTGAGTGCGGGGGCGCTCCTCTGCTTCGTGCCGATGGTCGGCGAGTTCATCATCCCGGACCTGCTCGGCGGCTCGGACACCCTGATGCTCGGGCGCGTGCTGTGGAGCGAGTTCTTCTCCAACCGCGACTGGCCGCTCGCCTCGGCCGTGGCGATCCTGGTCCTCGTCTTGGTGGTCGGCCCGCTGATCCTGTTTCGCGAGGACGAGGCGGCCGCACGGGAGGCGGGCCGGTGAGGGCGCTCGACCGCCTCGCCCTGATCCTCGGGCTCGGCTTCCTCTACGCGCCGATCCTGATCCTGGTGGTCTACTCCTTCAACGCCTCCGCCCTGGTCACGGTCTGGGGTGGCTTCTCGACCCGCTGGTACGGGGTGCTCGTCGCCGACATTCCCTTGCGCGAGGCGGCCGGGGTCTCCCTCGTGGTGGCGCTCGCCTCGGCCGCGCTCGCGACGGTCTTCGGGACGCTCGCGGCCCTGGCCCTCGACCGGGGCGGGCGCTTTGCCGGCCGCCGGCTCTTCACCGGGCTGATCTACGCGCCGCTGGTGATGCCGGAGGTGATCACCGGGCTGTCGCTGCTGCTGCTCTTCGTCGGCTGGGGCCTCGATCGCGGCCTCCTCACCCTCGTCGTCGCGCACGCGACCCTCGGGCTCGGCTTCGTCGCCGTGATCGTCGGCGCGCGCCTGCGCGGGCTCGACCGGTCGCTGGAGGAGGCGGCGGCCGATCTCGGCGCCCATCCGGGCCGGGTCTTCGCCACCGTCACCCTGCCGCTGATCGCCCCGTCCCTGGCGGCGGCCTTCCTCCTGGCCTTCACCCTGTCCCTCGACGACCTCGTCATCGCGAGCTTCGTCTCCGGCCCGGGCGCCACCACCCTGCCGATGCGGCTCTACAGCCAGGTCCGGCTCGGGGTGAACCCGGAGATCAACGCCGCCTCGACGCTCCTGGTCGGCACCGTCACCGCCCTCGTGCTCACGGCCTCCTGGCTGACCGGGCGCAGGGGCGTGGCCTGAACCATCCGGGTCACGGCGCGTAGGCGCGGACCCCGGCGGGAAGCGCCAGCCCGGCAGCCGGCAGGCGCAGGGGATTGGCCGGCGTGACCCTGCCGCCGCGCAGGTCCGGCGCGGCGTCGGGGGCGAGGCTGCGCACGTCGAGGCTGCCGAACGGCCCTGCGATCAGGAAGCGCATCGGGAAGCGCCGGTCCGAGGCCGAGCCCCGGGCGACGACCTCCGCGAGGGTGTCGCAGCGACGGTCCGGCAGCGACAGGGTCCCGCGCAGGGAGGCGGCGAGGATGGTGCCCTCCAACGCGCCCTCGGTGATCTCGCCGACGCCGTCGCGGAAGCGCAGGCTCAGGGTCGCGCGATCGAAGGCGGTGCGTCCGACCCGCGGGGCCGGCATGCGGCTGCGCAGGGCGGCCTCGGCGAGGTCGATTCCCAGGAGGGTGCCGCCGTCGACCGTCATCGCCGCGTGTCCGTCGAGGTGCCGGAGGAACCCGTGCAGGTCGGCCCCGGTCCCCTCGGCCTGGAACTGTCCCTGCGCGCCGCCGAGGACCCAGGTCTCCGGCCGCAGTTCGGGGGGCAGCACCGCGAGGTCGAGCCGGTCGAAGGCACCCTGGACCTTGGCCTCGGTCACCGACGCGTCCCGCGCCGACGAGGCCAGGGCGAGGCGGCCCTTCAGGGTGCCGCCGCCCAGGGAGGCACGGCTCAGGGACGCCTCGATGTTGCCGTCCCGGACGAGGACGCTGGCGGCGAGATCCTCGGCCAGGATCGGGCCGAACCGGACCGCGCCCGCCGAGATCCGCAGGTCGAGGTCGCCGCCGGTATAGGGGGCGAGGGCGATGTCGCGGGTGCGCCAGTCCGGGGCGCCGGGCCGCGTGGGGGTGACCCCGAAGGTCCTCAGCACGTCCGCCAGCATGGGGGCGAGGTTGAGCGTCTCGGCGGCCAGGGTCGCCTGGACGGCCGGGCGGTCGCGCCCGAACGAGACGGCGCCCGCCCCCTCGAGGCGGTTGTCGCCGAAGGCCACCCGGACGTTGGGCAGCAGGAGCTGGCGCCCGTTCATCTCGAAATTGCCGGTCATCCCGAACGGACCGACGAAGGGCGACAGGGCGACGCTTCCCCCGGCCCAGGCCAGGGTCTCGGGCAGGGAGCGGGTGTCGAACTGGCCGAGCCCGGTGAGCGTCAGCCCCTCGGCCCGGACCAGGCCGCTGCCCTCGGCGGTCAGGGTCCCGCCGGTCCAGCTCGCGCTGAGGGAGAACGGCGTCGTGCCGCCGTCGAGGAGATCGGCCACCCGCAGGCCCGAGATCGCGAACCGCGTCGGCATGGCACTCCACTGGAAGCTGCCGAAGATCTCGGCCTGGGCGCTCCAGAGGGGCCAGGACAGGGTCAGGTCGAGGTCGCGCGCGGTCTGGGGCGAGCCGTCGCGGGGGTCGAGGCCCGTGGCGGTGGCCCGCGACAGGGTGATGCGGCGCGGATGCGAGCTGCCGTCGGCGCCGAGCCGCGCGTTGAGGAGCCGGATCGGCTCGGCCCAGCGCGTGTCGTCCTCACCGGAAGCCAGGTGCAGGGTCGCGCCGTCGAGGCCGAGGGCGTTCACGTCGATGCGCCCGGTCAGCAGGGCGATCAGGCTGAGCTGGAGCGAGAGCGCGCCGCCCTCCGCCAGGATCGGCCCGTCCCGGTGTCCGGCGGTCAGCCTGACCGCGCGGAAGCCGAGGCGGGGCAGCGGCAGCAGGGTGATCTCGGTCGGTCCCTCGGCGGTCATGGCCAGCCCGTAGGTGCGGGCGAGTTCGCGCGCGACGGCGTTCTGCAGGCGCGGCGTCGCCACCGACCAGGGCAGGCAGGCGGCCCAGAGGGCGGCGACGAAGGCCCCGAGGCTCAGGAGCGAGAGGAGGCGGCGCAGCGGCATTCCACTCCATCCGGCGGGAGGGACGCGCGGCGGAGCGCGCGATCGACGATGGGATGGGCGCGTCGGGCCCCGGCGGCCGCGACGCGCGGAAGAACCGGCGACCCATCCCTGATAAGCCTCGGCGCCCGGCTTGTCTCCCCGGCCCCTCGGGTGCACCCCGAGCCATCCACGGCCCAGCGCGGTGGATCGCTCACGCGGACCCTGGAGTGTCCGGCCCGCCCAGGCCGGCCGGGGGCTGTGCCGCGCGGTGCAAAATGTAACGGCCGCATCGCGACAAGGGCTTGGCAGGGCGCCGCTTTCGCGTGACGGTCGCGCCGACCAAGAAGAGAACCATACAGGAGGGCTTCCATGAAGAAGGTTTATCCCGACGCCACGGCGGCGCTGGCCGGCGTGCTGAAGGACGACATGATGATCATGTGCGGCGGCTTCGGCCTCTGCGGGATCCCCGATGCCCTGATCGAGGCGATCCGCGCGTCGGGCGTGAAGGGCCTCACCGTGGTGTCGAACAATGCCGGCATCGACGGCGTCGGCCTCGGCAAGCTCCTCGAGACCCGCCAGGTCGCCAAGATGATCTCGTCCTATGTGGGCGAGAACAAGGAATTCGCCCGGCAGTACCTCGGCGGCGAACTGGCCATCGAGTTCAACCCGCAGGGCACCCTGGCCGAGCGCATCCGCGCCGGCGGCGCCGGCATCCCGGCCTTCTACACCAAGACCGGCGTCGGCACCCTGATCGCCGAAGGCAAGGACGTGCGCGCGTTCGACGGCGAGGACTACGTGATGGAGCGCGGCCTCTTCGCGGACCTCGCCATCGTCCATGCCTGGAAGGGCGACACCGAGGGCAACCTGATCTACCGGAAGACGGCGCGGAACTTCAATCCGATGATGGCCACCGCCGCCTCGATCACCGTGGCGCAGGTCGAGCACCTCCTGCAGCCCGGCGAGATCGATCCCGACACCATCATCACCCCCGGCATCTTCGTGAAGCGCATCGTCCACGTGCCGGAGCGCGAGAAGCGCATCGAGCAGCGCACCACCCGCAAGCGCGGCGAGCCCGCCGTGCCCGCCGCCGCCGTCTGAGAGCCGAGCTAAGGAGAACCATCATGGCCTGGACCCGCGAACAGATGGCCGAGCGCGCCGCGAGGGAGCTGCAGGACGGCTTCTACGTGAACCTCGGCATCGGCATTCCGACCCTCGTCTCGAACTACATCCCGGACGGGATGTCGGTGCAGCTGCAATCCGAGAACGGCATGCTCGGCATGGGACCCTTCCCGTACGAGGGCGAGGAGGATGCCGACCTGATCAATGCCGGCAAGCAGACGATCACCGCGCTGCCGACCACCAGCTACTTCTCCTCGGCCGAATCCTTCGGGATGATCCGCGGCGGGCACATCAACCTGTCGATCCTCGGCGCCATGCAGGTGGCCGAGAACGGCGACCTCGCCAACTGGATGATCCCGGGCAAGATGGTGAAGGGCATGGGCGGCGCCATGGACCTCGTGGCCGGCGTCAAGAAGGTGGTGGTGGTGATGGAGCACACCGCCAAGGGCAAGGACGGCTCGGAGAGCCCTAAGCTGCTGGCCGCCTGCGACCTGCCGCTCACCGGCACCCACGTGGTCGACATGGTCATCACCGACCTCGGCGTCTTCACCATCGACAAGAAGGGCGAGGGCGGCATGACCCTGGTCGAGCTCGCCGACGGCGTCACCGAGGACGAGGTCCGCGCCAAGACGACGGCCCGCTTCACCACGCAGCTCGCCTGAGGATCGCCGCCGGGCGGCGGCCCTCCGGCGCCCCCGCTCGGTGAAACCGAGACCCGCCCGGCTCCGGCCGCGGCGGGTTTTTGCTGCCCCGAGGGTCCCCGCCGGCCGGCGGCGCCCTACCGTAAGGCATGGGTCCTCACGGGAGCGAACGACATGGCAGCGGTATCCAAGCAGGTGATGGAGGAGGGCCGCGCGGCCAAGCAGGCCGGCCAGCCGGATTCCGCCAATCCCTATCCGGCCGGTTCGCAGAACAGCGCGGACTGGCTCGAGGGCTACACCTACGACGAGGAAGAGCAGAACACCGACCGCGCCGAGAGCGACGGCTGAGCGCCGACCGGGGCCGGACGCGAGGCCGGCCCTGCACGGATGCGTCCGACGTCGATCGCCAGTCACGCCCCGCGTGAACCGGCGGGACACGACCGGCCGGCTCGTATTCCCCGAAGAATTTGAACAATCGATCGGGACTCTGCGTTGGTCGACCAGATATCAATGACTGGGAGACAACGCAGCATGTCTATCAAGATCCTGGTTTTCGCCGGCTCCATCGCCCTGGCCCTCACGGGTTCCGCCTTCGCGCAGACCGGCACAGGCACCGGCGCGACCGAGCGCAACATGAACAATCCGGGCAGCGTGAAGAGCAACGGCGAGAAATCGATGGACCGTATGGGCGGCCCCGCCTCCACGGGGTCGACCATGGCGCCGGCCGGCACCTCAGGCGGCCCGAGCACGGCCACGGTCGGCGCGCCCGGCGGTAGCACCGGCGGCAACGGCGTGACCGGCAGCGGTGCGGCCCCCAGCGGCAAGTGATTCCTCGGGACCAAGTGATTCCCAGGAACCAAGTGATTCCCAGGAACCAACTGAGTCCCCGGGACTGAGCCTCCCGAAGTCACCGCCTCCGGCCAGTCAGCCGATGGGGCGGGAGACCACTCCCGAGATCCGAGCCCCGCAGCCGATGCTGCGGGGCTTCTTCATGCGCTGCCTACGCCCCGGTATAGCCGAGGCGGCCGGCGGCCTCCCTCAGGCGGCCGAAGGCCGGGGCGTAGCGCTCGCGCAGGGCCTCGCCGCCGGGCAGCGTCCGGTCCGGGCTCAGATTGTCCTCGGTATCGGACATCTTGATCAGCAGCGCGCCGAGGTGATCCTTGGCGATCAGGGCCGAGATCCGCGCATCGTAGGGCAGGCGCTCCGCCGGCTTCGTCAGCATCACCACCATGGCGATCACCGCCTCGGAGAAGCCCTCGGCCCGCAGGGCGATCGGCGTGGTCGGGGTGTCCTCGAGGACGTCGTGCAGGATCGCGGCCTGCATCACCTCCATCGGCTCGATGGCGAGGCGATCCACCGATTTGGCGTGGCCGGCCCGGCCGACCGCCGCGTTGGCGACTCGCTCCAGGTGGCGGATATAGGGTTGCCCGCCCTTATCGATCTGCCCCGCATGCGCGATCATCGCGAAGCTGTGGGCCTCGAAGATGGATGCCATGCCGCGCGTTCCTCCCGGGTCGGGTCTGCCGGCCGGGTAGACCATCCCGAGCCGCGAGTCACAAGCATTTGCGCGCCCGGGCCGGACGGCCCGGAAACGGGACGGCGCCGGCCGGTAACGTTAGCTGCCCGTTAAGCGGAACCGTCGAAATCAGGGGACGTGCCGGGGCGTTCGCCCGGCCGTTCGAGTGCAGCGTGAGGACAGTGGCGTATGGGCAGCGTTCCGGCGACGATGGACAATGTGGTCCCCTTCCGACGCACCCTCCGCCCCCAGCCGTCGGCCGCGGCTCCGTCGGTCCCGCGCGGCGGCCTGGCGGCCCGGCGCAGCGAGCAGCGCGCGCTGATGGATTCGGTCTACGCAACGGGCAGCCTCTCGGTGGCCGCGGGCGACCGCGAGACCAAGCTGATCGCGGCCCGCCTCCAGGTCTACGGCTTCGTGCTGATCGAGGAGATCAGCGCCGACGGCACGCCCCGGCGCCTGCGCCCCTCGGAGGCCATCCGCGCCCGGACCGACTCGCCCTGGCGCCTCTCGAAGGCGAGCTACGGCGCGGGCGCGGGCCTGGCGGTGACCATCCCCTCCGTCGACGACTTCCTGTTCGACCAGCCCGCCGACCGCCCGGCCTGACCGGGCGCCCCGTCACGGGGCGGCCTGTGGCCGCCGGGAGACATCGGCAATTTCCTCATCCGGGCCGTAGTTCTGATCATCGAATTCTTAGGCCGGGCATGAGATGAAGGATCTCGTTCCACTCCCGGCCATACCGCCATGCTGACCGCTTCAGAAAACAT
Organism: Methylobacterium sp. AC433; assembly: GCF_979253015.1. Lineage (NCBI taxonomy): Bacteria > Pseudomonadati > Pseudomonadota > Alphaproteobacteria > Hyphomicrobiales > Methylobacteriaceae > Methylobacterium > Methylobacterium sp. AC433. Next base: position 262,879 of record NZ_CEEDBN010000003.1, on the reverse strand, counting down.
CGTCATCCAGCACCGTGAGATCGTCGCCGTCCTGGTGACCTACGGGATATTCCTGGCCGGCGTGATGGGCGTGGCCTGGTTGATCGCCTGAGCGGACGCGCCGTCGCGGGGCCGGAACCGCGCGGCCGACGACCCGGTTTTCCGCCCGAGATTTCGGGAGAGAACCGCATGGCAGCCAAGGCCGACGACCACGCCGAGACCTACGAGGCGTTCCACGATGCCGTGAACATGACGGCGGCCAAGCTGGAAGCCTTCCTGGAGACCGACGAGAGCCGGTCGGTCGGCCAGAAGACGAAGGGCGGCGAAGCGACGGGCCACCGCGAGGGTCGGCGCATCGTCGAACTCCTGCGAACCGGGAAGACCGATCTCAGCGACGACGACTACGCCCACATGGCGAAGGTCGTCGGCTACGTCCATCGTCACCTGAAGCAGGGCGGACCCAAGCAGGCCGACAAGGTGAAGGATTCGCCCTGGCGCCTGTCGCTGATGAACTGGGGCCACGATCCGCTGAAGGACGCGTGAGGGGAGCCCGCGCTGGCTCCGCACCCTGTCGGTCGTCCGGATGAAACCACCGGCGTTCCCGCATGCTGGGGAAACCTGGTGGAGCTGAGCGGGATCGAACCGCTGACCTCCGCAGTGCGATTGCGGCGCTCTCCCATCTGAGCTACAGCCCCGTTCCGGGGTGGCGGCCTTTTAGGCTCGCGCACGCCGACCTGTCAATTCCAGAAATCCCGCAGCTTTGCGTGCGCGTGATGCGCCTCGCGGGCGCGGGTCACGAGGACATCGTTTCCGCGCATGAACGCCTTCATCTGGCTCTTCGACACCGTCGTGCAGCTCTACATCTACGTCCTCATCGCCAGCGCCGTCCTGAGCTGGCTCGTGGCATTCAACGTGGTGAATGTCCGCAACCCGATCGTGTCCCAGATCGGCGAGGTGCTCTACCGCCTCACCGAGCCGGTGCTGCGCCCGATCCGCAACATCCTGCCCAATCTCGGCGGCGTCGACCTGTCGCCGATCGTGCTCGTCCTGCTGCTGCTGTTCGCCAGCCGCCTGCTCCACGAATTCGTGCCGACGCAGACCTACGTCTACACGCGCTGAGCCGAGGGGCTCCCGAGGGGCGGGACGCAACGACGACCCGCCCGACACAAGAAACCGACGCGCAACCGCGCCGCCCTGGGAACGAGACCGTCATGAAGACCAATCCCGGCCGCTTCTTCGAGGATTACCGCCTCGGGGAGACCATCCGCCATGCCACGCCCCGCACGGTCACCCAGGGCGACGTCGCACTCTACACCGCGCTCTACGGCCCGCGCTTCGCTGTGCAGTCCTCGGACGCCTTCGCCCGCGCCATCGGCTATCCGCAGAGCCCCCTCGACGACCTGCTCACCTTCCACGTGGTCTTCGGCAAGACCGTGCCGGACATCTCCCTCAACGCCCTGGCCAATCTCGGCTACGCCGAGGGCGGCTTCCGCCGGCCGGTCTATCCGGGCGAGACCCTCTCGACCGTCTCCGAGGTGATCGGCCTCAAGGAGAGCTCGAACCGCCAGACCGGCGTGGTCTATGTCCGCTCCACCGGCTCGGACGCCAACGGCGAGACCGTTCTGAGCTACTGCCGCTGGGTGCTGGTGAAGAAGCGCGATCCGGAGGCGACGATCGCCCAGGAGCACGTGCCGACCTTCGCCAAGGTGGTGGACCCGGCCGACCTCGCCGGCGCCCTGCCGCCCCTGAACGCCGGCGCCTACGACTGCGCGCTCGCCGGCTCGCCCCACCGCTTCGGCGACTACGTCGTCGGCGAGCGGATCGACCACGTCGACGGCATGACCGTCGAGGAGGCCGAGCACCAGATCGCCACGCGCCTCTACCAGAACACCGCCAAGGTGCATTTCGACGGCTACGCGGCCAAGGACACGCGCTTCGGCCGCCGGCTGATCTACGGCGGCGTCGTGATCTCGCTGGCCCGGGCGCTGAGCTTCAACGGCCTCGGCAACGCCTTCGCGCTGGCGGGCATCAATGCCGGGCGCCACGTCGCCCCGCTCTTCGCCGGCGACACCGTCTATGCCTGGAGCGAGGTGCTGGAGACCGCCGAGCTGCCGGGCCGCAGCGATATCGGGGCGCTGCGCCTGCGCACGGTCGCCACCAAGAACCAGCCCTGCGGCAACCACCCCGACAAGGTCGGCGACGCCTACGACCCGGCCGTGATCCTCGACCTGGATTACTGGGCCTTCATGCCGCGCTGAGGGGCCTCACCCCGGGACCGGCGGCCGCGACCGGCCGCCGGCTCGGCGCGCGCGACCCCTACGTCAGCGCCGGACGATCTCGCGCAGACCATCGGTCAGGATGCGGGTGCCGATCGCGCCGAAGCCCAGCCTGAACAGAGCCTCCGTGGTTCGCGCGACGCGCGCCCGGATCCGCCGCACCGGCCCGGTCGCGAAGGGATCCTCGACGATGTTCGGATGTTCGGCTTCGTCCGAAGCCGAACGCCGCGCCTCCGAACGGCGGTCCCCTAGCAGCCGGGAACCGGACGGCGGGTCGTCACGGGCGGACCGGTGGGCGACGATCAGCTATCGAACCATCCGAGCACGGCGCGCCGCAGCGGGTTGGCCGGGTCGGAGAGGAGGCGCAGCGCCATCACGCAGGCGATGGTGACGAGGAGGGGGCGGATCAGCCGCGCGCCCATGCGGATCGCCAGGCGCGAGCCGATCTGCGCGCCGAGGAAGGCGCCCACCGCCATCGTCAGGCCGATCGCCCAGACCACGTGGCCGCCCAGCGCGAACAGGGCGAGGCTGCCGAGATTGCTCGCGGCGTTGGCGAGCTTGGTATGGGCCGTGCCCCTGACCACGCCGAGGCCCAGCAGGGTCACGAAGCCGATCATGTAGAAGGCCCCCGCGCCGGGGCCGAACACGCCGTCGTAGAATCCGACGGCCGGTGCCCAGGTCAGGGCGAACCAGTTCGGCGTGATCCGCGCGGTCGCGTCCTCGTTGCTCATGCGCTTGGCGGTCGCGAAGTAGATCGCGATGGCCACGAGCAGGATCGGCACGGCGGCGTCGAGCACGGCGCGCGGCAGCAGGCTGACGCAGAGCGCACCCGCGACGGAGGCGCAGCCGGCGCTCACCGCGATCTTCCAGGCATCGGGCCAGTGGATCAGGCGGCGGCGCGCGAAGGCGAGGGTCGAGGAGACCGCGCCGGCGCTGCCCTGGAGCTTGTTCGTCGCGATCGCCGAGACGGGATCGAGCCCCGCGAGCAGCAGGGCCGGGACGGTGAGCAGGCCGCCGCCGCCCGCGATCGCATCGACGCAGCCAGCCGCCACCGCGACCGCGAACAGACCCGCGATCAGGCCGATATCCACCCCGAAGATCATCCCGTCCTCACGTCATGGTCCAGTGAAGACCGACTGGAGGCGGGATGGAGGACCGGAGCGCCGGAGGCGCGGCTCAGTTGCGGACGACGACCTTCGTGCCGACCTTGGCGCGATCGTAGAGGTCGACGATGTCCTTGTTGGTCATGCGGATGCAGCCCGAGGAGACGGCGGCGCCCATGGTCTCGGGCTCGTTCGAACCGTGGATACGGTAGAGCGAGGAGCCGAGGTAGAGCGCGCGCGCGCCGAGGGGGTTGTCCTGGCCGCCGGCCATGAAGCGCGGCAGGTCGGGGCGGCGCGCCAGCATCTGCGACGGCGGGCGCCAATCCGGCCATTCCTTCTTCATGGTGACGCGCTTCTCGCCGGACCACGAGAAGCCCTGGCGACCGACGCCGACGCCGTAGCGCACGGCCTGGCCGGCACCGAGCACGTAGTAGAGCCGGCGCTGGCTGGTCGAGACCACGATCGTGCCGGGCTTTTCCGTGCCCTTCCAGGCGACGGTCTCGCGGGGGATCGCCTGCTCCTTGAAGATGTTCATGAAGTCGGCGATGGGCCCGCTGTCGAACGGGTTTCCGGCGAAGGCCGGTCCGGTCGATACGGTCAGGGCCGCCGCCAGGGCGGATGCGGCGAGAACGCGGCGCGTCTGCATGGTCTGTCCTCCTGCCGTGAACCGGCAAAGGGCGGGCGCGGAGGCCCGGCTTTCCCGGAGGCATGTGGTCGGGGGCGAGAGCCTTGGCGGGATGGAGCGGGGTGGTCAACCGAGCCTGGGCCGAACGGGCGCCCCCTGTGTGATCCCGGCAACGCTCCGAATCCGCGTGGCCGTAGGACGGTCCGGGGCACCTGACACAATGCCGCAGGAACTTGCGGCCAAGGCTGCCCAGCCCCAGACTCGTGACCGTGAGCAGCCCAACAAGCCATATGGCCAGTGCCGCCGATGCGGGTCCGTCCGCCTGTGCCGATCCGGCGCCGGCCGGTCGGCATGCCCTCGGCCGTGCGCTCGGCACGGCGCTGTCGGGTCTCCTCGCCCTGCTGTTCCTCGTCTGCGCGATGCTGCCCCTCCTGCAGGGCTCGGGCGACGCTCCGCGCGGGTTCGAGCGTCACGCCGCGATGACGGCGACGACGGTTCCGAACGCCCCCGACCTGCTGGCGCGGATCTCCGTCGGGATGGTCGACCTCGACGAGGCGGCCGGCAGCGTCTCCCAGCAGCGGCTCGTCCCGGTCGGCCGGCACGCGCCGAAGCGCCTCGGCCTGCCGCGCGCCGCGTTGGACTGCGAGACCCGCGCGATCTCTCCCCTGGAGCGTCCACCGCGGCGTGACCTCCTGATCTGAGCGGAAGCCGCCGCGCTCACGTTCGCGTGCGTCCGGACCGTACTTCGCGTGCCGGTGGTGCGCGTGTCGTCGGATCGCCCAGATTGTAGGCTAGGCGAGGGTCGGCCCGGATGATCCGGCTCCGGAGCGATTCGGCATGATCCAGCCTCGGCCCGATCCGGCCGCTCCCGCGCTCGCCGAAGTTGCAGCAGACCCCGATCCCGTCACGGCCATCCCCACATGGCCCGACGCTTGCCACGGCCCGGCCCGCTCGCGGTGCACGAGGGCCCTGGACCCTGAACGCGGCGATGCCGGCCCCGGGCCGAGCGCCTTTTGCCGAAATTTCGCAGGAGCGAAACGATCGTGACGTCCTTGAACCACCGCCTGTTCCGCACCCGGCCGACCGCGCTGGCGGCAGGCTTCGTGCTGGTCGCCCTCTCGGCCTGCAATCAGAAGCAGCAGGCGTCCGCGCCGGTCCCCGGGCCGGTCCCGGAGGTCGGCATCGTCACCGTCCGCGAGCAGCCGATCCCCTATCTCCGCGACCTGCCGGGCCGCGTCGCCCCCCTGCGGATCGCCGAGGTGCGCTCGCGCGTCTCCGGCCTGGTGGTGAAGCGCACCTTCGAGCAGGGCAGCCTCGTGAAGGAGGGCGACCTCCTCTACAAGATCGACCCGGCGCCCTTCGCGGTCGAACTCCAGAGCGCCGAGGCGGCACTCGCCCGCACGGAGGCCGCCCAGGTCCTCGCGAGCCAGCAGGCCGACCGCCTCGAACAGCTGCTCTCGCGCCAGACCGCGAGCCAGGCCCAGTACGACAGCGCCTATGCGAGCCTGAAGCAGGCCGAGGCCGAGGTCGCCGGCGCCAAGGCGACCCGGGACCGGGCCAAGCTCAACCTGAGCTGGACCGACGTCCGCGCGCCGATCTCGGGCCGCATCGGCCGGGCGCTCCTCACCGAGGGTACCCTGGTGGAGCAGGGGGGCGCGGCCAACCTCGCCACCATCCAGCAGCTCGACCCGATCTACGTCGACATCACCCAGTCGGTGGGCGAATTGAACAAGCTGCGCCGGGACCTCGCCAGCGGCGAGCTTTCGCGCCTCTCGGCCGACACCGCGAACGTGCACCTGATCATGGATGACGGATCGCTCTACGGTTCGGCCGGCAAGCTGCTGTTCTCGGACGTCACCGCCGACCCCAGCACCGGCCAGGTGACCCTGCGCGTGCTGTTCCCGAACCCGCACGACGAATTGTTCCCCGGCATGTATGTCCGCGCCCGCATCAAGCAGGGCATCGACACCGACGCCCTGGCGGTGCCGCAGCAATCGATCCAGCGCACCAGCGACGGCAAGGCCGAGGTCTGGGTCGTGCGGGAGGACAGCAAGGTGATGCTCCAGCCCGTGGAGGTCGGCTCCGTGGTCGGCAACCAGTGGATCATCCGCTCGGGCCTGAAGGCCGGCGACCGGGTCGTGGTCGAGGGCGTTCAGAAGATCGTCGCCGGCCAGGAGGTGAAGACCGTCGAGCTGAAATCGGCCGCCGAGGACCACGAGCCGAAGCCGCGCGACACCGACACGGCCGATGCCGAAGCCGGCGCCAAGCCGGGCGAAGCGAAGGCCGATCCGACCAAGACCGATCCGAGCAAGGCCGGCGCGGCCAAGCCCGTCTCGCAGGTGCGCTGAACCATGGCCCGCTTTTTCATCGACCGGCCGGTCTTCGCCTGGGTCGTCGCCCTCTTCATCATTCTCGGCGGCGTGCTCTCGCTGCCCCTGCTGCCGGTGGCGCAGTACCCCGTGATCGCGCCGCCCTCGATCGCCCTCTCCACCGCCTTCCCGGGCGCCTCGGTGGAGAGCCTCTATACGGGCACGACCCGGCTCATCGAGGATGAGCTGAACGGTGCGGCCAACATCATGAGCTTCGAGTCGACCACCGATTCGTTCGGCTCGATCAACATCACCGCGACCTTCCTGCCCGGCACCGACCCGGCCCTCGCCTCGGTCGAGGTGCAGAACCGCCTCAAGCGCGTCGAGGCGCGGCTTCCCGCCGAGGTCCGACAGCAGGGCATCCTGGTCGAGGAGGCCTCGGCCGCGACGCTCAACATCATCACCCTGGTCTCGACCGACGGGAAGATGGACGAGATCGGGCTGGGCGACTTCCTCATCCGCAACGTGATCAACGAGATCCGGCGCGTGCCCGGCGTCGGCCGCGCGACGCTGTACTCGACGGAGCGCTCCCTGCGCGTCTGGGTCGACCCCGACAAGCTGCGCGGCCTGTCCCTGACGCCCGAGGACGTCACCGACGCGATCCGCAACCAGAACATCCAGATCGCGTCGGGCGCGGTCGGCGCCCAGCCGAGCCCGAGCAACCACCCGGTCTTCGCCCCGATCGTCGTGAAGGGCCAGCTCAACACCGTCGAGGATTTCGGCGCGATCGTGCTGCGGGCGAATTCCGACGGCTCCAACGTGCGCCTCCGCGACGTCTCCCGGATCGAACTGGGCGGCGACGCCTACCAGTTCTCGACCCGCCTCAACGGCGGCGAGGCGGCGGGCATCTCCGTCACCCTGGCGCCCGACGGCAACGCCCTCGAGACCGCCCAGGCCATCCGCGCCAAGATGGAGGAACTGTCGCAGTTCTTCCCGCCCGGCCTGAAGTGGGACATTCCCTACGACATCACCCCGGCGGTGAAGGCCTCGATCAAGAAGGTCCTGATGACCCTGGTCGAGGCGGTGGTGCTGGTGTTCGTGGTCATGTTCCTGTTCCTGCAGAACATCCGCTACACCCTGATCCCCACCATCGTCGTCCCGATCGCGCTGCTCGGCACGGTCACGGTGATGCTGCTGGCGGGGTTCTCGATCAACGTGCTGACCATGTTCGGCATGGTGCTCGCCATCGGCATTCTCGTCGACGACGCCATCGTGGTGGTCGAGAACGTCGAGCGCATCATGAACGAGGAGGGCCTCGCGCCGAAGGAGGCCACCCGCAAGGCGATGGGCCAGATCACCGGCGCGATCATCGGCATCACCCTGGTGCTCGTCGCGGTGTTCATCCCGATGGCCTTCTTCCCCGGTTCGGTGGGCATCATCTACCGGCAATTCTCCATCGCGATGGTGACCTCGATCGGCTTCTCGGCGCTGCTCGCCCTGTCGCTGACCCCGGCGCTCTGCGCCACCCTGCTCAAGCCGATCGAGAAGGGCCACGGCCACGCCAAGGGCGGCTTCTTCGGCTGGTTCAACCGGATCGTCGACCGCGAGACCGCCCGCTACGGCCGCGGCGTCGCCGGGCTGATCAAGCGCTCCGGCAAGGTGATGATGGTCTACCTCGCCCTCCTGGTCGGCGTCGGCTTCGCCTTCCTGCGCCTGCCCGAGGGCTTCCTGCCCGTGGAGGACCAGGGCTTCTTCACCGTCGACATCCAGACGCCGCCCGGGGCCTCGTTCAACCGCACCCAGACGGCGGTGCGCGAGGTGGAGCAGTATCTCCTGGCCCGGCCCGGCGTGGCCACCGTGACGATGCTGAACGGCTTCTCGTTCTCGGGCCAGGGTCCGAACCTGAGCCAGGCCTTCGTCACCCTGAAGCCATGGAGCGAGCGCGACGCGGCCAATTCCGCCAGCGCCCTCGTGGCCGACACCAACGCGGCCCTGGCCGGCTACCGCGACGCCATCGTCGACGCGCAGGAGCCGCCGCCGGTGGACAACCTCGGCAACGCCGCGGGCTTCTCGTTCCGTCTCCAAGACCGGGCGCTGCGCGGCTACTCGGCCCTGACGGCGGCCGAATCGCAGCTGCTCACGCTCGCGAAGAAGAGCCCCATCCTGCAGAAGATGAAGATCGAGGGCCTGTCCCCGACCCCGCAGGCGGAGCTGATCATCGACCGCGAGAAGGCCGCCGCCCTCGGAGTCAAGTTCGAGGACATCAACAGCACGATCCAGGTCAATCTCGGCTCGGTCTACACCAACGACTTCCCCAACCAGGGCAAGATGCAGCGCGTCTACGTCCAGGCCGAGCAGCTGCAGCGCATGCAGGCGCCCGACCTGCTGAATTACGGGGTGAAGAATGCCACGGGCACCATGGTGCCGATGTCGTCCTTCGCCGAGCTGAAATGGGGCGTCGGTCCGTCGCAGATCGTCGGCTTCAACGGCTACCAGTCGGTCCGCTTCACCGGCGAGCCGGCCGCCGGCTACACCTCGGGCGACGCGATCGAGGAGATGGAACGCCTGATGCAGCAGCTGCCGAAGGGCTTCGGCTACGCCTGGACCGGTCAGTCGCTGCAGGAGAAGCAGGCGGGCTCCCAGGCCTCGCTGCTCCTCGGCCTCTCGATCCTGATCGTGTTCCTGTGTCTCGCCGCCCTCTACGAGAGCTGGTCGATCCCGTTCTCGGTGCTTCTGGTGATCCCGCTCGGCATCATCGGGTCGGTGGCGGCAGTGTACCTGCGCGGCCTGCCCAACGACGTCTACTTCAAGATCGGCATCATCACGATCATCGGTCTCTCGGCCAAGAACGCGATCCTGATCGTGGAATTCGCCAAGGACCTGTGGAAGCCCGGCAAGTCCCTGGTCGACGCCACCATCGAGGCCTCGGCCCTGCGCTTCCGCCCGATCGTGATGACCTCGCTCGCCTTCATCTTCGGCGTGGTGCCGCTGGCCATCGCCACGGGCGCCGCGTCGAAGAGCCAGCAGGCGATCGGCACCGGCGTGCTCGGCGGCATGATCTCGGCCACCATCCTGGCGGTGCTGTTCGTGCCGGTGTTCTTCGTGGTCGTGATGCGGATCTTCCGCCGCAAGGACGCCACCGAGGGCATCAAGCCCGAGGCGGAGCCCGGCGCGGTGCACGTGCCGCACCACGCGCCGGCCGAGTAAGCCGGCGGGCGCGGGCGCTCACCGCCGGTGGGCGCCCGCGCTGGTAGACGCGACCCATCGGGACCCGGTTCACGAAAAAGGGGCGCGCGGTCCGATCGACCGCGCGCCCCTCGTCTCGTCCGGATTCGGCCGGCGCCGCGGATCAGACCTCGCGGGCGATCATCATCTTCTTGATCTCGGCGATGGCTTTCGCCGGGTTCAGGCTCTTCGGGCAGGTGTTGGCGCAGTTCATGATCGTGTGGCAGCGATACAGCCGGAAGGGATCGTGCAGGGCGTCGAGGCGCTCGCCGGTGTTCTCGTCGCGGCTGTCGATCAGCCAGCGATAGGCCTGGAGCAGGGCCGCCGGGCCGAGGAAGCGGTCGCCGTTCCACCAGTAGCTCGGGCAGGAGGTGGTGCAGCAGGCGCAGAGGATGCACTCGTAGAGGCCGTCGAGCTGCGCCCGATCCTCCGGCGTCTGCTTCCACTCGCCCTCGGGTGCCGGCGTCTCGGTCTGGAGCCAGGGCTCGATCGAGGCGTGCTGGGCGAAGAAGTTCGTCAGGTCGGGGACGAGATCCTTCAGCACCGGCATGTGCGGCAGCGGGTAGATCCGCACCGCGCCGGTCTTCTTGCCCTTGGCGTGCTCCTGGCACTCGTCGATGCCCATGGTGCAGGCGAGCGCGTTCTGGCCCTCGATGTTCATGGCGCAGGAGCCGCAGATGCCCTCGCGGCAGGAGCGGCGGAACACCAGGGTCGAGTCGACCTTGCTCTTGATCCAGAGCAGGGCGTCGAGGACCATCGGGCCGCAATCGTCCCGGTCGACCTGGTAGACGTCGACGCGCGGATTCTTCCCGTCATCGGGATTCCAGCGATAGATCCGGAATTCCTGCAGGTTGTTCGCGCCGGTCGGCCGAGGCCAGGTCTTGCCCTCGGTGATCTGGGAGTTCTTGGGAAGATTGAACTGAGCCATGGTTTGGCGTGCCTAAATCCGTCTCGTGAGAACCATTCCGGGGAACGACGTGGGTCGTTGCCTCAGTACACGCGGGCCTTCGGCTCGATGTACTGGATCTCGTTCGACATCGTGTAGGTGTGGACCGGACGGTAATCGATGCTGACCTGCTTGGACTTGTCGTCCATCCAGGCCAGCGTGTGCTTCATCCACTCCTTGTCGTCGCGGTCCGGGAAGTCCTCGCGGGCATGGGCGCCGCGGCTCTCCTTGCGGTTGGCGGCCGATTCCATGGTGACGACGGCCTGGCCGATCAGGTTGTCGAATTCCAGGGTCTCGAGGAGGTCGGTGTTCCAGATCAGCGAGCGGTCGTTGACGTGGATGTCGGGAATGCCGGCGGCGACCTTGTGGATGAGGGTCTTGCCCTCCTCCAGCACCTCGCCGGTGCGGAACACGGCGCAGTTGTTCTGCATCGTCTTCTGCATCTCGGCCCGCAATTCCGCGGTGGGCGTGCCGCCGCTGGCATAGCGGAAGCGGTCGAGGCGGCCGAGGGCCTTGTCGGCGGAGTCCTTCGGCAGCTCCATCTGGCGGGCGCCGGCCTCGACGATCTCGGCGCAGCGCAGGCCCGCGGCCCGGCCGAACACCACGAGGTCGATCAGCGAGTTCGAACCGAGGCGATTGGCCCCGTGCACCGAGACGCAGGCGGCCTCGCCGAGCGCCATCAGGCCCGGCACCACCGTGTCGGGGTTACCGTTCTTCAGGGTCAGCACCTCGCCGTGATAGTTCGTCGGGATGCCGCCCATGTTGTAATGGACCGTCGGCAGCACCGGGATCGGCTCCTTGGTGACGTCGACGCCGGCGAAGATCTTGGCCGATTCGGAGATGCCCGGCAGGCGCTGGTGCAGGATCGCCGGATCGAGGTGGTCGAGGTGCAGGTAGATGTGGTCGTTGGACTTGCCGACGCCGCGACCGGCCCGGATCTCCATGGTCATCGAGCGGGAGACCACGTCGCGCGAGGCGAGGTCCTTCGCCGACGGGGCGTAGCGCTCCATGAAGCGCTCGCCCTCGGAATTGGTCAGGTAGCCGCCCTCGCCACGGGCGCCCTCGGTGATGAGGCAGCCGGCGCCGTAGATGCCGGTGGGGTGGAACTGCACGAACTCCATGTCCTGCAGGGGCAGGCCGGCGCGCAGCACCATGGCGTTGCCGTCGCCGGTGCAGGTGTGGGCGGAGGTGGCCGAGAAGTACGAGCGGCCGTAGCCGCCGGTGGCCAGGATCGTCATCTGGGCGCGGAAGCGATGGATCTCGCCCGACGCCTGGTCGATGGCGATGACGCCGAGGCAGCGGCCCTCCTCGTCCATGATGAGGTCGAGGGCGAAGTACTCGATGAAGAAGTTGGTGTGGTTCTTCACCGCCTGGCCGTAGAGCGTGTGCAGCATGGCGTGGCCGGTGCGGTCGGCCGCCGCGCAGGTGCGCTGGGCGGTGCCCTTGCCGTAATCGGTGGTCATGCCGCCGAACGGACGCTGGTAGATCTTGCCCTCTTCCGTGCGGGAGAAGGGCACGCCCCAGTGCTCGAGCTCGTAGACCGCGGCCGGCGCGTTGCGCACGAGGTACTCGATGGCGTCTTGGTCGCCGAGCCAGTCCGACCCCTTCACGGTGTCGTACATGTGCCAGCGCCAGTCGTCCGGACCCATGTTGCCGAGCGAGGCCGAGATGCCGCCCTGCGCCGCCACGGTGTGGGACCGGGTGGGAAACACCTTCGAGATGCAGGCGGTGCGCAGGCCGGCCTGGGAGCAGCCCACGGTGGCGCGGAGGCCCGCGCCGCCGGCGCCCACCACCACCACGTCGAAGGTGTGGTCGTTGATCGTGTAGGCGGGAGCGCCGTTGCCGTTGGTTCCGTTGGTGGCCATGGGCTGATCCTTCGGGTTCGGGGTGCGGGTCAGACGAGCTTGCCGAGGCTGACGCGCAGGATCGCGTACAGGCAGGCCACGGCGACGATGACCGCGTAGAAATTATTGGCGAGCAGGCTCAGGAGCTTGAGCGTCCTGTCGTGGACGTAGTCCTCGATGATGACCTGCATCCCGATCCTCATATGGGCCGTGACCGAGATCACGGCGAGGATCAGGACCAGGGCCACCACCGGGTGCGACATCAGCGCGATGGCCTCCGGGTAGGGCCGGTTCGCCATCAGCGCGACGATGACCACGAAGGCCAGCATCAGCGGCGCGTTGGCGGCGGCGGTCAGGCGCTGGGTCCAGAAATGGCCCGCGCCGTGGCCCGAGGCCCCGAGGCCCTTCACCCGGGCGCGGGGCGTGCGCATGGTGACGTTGGTGTTCTGGCGGTTGTCGACCATCGCTCGGTCTCCTCAGCGCAGGGTCAGGGCGAGCGCCCAGATCAGGACGGTCAGGATCACGGAGCCGATCAGGGTCGCGCGGGCGAGGCCCATGCGCTGGGCGCGGTCGAAGCCGTAGCCGAGGTCCCAGATGAAGTGGCGCAGGCCGCCCAGCATGTGGTGCATCAGGATCCAGGTGTAGACGAACAGCACCAGGCGGCCGACGATCGAGCCGAAGAACCACGAGACGGTGCCGTAGGCGGCCGGACCCGACGCGAGGGCCACGAGCCAGATCGCCACCAGGGCCGAGCCGCCGTAGAGGGCCGTGCCGGTGATGCGGTGGAACACCGACATCGCCATGGTCCAGGTCCAGCGGTATATCTGGAGATGGGGCGAGAGCGGCTGGGCGACCGTGGGACGGACGGTTGGAGCCATCGTGCTGAAGGTCCTCGACTGGGCGGTGCACCGGTTTTTGACAGGGCACCAAGAAAAATTTGGATCGTCTCTAAAGTGCTAGCGGGCAGGCGCCAATGCGCAACCCCGCTTCGCCGCAGCGCACATGCGACACAGGCGCCAAATCGTCATTCGGTCCGTGCCGCCTCACGGCAGCCACCCGAGGGCGCGCCACCAGAGGTAATCCAGGGGTGCGACGACGAGGAGGGAGAGGAAGCCGGTCACCAGGGTCAGCCTGGTCGCCGCGCGGAGCGGCACCTTCCCGAGATCGACGGCGAGGACGATCGGCGGGGCCTGGTAGGGCAGGAACAGGGTCGAGTAGCCGACGACCTGGATCATCACCACGGCCATCAGGTCGAGTCCGCTCGCCCGCGCCATCTCGCCGGCCAGCGCCGTGTAGAGCGCCGGGGCACCGTTGGCGGTGACCGCGACCGTGAGGATCGCCGCCAGCCCTGTCAAAATCCCGAAATTGTAGCCCGGCGCGTCCGGCGTCAGCGGCGCGACGTGGAGGAGGGCATGGCCCAGGCTGGCGCCGAGGCCGGTCTCGTTCACGGTGGCCACGAGGCCGAGGAGGGCGGCGACGTAGAAGCAGGTGCGCAGGTTCACCGCGCCGAAGGCCTCCGCCGGCAGCACGCCGATGCGGGGCATCAGGCAGAGGATCGCGGCGATGAGCCCGACCCAGGCCGGGGCGATGTGATGCAGGCTGTCGGTGACCCAGAAGGCGAGGGTGGCGGCCAGGATCACGGCGAGCCGCCGCGCCTCCGGGCGCAGGGGCTCCTTCGCGAGGGCGGCGCCGTTCTCCCCGTGGTCGAGCCGGTCGGGAAACAGCCGGATGATCGCCAGGACGAGGAGGGCGCCCTTCACCAGGGCCAGCACCGGCGCGTGCAGCAGGAGATAGGGCAGGTAGGCGATGTGAAGGCCGTACTGGGTCTCGGCGGTGCCGGCCATCACGAGATTCGGCACGTTGGCGGGCAGGATCGCGGCCGAGAGGATCGGGGTGGCGAGGCCCACCGCCAGGACGGCGCCGTGCCGGCCCGGGCGCCCGGCTTCGAGGCCGAAGGCGTCGCAGAGGGCCAGCACCACGGGGACCAGCAGGGCGATCCGCCCGAGATTGGACGGCATCACGAAGGCGACGCCGAAGGACAGGGCGACGATGCCGGCGATGAAGGCCGGATAGGAGGCCGAGAGATGGCCCGACAGGCTTCGCGCGAGGCGGTCGCCGAGACCCGAACGCGTCATGGCGAGGCCCACCACCATGCCGCTGAGGACGAGCCAGAACGCCGAGGAGGCGAAGCCCGAGAACACGGTCGCGGGGGGCGCGAGGCGAAACAGCATCGCCCCGGCGAAGAACAGCATCGCGGTGACGATCTCGGCGATGAGGCCGCTGGCCCAGAGGCCCATGCAGAGCACGAGCAGGAGCCCGGTCACCACGACCGTCGCCTCCCCGCCCATGAACGCCCCTGCCGGCATCGCCCGATTCCAATCCGCCCGTCCGGCGGGACAATGATCCTACCTTGGAGCCATTCGCAATTCGGGGTTTTCCGATTCAGCCTTCGCGTCCCGCGAAGGATCAGAAGCGTGCCGCGTCGAGCTCGAAGGTCGGGGGCAGCGCCTCGAACCATTCGCCGTAATAGGGATCGCGCGGGAGCTTCTCCGCCCAGCGATCGCGAAAGCGCTGGTGCTCGGCCGGGTCCACCGTGCGGGCCCGGTTGCGGCTCTCGTAATGGTAGAGGCTCGCCTGGGCGCAGTAGACGCTGCGCAGGCCGCGCTCGCGCAGCCGGAGACACAGGTCGACGTCGTTGTAATTGACCGCGAAGCCCGCATCGAAGCCGCCGATGGCCTCGAAATCGGCGCGGCGCACCATCACGCAGGCGCCGGTCACCGCGAGGTAGTTGCGGCTGCCGACCGTGGAGAAGAAGTGCCCGGGATCGTCGCCGGGATAGCCGCGGCGGACATGGTCCGGGGTGGCATCGACGATCGAGACGCCGGCATGCTGGATCTCGCCGGTCTCGAACAGGAGCTTGGGGCCGACGGCGCCGACGCCGGGGATCTGCAGCTGCGCCAGCATCGCCTCGATCCAGTCGGAGGTGATGACGGCGATGTCGTCGTTGAGGAAGACCAGCACCGCGCCGCTGGCCTCGGCCGCGCCGAGGTTCATCTTGGCGGCCACGTTGAAGACCGGCTCGGACCAGGCCACGCGCCGGGCGCCGTGGCGGGCGAGGGCCGCCTCCGTGCCGGGGCGCAGATCGCCGTTGTCCACCACCACGAACTCGATGTCGGGATAGGTGCTGGTCGCGGCCACGCTGTCGAGGCAGGCGGCGAGGAGATCCACCGTCCGGCCGCCGACGGTGCTGTCGCGCCCGGCGGTCGGGATCACGATGGAGACGCGCGGCCGCTCCGTCAGCTTGCGCCGCATCTCGAAGCAGCCCTTGAAGTGGCTGGAGCGGGCGAAGTCGAGGGCGCCGGTGCGCCGGGCCCGGTCCTCGAGGCCGCGGATCGCCGCGGCGATGACGTAGTCCTTGTTGTCCATGGTCTGGGCGGTGGAGCCCGGAATCGCGCGCCAGTGATAGAGCACCTTCGGCACGTGGACGACGTTGCGGACGTGCTCGGTATAGCGCAGGGCGAAGTCGTAATCCTGCGCGCCGTTGCATTCGTCGCGAAAGCCGCCGATCCGCGCCACGATGTCCATGCGGTAGAGCGCCAGGTGCGCCGTATACATGCAGGCTTCGAGGGCTTCGGGCGACCAGTCCGGCTTGAAGAACGGATCGTAGCGCACCCCGTCGATCGAGATCTTGTCCTCATCGGAATAGATGAAGTCGACGGTCTCGTCGCCGTTGAGGATGCGGACGAACTCGTAGAGTGCGTTGTCGGGAATCGCGTCGTCGTGGTCCATCAGGGTCATGTAGCGGCCGGTCGCCAGCGCCATGGCGTCGTTCGTGGCGGCCGAGATGCGCCCGTTCGTGGTGCGGCGATGGAGCTTGATGCGCGGGTCCCCCGCCGCGAAGGCCTGGAGCAGCGGCCAGATCTGCGGGTCCGGCGAGTTGTCGTCGCAGAGGCAGAGTTCCCAGTCGGGATAGGCCTGGGCCTGCACCGAGGCGATGGCGGCCTTCAACCAGCGATGGGGGGTGTCGTAGACCGGCATGACGATCGAGATGCGCGGGCGCAGGCGAAAGCCCGCGATCTCGGCGCGCATGGCCGCGACGCCGAGGCGGCCGGGCGCCTCCACCTTGTCGATCCAGGCCGTGTAGGAGGCCGGCACCGGGCGCGGCCGGGCGCTGGCGCGGAAGTCCCGCCACGATTTGCCGGCGCCCTTCTCGCGCCAGGCGGCGCGGATGCGCGCGAGGATCCGGGCCGGGGCGCGCTCGGCCTCGGGCAGCGTGTTCACGAGGCGGCGGGCGGTCTCGGCCACGGCGCCGACCGGACCGAGATAGGTCAGGGAGACGTCGCCGAGGTGGAAGCGCCCGGCGCCGCTCATCGGGTCGAGGCGAAGGCCCCGGACCCGGCGGGGCAGGTGCACGAGATTGTCGATGCCGGCGGCGTCGGCCTCCAGCGGAATGGCCAGCGTCTCGCGAAAGCCCTTGCCGTCGTCGACGTAGAGGATCGGGACGAGCTTGGTGCGGTCCAAGGCGGTGAGGTCGGCGCGCAGGAGGACCCAGCCGCCGCGATGGCGCCGGCGTCCCTCCGGCGGCCAGAGGCGGAAATGCGGGTCGGACCCGGTCGCGCGCCACGTGTCCGGGCTCCCGTCCGCCTCGATCTGGCTGAAGGCGTCGAGGCGACAGCGTAGGGTGCGCGGCAATCCCGGATCCTCTTCGATGCGGGCTCGGGGCCTGCCGAGCCGGCCGGCCGGTCGCCGGACCCGCAGCGCCCGGGGTTTAGGGCAAGCCCGCCGGCCCTCGCAAGGGCAGGCGGGTTCGCCTCAGGCGCGGCCCGCGGCGAGATAGGCGCGCCAGCCCCCGTGCCGGGTGATCTCCGGCGCGCCCGCGACGGCATGGGCCTCGCACAGGAACCCCGAGACGGCTTCGCCGTCGGTGAGGGCGATCTTGCCGATACCGAGGGGCGCGGGGATCGCGGCGGCGAAGTGCCCGAAGGCCGCCGGATCGAGACCCCAGACCTCGACTTCCAGGCCGGGACCCGCGAAGCCGGGCTCCCGCACGAGGCCGGGCTTCGGCGGCACGGTGCCGGGCAGGGCGTAGAGCCGGTAATCGGGCGCCGTACGGGTCGCGCGCAGGAAGGTCGCCCCGAGCTCCCGGAGCTGGTGGTTGAGGGCGAGGCCCGTGAGATGGGCGCCGACCACCACCAGGAGGATCTGCCCGGAGGCGCCCGGGGCGACCCGGCTCTCCTCCGGCAACACGCCGGCCCGGTCGACGCCCATGCCGCCGCCGAGGGCGCGATGCAGGGCATCGGCCCAGGGCGCCAGGGCCTCGTCGCTGAAGCCGGGGCCGACCAGCATCACCCCCGCCGGAAGGCCGTCCCGGCGGAACCCTGCCGGGACCGCGATGGCGGCCATCCCGAGCAGGTTGGCGAAATTGGTGTAGCGACCGAAATGGCTGTTCCGGACGATGGGCTCGGCCTCCATCTCGGCCACCGAGTAGGTGGTCGGGGAGGTCGGCAGCAGCAGGACGTCGATCTCGGCCAGGATCGTGTCGGTGCGGCGCTTGCACGCCTCGAAGGCGTAGCGGCCGCGGAAGGCGTCGACCGCGCTGTAGACGCGCGCCGATTCGGTGATCGCGCGCACGCTCGGATCCATCGCGGCGGCGTGGTCGGCATGGAACGCCTCGATGGCGGCCAGCCGCTCGGCGACCCAGGGGCCGTCGTAGAGGAGTGCGGCGACCGCGCGGAACGGCGCGTAGTCGAACGGCACCGCGACCCCGCCGAGGCGCTCAAGCCGGGCGATGGCGGCGTCGTAGAGGGCCGCCGTCTCGGTGTCGCCGTAGAACTCGCGCTCGGCCGGCGTCAGCACGCCGAAGCGCAGGCCGGCCGCCGGGAGCGGATGCGGGACCGCCCGGCGCGAATAGGGATCGGCCGGGTCGAAACCCTCGGCGATCCGGCGCACGGCGATGCCGTCCCCGACGGTGGCGGCGAAGACGGTGATGCAGTCGAGGCTGCGGCAGGCCGGCACGAGCCCGGTGGTGCTCAGCGCCCCCGGCGTCGGCTTGATCCCGACGATGTTGTTGAAGGCCGCCGGCACGCGGCCGGAGCCGGCGGTGTCGGTGCCGAGGCTGAAACAGGCGAGCCCGGCCGCCACGGCCACGGCCGAGCCGGAGCTCGACCCGCCGGAAACGTAGTCGGCGTCGAAGACGCTGCGCGGGGCGCCGTAGGGCGAACGGGTGCCGTTGAGGCCGGTGGCGAACTGGTCGAGGTTGGTCTTGCCGGTCACCAGGGCGCCAGCCGCCTTCAGCCGCCCCACCACTTCGGCGTCCCGTTCGGGCGTGTAGGCGAAGGCCGGGCAGGCGGCGGTGGTGGGCAGGCCCGCCACGTCGATGTTGTCCTTCACGGCGAAGGGCAGGCCCCAGAGCGGCAGGGAGTTCGGCTCCGGGTGGGCCGCCATCAGGGCGCGGGCCGATGCGACCAAGTCGGTGCGCGCGACCGGCGTGATGAAGATCGCCGGGTCCGGCGAGGCCGCCATCCGCTCGGCAACGATCTCGGCGAGGCCGACCGGATCGAGGCGGCCGGAGGCGAAGGCCGCGCGCAGGCTCGCGGTGTCCAGGATCGTGGGCAGCATGGGTTCAAGTCTCCTCGATCGCCGCGACGCGACACCATCGCCCCAGGGTCAGGCCGGGTCGGACCCGACCTCTGCGCGCGAAGACCCGCGAACTCGCATTCTCCGTGCCGTGAGGGAACGCCCCGCGGTCGGAGCGCTCGCACCGCTCTGCGCGTGTCCGCTCCCGCCCCACCGAGCGGCCCGCACACGGGCGCACTGCGCTCTCCGCCCATGGGACCTCAGGTCTGCCAGACGCGGGGCAGCGGCCGCCCGCGATAGGCGGTCAGGGCGCGCTGCGCGACGGCCCGCAGGGCGTCCGGATCGCGGCCGAGGAGGCGCAGGACGAGGTGGCCGTTCCAGGCGCTGGCCGCGGCGGCGACGCCCTCCGCGCCGGTCGCGTCGAGGATGGCGCGGACCTCCTCCAGCCGCCCCTCCGCCTCGGGCGAGACGTCGAGCATCGTCGCCATTGCGCGGGCGCCGTTGCCGATCGCCGCGCGGGCGAGCTGGTCCGAAAGGGCGCCGTCGAGGCGCAGGGTGTCGGCGTAGGCGAGCCGTCCGTCGCGGCGGATGCGCCAGGTGTCGCTGAGGTGGCCCCGCGTCATCGGCTCGTTGCGGGCAGTGCGCCCGAAGGTGATCGCCTCGAAGGCGAGGAGATGGGCGCCCGGCGCCAGATCCGCCTCGAACCGGCGGGCCAGGGCGGCCCGGTCGAACAGGATCGTCTCCTGCGGCAGGTGCGCGAGGCGGCCCCCGGCCCCCACGGTCACCGCGGTGGCGACGCGGCTCACCGGGCCGTCCGAGCGATAGACCTTCTCGGCCGCCGTGGTGGTCAGGGTGAGGTCGGCACCCGCGCCGACATCGGCCGTAACGCGGAAGGCATCGCCGCAGGCGATTCCGCCGGCTGTGTTGAGCAGGACCGCCTCACAGGGACCCTTCGGACGGCGCGGCAGGCGCAGGCGCAGCGGGCCACCCTCGGCGATGTCGAGGATGCGGGTGTCGTGCCCGTCCGCGCAGGCGACGCGCAGGTGGATCCGCCCCTGGGAGCGCTGGCGCTCCGGCGCGGCGACGGGGAGCGCCGGAGGGTCGGGGTTCGGCAAGGCGGCGGGTCAGGCCGGGCCGGTGGCGACCGGACGCTCGGGATCGGAACCCCATTCCGACCAGGAGCCGTCGTAGAGGGCGCGGGGCGGCCGCCCCAGGGTCTCCAGCGCCAGCCCGACGATGGCGGCGGTGACGCCCGAACCGCAGGTGGTGACCACGGGCCTGCTCACGTCGACGTCGTTCTCGGCGAAGACCGCCCGCAAGGCCGCCTCGTCCTTCAGGCGGCCCTGGCTCTGGAGCGCGGCGTAGTGGACGTTGCGGGCACCCGGCATGTGGCCGGGCCGGACACCGGGGCGGGGCTCCGCCTCCTCGCCGCGGAAGCGCGCTCCGGAGCGCGCATCGACGACCTGGGCATTGCCCGATTCGAGGGCACCGGCGATGTCGCCGGCATCGGCCACCGCGCCGTGGTCGAGGCGCGCGGTGAAGTGGCGGCGGGCGCGCGGGCGTCCCTCGCCCTCCTCGACGGGATAGCCCGCCGCGACCCAGGCCGGGAATCCGCCTTCCAGGATCTCGACGTCGCGGACGCCGTAGGTCTTGAGCATCCAGCGCACCCGCGGCGCCGAGAACAGGCCCATCCCGTCATAGACCACGATGTGGGCCCCGTCGCCGACGCCGAGGGCGCGCATGCGGGAGGCGAAGACCTCCGGGCGCGGCAGCGTGTGGGGCAGGGGAGAGGTCTCGTCGCTCATCGTGTCGATGTCGAACCGGATTGCGCCGGGGATGTGCCCGGCGAGGTACTCGGCCCGGGCATCGCGGCCCTGGGCCGGCAGGTACCAGGACCCGTCGAGGATCACGATATCGGGCGCGCCGAGGCGGGCCTGGAGCCATTCGGCCGTGACAAAGGGCGTCGTCGCCATGGATTTCTCTGTTCGATGGGCCGGACACGGTCCGGCCGGGAGTCGCGTTCGGGCGGTGCGGTGCGGCCACCAAACCACATCCCGCCGCGGCTTGCACCCTGCGCGGACGGGAATACGATCTGAACCGGCCCTTCCCGAGCCGCGTTGGTCCCCGGAGACGATCCTTCGCAATCCCTTTCCGTCAGGAGACCGGTGCCATGCGCATTCCGACCCTCATCCTCGCCAGCACCCTCGGCCTCGCCCTGGGCGGCGCGGCCCACGCCCAGACCTCCGTGACGGGGGGCGGCACCAGCACGATCAACGGCTCCGGCAGCAGCAACGGCAGCAGCACCTCGGGCTCGCCCGCGACCACCGGGACGGCGCCGGGTGCCGGCGCCGTGCGCAACCCGAACGCCGCCCCCCTGCCGAGCGCGGGCCGCGCCATCGCGCCCGGCACCACCGCGCCGGGTCCGGCGCATTCCGGCGCATCGTCACGCTGAGGCGCGATCCACGCAGTCGGAAGGCCGGGCCGCGATGCCCGGCCTTTTTCGTCGCAACCACGCTCGACGTGGTGCCAAGGGTGATGCCAAGGCGCGCCGCCTGCGGCTATGGATGGTGGAGCCATGCCAGCGTGATGGAGCCGTTGTGAAGCCGCGCGAGACATACCACATCGAAGTGCTCGCCTCCGAGGACGAGGCCGGCGCGCGCGGCGAGGACGCGGTGAGCCAGCGCATCTCCGTGCGCACCTTCACCGTCGAGGCCGCCAAGGAGCGCGCCCTGACCCTCTTCGCCCGGGCGCGCGCGCCGCAGCGCAGCGGCGCCCCGGCCGAGGCCGTGCGGGTCATCGACGGCGCCGGCACGGAGGTGTTCCGCTGGAGCCGGTTCGACGAGCCGGCCTGACGGAACGAGCACGCCATGCGCGCCCTGATCCTCCCCGGTCTCGTCCTGCTCTTCGCGCTCCTGTTCGTGCGCAGCTACACGGTGCCCCCGGCGCCGGACCGGCGCGGCGGCACCACGGTGTCGCTCGCCTGGCCGAACCGGCCGGTCTTTGGCAGCCCGCGGGCCGACTGCATCGGCCTCCCGGCGGGCGATTCGGTGATCGCCTGCCTGATCGGCTCGGTGTCCCGGGCGCGCGCCGACGGCATTCCACTGATTCAGCTCGGCTTCTGCCCGACGTGCTACTCACTATCGCAGCGCGCCGCCGCCCTCGGCCGCGACGAGGCCGCCGTGCAGGCGCGTCTCGGCGAGATCGCCCGCTTCGGCTGGTGAGGCCGGATGGGCCGACGCAAGCCAGCCTGGAGACGGCGATGCCCCTCGTCCGCATAGACCTGAACCGCTCGGCACCGCCGGACCGCGCCCGGATCGTGGGCGACGTCGTGTATGCCGCGATGCGTGCCGTGGCGAACGTCCCCGAGAACGACAAGTTTCAGATCGTCACCCGCCACGAGGCGGGGGAGATCGTCGCGCCGGAGGCGGGCTACCTCGGCGTCACCTACACGGACGACCTCGTGATCATCCAGATCACCTGGAACGCCGGACGCTCGGTCGAGGTCAAGCGCGCCCTCTACCGGCAGATCGCCGACGGCATCGCCGAGAGGGCCGGCATCCGGCGCGAGGACGTCTTCGTCAATCTCGTCGAGGTGGTGAAGGAGAACTGGTCCTTCGGCAACGGCGAGATGCAGTACGCGCCGGCCTGACGGGCAATCCGCATTGACGCCGAGGCCGCTGCGCCCCTAGAGAAGCGCCACCATGACGACCGTACTTCGCCCCACCTCGTATCCGGCGCCGCATCCTTAGCGGCGCGGGGCTCGTCATGTCTCAACCGCTGCGTCGTCGGCGGTTGCTCTCTCTCCAGGACTCGACCGTCGACGGCCCGGCTTCCACCGAGGTCACGTCCGTGCTGTCCCATCCCTGTGTGAAGTCCCGTCCCGGCCTCGGCCTGATCGGCTACGGCGCCTTCGGCCGCCTCGTGGCGCACCATCTCGCGCCGTTCTTCACCGTTCACGCCTACGATCCGGCGATGCCGGCCGAAGCGGAGGCCGGCGTGGTCGCCGGCTCCCTGCGCGCCGCGGCCGGTTGCCCGGTCGTGATCCTGGCGGTGCCCGTCCCGGCGATTCCCGGCATCGTCGCGGAGATCGGCCCGCATCTCCGCCCGGGCGCCCTCGTCCTCGATGTCGGCTCGGTGAAGGCGGTCGCCGCGGCGGCGATGCGCGACGGACTGCCGGAGCACGTCGCCATCGTCGCGACCCACCCGTTGTTCGGGCCGCAGAGCGCCCGCGACGGGATCGGGGGCCTGAAGATCGCGCTCTGCGAGGTCCGCGGCGGCCGGACCCGCGACGTCGCCGCCTTCCTGCGCCGATGCCTCGGCCTCGACGTCATCCTGACGACGCCGGAGGCCCATGACCGGGACGCCGCGGCGGTCCAGGGCCTGACCCACCTCATCGCCAAGGTGATGGTGCGGATGGAGCCGCTCCCGACGCGCATGACCACCCGGAGCTTCGACCTCCTGATGCAGGCGGTGGAGATGGTGCGCCACGACGCGCCTGAGGTCTTCGACGCCATCGAGCGATCCAATCCCTTCGCGGGCTCGGTCCGCCGCCGCTTCGTCACCGAGGCGGCCCGGCTCGCGCAGGACCTGTCGGAGGAGGGGAACGGTTCGGCGGCGCGGGCGGCCTGAGGTGGGTCGGGCGCCGTCAGGCGTCCGGGTCGGGGACCCGCTCGGCGGCCTTGCCCGAGACGCGGGCTCGCAGGCGGTCGCGCCAAGCCTTCAGGCGCAGACCGGCCTCGGCCCGCCAGCCTTCGAGGCGGGCCGCGAGGGGAAACAGGCGGTCGCCCCCCGGCGTCTCCACGAGGATATGGGCGAGGGCCAGGCGCTCCGTCCAGAAGGTCTCGGGCAGGGGATAATGCGGCGGCGCGCAGGAATCCGCGCGGGTCAGGGCCGGGTCGGCGACGACGGCCTGGGTCAGGCGATGAAAGGCGAGGGCGCCGGGCGAGTGCCGGGCGACGGCGGAATCGTAGGAGATCTTCAGGCTCCAGAGCTGCCCGCGCGTGGTGAAGCTGACGACGGCGGCCAGGGTGCGGCCGTCCCGGCGCAGACGGTCGATGCGGACGGCGCCGCGCGCGCCGAAGCGGGCCGTGAAGGCCCGCATCATCCGGGTCTGGATCGCGTCGTCCGCGATGGCGGTGCCGCGCGCGCCCTTCCAGCTGGCGCCTTCCAGGGCGATGTAGTCGTCGATGGCCGCCGGCAGCGCGGCCGGATCGCGGATCGTCTCGAAGGTGACCGGGCCGTCCGCGCTCAGGCGGTCCCAGGCCTGGCGCAGCTTACGCTGCTTGCGGGAGGACAGGTGCCCGAGATAGGTCGCGCGCCCGTCCGCGTCCCGGCCGGTCAGGTCGAGGAAGGCGCGCTCATGCGCCCAGAAGCGGGCATGGCGCAGGGCGTGGCGGTCGAGCCAGTCCGACAGCAGGTCCGCGAAGGGGCCGGCGGTCGGCACATGGGTCAGCATCAGGCGCGGGCCGACGAGGCGGCGCAGGCCGAAGACCAGCGCGTCGAGGGCGCGCGCCGGCTCGGCTCCGTCGAGGAGCGGTGCGCCGAAGATGCCGAAATCGTGCATCCAGCCCATCGCCAGGAGGAGGGGCAGGCCCCAGCGCCAACGCCTGACCTGGACGGGCCAGACGCCGAGCAGGCGCAGGCCCGGCTCCTCCGGGAGCCGGTCGCCGACCAGCGCGACCTGCACGTCCCGGCCGAAGGCGTCGGCGGCCGGCAGGGCGTAGTCGGGATCGTAGAACAGGTTGTCGAGGAGGGGCCGGCGGCCGAGGTCGTGCCAGGCCGCGATCCAGGGCGCATCGGCCTGCAGAGGGCGCAGGGCGACGACGAGGCCGTCGGGCGTCGTGACGCTGCGCGCGGCGGCCCTGGTCACGAGGCGGCTCGCTTGAAGCGGCGGGCCGCGAGGTCGGCGACACCGAGGATGTTGAACGCCCAGGCCGTGCCGGCCGAGACCGCGGCGAGGCAGGCGAGGCGCAGGCCGAGGCTGAGGCCCGGTGCGAGGGGAAGCCGGTCGAGCCCGGCGATCACGGCGGCGCAGGCCAGGGCCAGACCGCAGATCACGGCGAGGTCGCGCAGGGGGAGCGGCATGCGGAAGCGCTCCCGGGAACCGAGGACGAAGACCAGGCAGGCCAGGCCCTGGCCGGTCGCCATGGCGATGGCCGCGCCCTCGACGCCGTAGCGGGGAACGAGCACGGCCGAGAGGCCGCCGATCGCCACGAGGAGCGTCACCGAGGCGACCGCGTCGAGGTGGCTCTTCTGGGTGAAGTAGATGACCTGTCCGAAATAGTACGACCGGAACATCTGCAGGATGCTGGCCGCCACCAGCAGCGGCGCCACCCGCAGGGCGGTCTCGCGGTAATCCGGCCCGAGCAGCAGGGTGACGAGGATGCCGTCGAAGGCCAGGAAGAACACGGCGCCGAAGGCCGCGATCACCGTGAGGAGGCGGATGGCATCCTCCAGCACCGGGCGGGCCGCCGCGATGCCGCCGTCCCGGGCGTCCCGCTTGGCGATGGAGATCAGCGCCAGGGCGACGCTGTCGCCGAAGACGACGAAGCTCTGGCGCAGGAAGTCGGCAAAGGCGCCGTAGGCGCCGAGTTCCGAGACGCCGATGCTGGCGCCGATGACGAGGCGGTCGGCGGTCTGCGCCAGGGCGGCGGCCCCGAAGGACAGCACCAGGGGCCAGCCATAGGCGAGGAGGCCGCGCGCCTCCGCCCAGCTGCCACCGCCCCGCAGCAGGCCGCGGATGACGGAGAGCGTGGGCAGGGCCGCGACGATGTTGGCGCCCGCGGTGGCCAGGAGCAGCGGGATCGCGCCGCCGCCGAGGAGGAGGGCGGTGCTTCCGAGAGCCAGGACCAGGCTGGCACGCAGCACCACCGACAGGGCGACCGCGCCGACCTCGAGCCGCGTCCGCGCGATCTCGGCGGCGCCCTCGAAGGCCATCATGCCGAAGACGGCGATGAAGATGGCGAGCGCCGCGAGCGGATCGAGGAGCCCGAGGCCGGCCGCGCCGGCCGCGATCACCGCCGCCAGCGTCACCATGGCGCCGAGGAGACGCACCACGGTGCCGACCTGCAGGATCGCCCGGTCCTCCGCGTAGAGGGCGAAGAACGAGAATTTCGGCCACTGGCAGGTGGCGCTGTAGAGCACCAGCGCCCAGGACAGGATGAGCAGGTAGAGCCCGAACACGTCCGTGGGCGCGAGCCGGGTGAACACCGCGAGGGCGCCCATGTTCAGGCCGGCGGCGACGCCCCGCGAGCCGACATAGGTGAGGGTGTGGCGCGCGATCATCCGGACCCGTGAAGCGCCGGGCGGCCCGGCTCCCGGCACGACGTAACACGCCAGTGTTGCCGCGGCGTCAATCCATTCGCCGGGTCCGCGCCGTGACCGGACGGCGACGACCCGCGCTCCACGCATGTCCTCGACCGCGGCCATTGACTTCGCAGGCGCGAAAGCTCATATCGCAGGTGCAGCGTCAGCGGCCGTCATGGTTCCGCTTGAGAGGGCTGCGTGACGGATTGCCGGATCGCTTCTGCGGGCCCCGCGCGACCTGAGCCCCTCTCTTCAACGTGCATGCACCCGGACTGCCCCGGCACGCGGGCGGCTCCAGCTCAACGGACCGACCAATTTCTCGACGATTTCCCTCGCCACGAGGGCGTCCGGCGCGGTCCCGCTGCCTGAAAGTTACTCCTTGACCCAATTCACCGATTTCGGCCTCGCCCAGCCCGTGCTGCGCGCCCTGGAAGAGGCCGGCTACAAGAGCCCGACCCCGATCCAGGCCCAGGCCATCGCTCCCGCCATGCAGGGCCGCGACCTCTGCGGCATCGCCCAGACGGGCACCGGCAAGACGGCCGCCTTCGCGCTGCCGATCCTGCACCGCCTCGCCGAGACCCCGCGCCGGCCGATTCGCCGCGGCTGCCGCGTTCTGGTGCTCTCGCCCACCCGCGAGCTCGCCAACCAGATCGCCGAGAACTTCTCGGATTACGGAAAGTACCTCTCCTTCACCAACACGGTGGTGTTCGGCGGCGTCACCATCTCCCGCCAGGAGAAGGCGCTGGCCAACGGCGTCGACATCCTGGTCGCGACCCCCGGCCGCCTGATGGACCTCATCGAGCGCCGCTCGCTGACCCTCGAGGCCGTCGAGATCCTCGTCCTCGACGAGGCCGACCAGATGCTCGACCTCGGCTTCATCCACGCCCTGAAGCGCATCGTGAAGATGCTGCCGAAGGAGCGCCAGAGCCTGTTCTTCTCGGCCACCATGCCGAAGAACATCGCCAGCCTCGCCGACCAGTACCTGCGCGATCCCGTTCAGGTCGCCGTGACCCCCGTGGCCACCACGGCCGAGCGCGTGACCCAGGAGGTCATCTTCGCCCATACCGGCGCGAAGCAGGCCCTCCTGAACCACATCCTGCGCGATCCGGCGATCGAGCGCGTCCTCGTCTTCACCCGGACCAAGCACGGCGCCGACCGCGTCGTCCGCGGCCTGGAGAAGGTCTCGATCAACGCCTCGGCCATCCACGGCAACAAGTCCCAACCGCAGCGCGAGCGGGCGCTGGCCGCCTTCAAGGACGGCTCCTGCCGCGTGCTCGTCGCCACCGACATCGCCGCCCGCGGTATCGACGTCGAGGCGGTGAGCCACGTCATCAACTACGACCTGCCGAACGTGCCGGAGAGCTATGTCCACCGCATCGGCCGCACCGCGCGCGCCGGGGCGAACGGACTCGCGATCTCGTTCTGCAATGACGAGGAGAAGGCCTACCTGCGGGACATCGAGCGCACCACGCGCCAGAAAATCCCCGTGGCGGGCTTCCCCGAGGGCTTCAGCCCGCCGTCGCGCCAGGAGGCGGCGGACAACGCCCAGGCCGAGGAGCGCCGTCCGGCACCGAACGGCCAGCGTCCCGGCCAGCGCCAGGGCCAGCGTCCGAGCAGCCGCCCCGGCGGCCGTCCCGGTCAGGGCCGTGGCTTCGAGGGTCGCGGCGGTGAGAATCGCGGCTCCGGTCGCCCGAGCCGTCCCGACGGTGCCGCCCGTCCCCAGGAGGGTCGCGGAGACCGCCGTCCCGCCGGCGGCCAGGGCGAGAACCGCGCCGAGCCCCGCAGCGAGCAGCGTTCCCGCGGTCCGCGTCCGCAGGGCAGCGGCGAGGGTCGCGCCATCGGCTGGCTCGATCGCGGCCCGCGCTCCTGAACCCATTCGCTTCCGCTGAACGTCGCGCCGTCCCGGATCTCCGGGGCGGCGTTTTCGTATCCGCCTTCCCTCGACGTCGCCGGGCATTGCCAACGCGACGCGCAGGGCCATCTCAAGGCGGCGCGGACGGCTGGTCCGGCAGCTTCGGAGGCGAGGGCGATGCGGTTTGAACTCTTCCGGGATTCCGCCGGCGGCTGGCGGTGGCGCCTCCGGTCCCAGAACGGCAACGTCGTCGCCGATTCCGCCGAGGCCTATGTCCGCCGCGAGGATTGCGAGCACGGCATCAGCCTCGTGAAGGGCAGCGCCACGGCGCCGACCGTCGACATGACCCTGAAGATCGCCTGACAGGGCGGGGCAGGGCTTCGTTGACCATGAGCGGAACCTTGGCCGCGATCGGGGAAACGCTTTCGGCCCTCGTGCGTTTGCTGCATCCGGGCCTCGCGACGAGGGATACCGGTGTGTCGAGACTCGACAGAATTCAGGGAGTTGAGAACGTGCTGAGGAAACTCGTGCTGGCCGCGCTGCTGGCCCTAGGCTTCGCCGCCACCGCGCCACAGGGCGCTTCGGCCGCCCCCATCGGCCCCGCCCTCGCCCTTCAGAGCGAGGCCGCCCCGGCCGCCGTGCAGACGGTCCAGTATTACGGCTACCGCCGCCGCTACTACGGCCCACGTCGTTTCTACGGCCCGCGCCCCTTCTACGGTCGCCGCTACTATGGCCCGCGTCGTTTCTACGGCCCGCGCCCCTTCTACGGCCGCCGCTATTACGGCCCGCGCCGGTTCTTCTACTAAGATCGCGGCAGCGTCCGTCCGCGGACGCGCCCTCGCTCCCGGCCCGGTCCTCGTCGCGACGAGGGCCGGGCCGTTCGCGTTATTGGCACTAAATTTCTGTCCGGTGGCTGGGAAGCTCCGGCGCCATGCGATAAGTTGCAAGGAGCGAGACGGCCGGCGCCAGATCGGTCCGCTCCGGAGGACACGTCATGAAGGCTCTCGCGGCCCGCCACGCGCCATCGCCCGCGCTCTGGGAATCGATTCCCCTCGAAGTCTTCCTCTCCGCCTTCGCGGTGATCCTCGCCGGCGTCCTCAGCTATGTCGGCCTGATGCCCTGACGGCTTGGCGATACCTCGGCAACGCGCCCGATATCGTCCTAGAGTGGAATCGGTGGGGTACGGGACATGAGCGGGATCATGGCGGAGACGGACGAGGCGCGGCGCCCGAGCGGCGAACTGACGGTACGCACCATCGCGATGCCGGCCGACACCAATGCCAACGGCGACATCTTCGGCGGGTGGGTGATGTCGCAGATGGACCAGGCGGGGGGAATCGCGGCGGTCGAACGCTCGCAGGGGCGGGCGGTCACCGTCGCGGTCAATGCGATGACCTTCATCCGGCCGGTGCGCGTCGGCGACGTGCTCTGCGTCTACACCCGGATCGACAGGGTCGGGCGGAGTTCGATGAAGATCGAGGTCGAGGCCTGGGCCCGGCGCTTCCGCACCCAGTTGCGCGAGCAGGTGACCGAGGCGACCTTCACCTTCGTGGCGATCGACGACGAGGGACGACCCCGCGCCATCGCGCCGATCTGAGCGTCCCGTCGCCCTGCAGGGCCGGGAGGTTCAGGCGTTTGGGGCCGCCACCTTCTGGCGCAGGCCGGTGATGACCGCCTTGAGGATGTCGGCATCGGCGTCCGGGCTGGCCATGCAGCGGACGGATTCGATCCGCTCATGCACGAAGGATAGCTTGGCGATGACCGCCGGGGTCAGCTTGAACGGGAACAGGGCCGGCTGACCCATGCTGCGGCTGAGCGAGTTCACCGCGTAGGTGAGCGGCAGCCACGCCTCCACGATCCGGCTGAAATCGGTCATCCGGTAGGGGTCGAAATCGATCACCACGGGCTCCGCCGGGCCGTGGCGCAGGCGTGGGCGGACATGCATCTCGAAGGTGCTGGCGGTCTCCAGCGTGTCGACGATGTGGAGATACTGCGCCCAGGTCTCCGCGAAATCCTCCCAGGGATGGGCGGTGGCGTAGGCGCTTACGAAGCTCTCCTCCCAGTCCGGCGGCGCGCCCTGCGCGTAGTGACGCTGCAGGGCGCCCGAGTAGTTCAGCCGCTCGTCGCCGAACAGGGACCGGAAGGTCCACAGGCTCTGGTCGAAGCGCACCAGAACGTTCCAGAAATAATGCCCGATCTCGTGGCGGAAGTGGCCGAGCAGTGTGCGGTAATATTCGCCGAACAGCATCCGGCGCCGCTCGCGCTCGACGTCGTCCGCCTCGGCGATGTTCAGGGTGATCAGGCCGCTGCGGTGGCCCGTGAGCACGGGCGGGCCGATCTGGTAGCTCTCCGACGGATCGACCAGGAAATCGAAGGCGAGGCCCGTGGCGGGGTTCTCGTCCCGGGTCATCAGCGGCAGGTCGAGGCGCAGCAGCGAGTAGAACAGCCGGTGCTTGGCCGCCTCGATCTGGCGCCAGCGGGTCAGGTTCCAAGCAATCGAAAGGTCGGGCACCACGTGGTTGTGCCGACAGGTGACGCAGTAGCGGTTCGGCGAATCCTCGGGCACCAGCCAGTTGCAGGCGTCGTGGTCGGCATTGGCGCAGAAGCGGTACTTGCGCCCGGGATTGGCATAGGCATGCCAGAGCCCGCCCACCGGCTCGACGGCCGACATCTCGTGAAGGTCGCAGACATAGCCCAGCCGGCGCTCGCAGCTCTCGCAATGGATGCTCTCGAAGCTGATCGGCTGGTCGCAGGCCTGGCACTGGAAGATCTTCATGGAGCCGTCGCGGGACGCCTTTCCTGTCTGTCCGCCGTGCGTCGCATGCCGCCCGTGACGAAACCGTCATAGCCTATCCGCGCGCGATAAGGTGGCAAAGCACGGGACGCCGACGAAGTTCCGGGCGTGGAACCGCCGACGGAGACGGGACGGGTGCCCGCATCGCCCGCATCGGAGGCCCGGCATCCGAACCGGAGCACGAAACTTGCAGGCCCGACCCCGTCGTACACGTCCTGGCTGCCTTCCGGCGCAAGGGCGGGCGACGCCGGGCGGACGGCCTTCCGGGCCGCCGCGCGCAAGGGCATCGCTTGCGGCTCTCCGTTGGCGTATGTCTCTGGTGAAGCTTTCTCCGGGACACCGCAGGGTGGTGCCCCGTCCCTCCGCCGCCGGCGCGTGCCCGACCGCACGCCCGGCGCCCTGTCCAGCTACAGCGGGAGCCCCCGTGTCGATCAAAGCCGCCCTGCACCACGTCACGCACTACACCTACGACCGGCCGATCACGCTCGGTCCGCAGGTGATCCGCCTGCGTCCCGCGCCGCATACGCGCACCGCCGTGCCGGCCTACTCGCTGAAGGTTCTGCCCGAGAACCACTTCATCAACTGGCAACAGGATCCGAACGGCAACTGGCTCGCCCGGCTGGTCTTTCCCGAAAAGACCACCGAGCTGAAGATCGAGGTCGACCTCACCGCCGACATGTCGGTGATCAATCCATTCGATTTCTTCGTCGAGGACTATGCCCAGGCGCGCGGCTTCGCCTACGCGGACGATCTCACCGCCGAGCTGAAGCCCTACCTCGTCCTCGACGACGCCATGGCCCCGGAGGTGGACGCGTTCCTGGAGCGGCTGCCGGCCGAGCAGAACACGGTTCTGTTCCTGGTGGCGCTCAACGCCCAGGTAGCGGCCGAGATCACCTACGGCGTCCGCATGGAACCCGGTGTACAGAGCGCGGCCGAGACCCTGACCCTGAAGAGCGGGTCCTGCCGCGACTCGGCCTGGCTCATGGTGCAGATCCTGCGCCGGCTCGGCATGGCCGCCCGCTTCGTCTCCGGCTACCTGATCCAACTCGTCCCCGACACCACCGCCGTCGACGGACCGGCCGGAACCAGCACCGACTTCACCGACCTGCACGCCTGGGCCGAGGTCTACCTGCCCGGCGCGGGCTGGATCGGCCTCGACGCCACCTCCGGCCTCCTCTGCGGCGAGGGCCACATCCCCCTGGCGGCGACGCCGCACTACGCCTCGGCGGCGCCGATCTCGGGCCTCGCCGAACCGGCCGGCGTCGAGTTCGGCTTCGAGATGACGGTGACCCGCGTGGCGGAGGCGCCCCGCATCACCAAGCCGTTCTCCGAGGAGGTCTGGGCCGAGATGGACGCCCTCGGCGACCGCATCGACGCCGACCTCGCCGAGCAGGACGTCCGCCTGACCATGGGCGGCGAGCCGACCTTCGTCTCCATCGACGACTTCGAATCGCCCGAGTGGAACGCCGCCGCCGTCGGCCCGACCAAGCGCGGACTCGCCGACAAGCTGATCCGGCGCCTGCGGGACCGCTTCGCCCCCGGGGGCATGCTGCATTACGGCCAGGGCAAGTGGTACCCGGGCGAGAGCCTGCCGCGCTGGGCCTTCGCCCTGTACTGGCGCCGGGACGGCGTGCCGGTCTGGAAGGACGCCGACCTGATCGCCGCCGAGGACGGGCCGCGCGACGCGACCATCCAGAAGGCCAAGGACCTGATCGACGCCGTCGCCCAGCGCATCGGCCTCGGGGCCTACGTGTTCCCGGCCTTCGAGGATCCGGTCTACTGGACCGAGAAGCGCGACGAGCTGCCCGTCAACGTCACGACGTCCGAGCCGCGCTACCCCAACCCGGAGGCGAATGCGCGGATGGCGCGGGTGTTCGCCCGCGGCCTCGGGGAAGCTGCGGGCTATGCCCTGCCGCTGGCGAGCCTGCCGGTCGGCAAGGACGGCGATTCCGAGCGGCTCTGGATCTCGGAGCCCTGGGAGTTCCGGCGCGGCCACGCCTTCCTGACGCCGGGGGACTCGCCGGTGGGCTACCGCCTGCCCCTGTCTTCGCTGCCCTTCGTGCCGCCGGAGCACTACCCCTACTACCAGCCGCAGGACACCCTGGAGGAGCGCGGCGCGCTGCCCGAAGGCCATCCCGGCGCCAAGACCGTCAACGGCTCCGGCGTGACCGGCGTCGCCGTGCGCACCGCCTTCGCGGTGGAGCCGCGCGACGGCATCCTGCACGTCTTCATGCCACCGCTGCAGCGGGTGGACGAGTATCTCGAGCTCCTCGGCTACCTCGAGGAAGCGGCCGCCGCGCTGAAGCAGACGCTGCATATCGAGGGCTACGAGCCGCCCTTCGACCCGCGCCTCAACGTCATCAAGGTCACGCCCGATCCCGGCGTGATCGAGGTCAACGTGCATCCCGCCCCGACCTGGCGCGACGCGGTCCGCATCACATCCGACCTCTACGAGGATGCCCGGCAGATCCGCCTCGGCGCGCAGAAGTTCATGACCGACGGCCGCCATACCGGCACCGGCGGCGGCAACCACGTGGTGCTCGGCGGCGCGACCCCGAACGATTCGCCCTTCCTGCGCCGGCCCGACCTCCTGAAGAGCCTGGTGCTGTACTGGCAGCGCCATCCGGCGATGTCCTACCTGTTCTCGGGCCTCTATATCGGCCCGACGAGCCAGGCCCCGCGCATGGACGAGGCGCGCCACGACGGGCTCTACGAGCTCGAGATCGCGATGGCGCAGGTGCCCAAGCCCGACGAGCCGAACATCCCGCGCTGGCTCGTGGACCGCATCTTCCGCAACATCCTCGTGGACGTGACCGGCAACACCCACCGCTCCGAGATCTGCATCGACAAGCTCTATTCGCCGGACGGCCCCACCGGCCGCCTCGGGCTGCTGGAGTTCCGCTCGTTCGAGATGCCGCCGGACCCGCGCATGAGCCTCGCGCAGCAGCTCCTCCTGCGCGCCATCGTCGCCTGGCTCTGGCGCGAGCCGCAGTCGGGCGGCTGTGTCCGCTGGGGCACGGGCCTGCACGATCGGTTCATGCTGCCCCACTTCCTGTGGGCCGACTTCCTGGGCGTGCTGGAAGACCTTCGGGCCGCCGGCTACGACTTCGACCCGGCGGCCTTCGTGGCGCAGCGCGAGTTCCGCTTCCCGGTCTTCGGGACGGTGGAGCAGGGCGGCGTGACGCTGGAGCTCCGCCAGGCCCTCGAACCCTGGCACGTGCTGGGCGAGGAGGGCGCCATCGGGGGAACCGTGCGGTACGTGGACTCGTCGGTCGAGCGGCTGCAGGTGAAGGTCGAGGGCTACGTCCCCGGCCGGCACATCATCGCCTGCAACGGGCGCCGCCTGCCCATGACCGGCACCGGAACCTCCGGCGAGGCGGTGGCGGGCCTGCGCTTCAAGGCGTGGCAGCCCGCCTCCTCGATGCATCCGACGATTCCGGCCCACTCGCCGCTGACCATCGACATCCTGGACGCCTGGAGTGGCCGGTCGCTGGGCGGCTGCCGCTACCATGTCAGCCATCCGGGCGGGCGCAACTACGAGACCTTCCCGGTCAATACCTACGAGGCGGAGGGACGGCGCCTCGCCCGCTTCCAGGCCCACGGCCACACCCCGGGCCGGATCGCGATGCCGCCCGAGGAGACCAACCGCGAGTTCCCGATGACGCTCGACCTGCGCACTCCCGCACCCCCGGGCTCCACGCCCCAATGAGCGAAGCGGCCGCAGCGGACGTTCAGGGACGGGCCGAGCGCCTCGCGCGCTGGACCTCCGCATACCGGCCGCAGCGGGGCGTGCCCGATGAGCTGATGGACGCGGACGGCCGGACCAAGGGCGCCTGGCCCCGCTTCCTCGACCAACTCGGCGGGATGGACGAGGTCGAGATCGGCGCCCGCTTCGTCTCGGCGGTGCGCCGCATCCGCGACACCGGAATCTCCTACCGGATCTACGGCGACAAGCGCGAGCATGCCTGGCCGCTGGGGTCTCTGCCCCTCGTCCTCGAACAGGCCGACTGGGAGACGCTGAGCGCCGGCATCGTCGAGCGCGCCGAATTGATGGAGACGATCCTCGCCGACCTCTACGGCGCGGGCCGCCTCGTGGCCGAGGGCCTGCTGCCGGCCGCCGTCGTGGCGGGCAGCCCGGAATTCATGCGGCCCCTCGTGGGCGTCACGCCGCCCGGCGGCCGCTTCCTCAAGCTCTACGCCGCCGACGTGACCCGCGGTCCCGACGGGCGCTGGCGGGTGCTGGCCGACCGGACGCAGTCGCCCTCGGGTCCGGGCTACGCCCTCGAGAACCGCCTCGTCCTCACCCGCGCCTTTCCGGACCTCCACGCCGACCTTCAGGTCGAGCGCCTGGCCGCCTTCTTCCAGGCCTTTCGGGATGGCCTCGCGGTCGGTGCCCAGCGCAGCGACCCGCGCATCTGCCTGCTGACGTCGGGGGTCTTCAGCTCGACCTATGTCGAGCAGGCCGCGCTCGCCCGCTACCTCGGCCTGCTCCTGGTGGAGGGCGACGATCTCGTGATGCAGGACGGCGCCCTGCACATCCGCACGGTGTCCGGCCTGAAGCGGGCCGACGTGCTCTGGCGCCGTATCGATTCCGACTACATCGACCCCCTCGAACTGAACCCGGCCTCCCGCCTCGGCGTCCCCGGCCTCGTGGAGGCCCTGCGCAACGGCAACCTCGTCGTCGGCAACATGCCGGGCTCGGGAATCCTCGAATCCGGCGCCCTCGCGGCCTACCTGCCCGGGATCGCCCGGCGCTTCCTCGGGCGCGACCTCCGGCTCGCCGGCCCGAAAACCTGGTGGTGCGGCGATCCGGAGGCCCTGGCGGAGATCCGCGACAGCCTCGACGGCCTGAGCCTGCGCCCGGTGGCGACGCCCCCGAAGGGCGCGGTGCGCGACGCCATCCTGGCTCCCCACGCCCTCGATGCCGAGCGCGACCGCCTGCGCGCCGCCCTGCGCGACCGCCCCTTCGACTACGTCGCCCAGGAAGCGATGCCGCTCGCCACCATGCCGGCCTGGGACCGCACCGGCGGCACCCTGCGGCTCGTGCCGCGTCCCTTCGTCCTGCGGGTCTTCGCGGCGGCGACGCCCGACGGCTGGCGGGTGATGCCGGGGGGCTTCTGCCGCATATCGGAGCGGCCCGACGTCGAGCCCCTGGAGATGCGCGCGGGCATCAAGTCGGCCGATGTCTGGATCCTGTCGCGCGATCCCGTCGAGGCGGTCTCGCTGATCCAGACCGGGCCGGCGCGGGTGCGCCGCATCGCCGGGCATCTGCCCTCGCGGGCGGCCGACAACCTGTTCTGGTTCGGGCGATACGTGGAGCGGGCCGAGGCGGTGATCCGCCTCGTGGTCGCGCATCTCGGCAGCGTCGGCTCCGCTGTGATGGCCGACATGGCCGGCGACGCCAAGGCCCCCACGGCCCTGCGCATCCGCGCGCTCCTCGACGAGTGGGGTGCCATCGAGGCCCCCGACCTGCCCACCGCCGCCCTGGCCCAGCAGGCCCTCGGCGGGCCCGACGCCTACGGCTCGGCCCTGCGCCACAGCCTGTCGGCGCGGATCAATGCCGCGACCCTGCGCGAACGCCTCTCGGGCGAGGCCTGGCGGGCGCTCGCCGACCTCAAGGAGGTCCTGGAGATCGATCCCGGACAGGCATTGCCGGAAGCGCAGCTCCTGAGCCTCGCGGAGCGCGCCCTCAGCCACATCGCGGCCCTGTCGGGCCTTGCCCAGGAGAACATGAACCGCACGGCCGGCTGGCACTTCGTCGATCTCGGCCGGCGGATCGAGCGCGCGATCAACACCCTGACCTTCGCGACCCGCTTCGCCGGCGACGGCGCCAGCGCCGCGGACCTCGGGGTGATGCTGTCCCTGTGCGATTCGCACGTTTCGTTCGGGGCGCGCTATCTTCAGGGCGTGGCCCTCGACCCCGTGCGCGACATGGTGCTCCTCGATCCGTTCAATCCGCGCTCGGTGGCCTTCCAGCTGGAGGCGGTCACCCGGCATCTCGGCCAGCTCCCGGTGCTGCGCGCCGACGGACTGCCCGAGCCGCACCAGCGCGTCGCCGCCAAGCTTTCGGCCGAATTCGCCATCGGCGAGGCGGCGGAGTTCGACGGGGCCGCCCTGACGCGCCTGGAAAACGAGGTCGAGGGCCTCGCCGACGCCATCGCCACCCGCTACTTCCCCAACGGGCCGCACGCCCTGCGCCCGGAAAAGCTCGTGGGGCTCGCGTGATCTATACGCTGCGCCACCTCACCACCTACCGCTACGCCCGCCCCGTGCGCTTCGCCCGCTGCGCCCTGCGCCTGCATCCGCGCGACGGCGAGGGCCAGACGGTGCTGGAGAGTGGCCTCACGATCTCGCCCGATCCGCGCACCCGCATCGTCCGACGCGACTATTTCGGCCTCGACGCCACCGTGGTGACGATCGACACGCCTCATACCGAATTGCGGGTGGAAGCCCTGTCGCGCGTGCGCGTCGAGCGCGATCCGCCGCCGGCACCGGAATCCGGCCGCCCCTGGGAGCAGGTGCGCGACGAGGCCGTGAACGGACGCGGTCTCGGACCGGACCGGCCGGTGCATTTCCAGTTTCCGAGCCTGCGCGTGCCCCTGGCGCCGGAGGTGACGGACTATGCCCGGGCGAGCTTTCCGCCGGGGCGCAGCGCCTATGGCGGCGCCGTCGACCTGATGCAGCGCATCCGCTCGGACTTCAGATTCGATTCGAAGGCGACCACGGTGCACACGCCGCTCGCCGAGGCCTTCGCCCTCCGGGCCGGGGTGTGCCAGGACTTCACCCACATCATGATCGCGGCCCTGCGGGGGCTGGGGGTGCCGGCCGCCTATGTCAGCGGCTACCTGCGGACGATCCCGCCCGCCGGGCGCCCGCGCCTGCGCGGCGCGGATGCGAGCCATGCCTGGGTCTCGGTCTGGTGCGGCGAGAGCTGGATCGGCCTCGACCCGACCAACGGGATCGGCATGTGCGACGACCATATCGTGGTGGCGCGCGGGCGCGACTACACAGACGTCTCGCCCATCGACGGCATGGTCTCGGCCTCCGGCCCGCAGAAGCTCAAGGTCGAGGTCGACGTGGTGCCGGACGGCGAGCCGATGCCGGAACACGCCGCGGCACCCCAGACGGCCTCCGCCTGACCGGAGCCCGCTCGCCGTGGCGCTGCGTCAGGCGGACCGAGCCGTGAACAGCCGGAACGCCTCCAGGGTCTCGGCGCTGACGTGGTGCTCGATGCCCTCGGCGTCGCGGCGGGCGATCTCGGGGCTGACCCCGAGGGCGCAGAGGAACTGCTCGACGATGCGGTGGCGCTCGCGACTCTGCACCGCCAGGGCCTGCCCAGCCTCGGTCAGGAACACGCCACGGTAGGGCCGCTGCTGCACCAGCCCGTCCTCGGCCAGGCGCTTCAGCATCTTGGCCACCGTGGGCTGGGCCACCCCGAGACGGGCCGCGATGTCCACTTGGCGCGCCTCGCCGCCATCGCCGATTAGGTCGGCGATGAGCTCGACGTAATCCTCGACGAGTTCGAGCCGGCGCGCCTCGCGGGCCTGCCGGAAGCTCTCCACATGGACGTCGGGATCGACCAGGGCGGTGTCGGGCGCGGAGGATGTCGAATCCTGCATGTGGCCGGCGAACTCCCCCGAACGATGGCGCCCCGAACAGGGACCCGAGCCGGTTTGTACCGAAGCTGCGCCCCGGATGGGAGCCCCCGGGGTGCGAAAGCGGGTTCAGCCGCGCAGGTGAGCCACAAAATCCCGCGTGAACCGCGGCAGATCGGCGAGCGATCGCAGGCAGATCATGAGGTCGCGCAACGCCCAGGCATCCTCCAGCGGGACGATGGCGAGCGGCATGGTGCGGGCCGCCCGGGCCGCGGTGGTCTCGGGCACGATGCCGAGGCCCACGTCGCAGGCCACGAGCCGGCAGATCGCATCGAAGCTGCGCAGCTGTACCCGCAGCCGCATCGGCGGGCGGCCCGTGCGCGCGGCCTTGTCGGCGAGGAAGCGAGTCAGGGCGCTGGTCCGGTCGAGGCCGACGAGCGGGTGCTCGATCACCTCCGCGAAGGCCACCGACCCCCGCGCCGCCAGAGCGTGCCCGGTCGCCGCCACCATCACGAAGCGGTCCTGCCGGAAGGGGTAGGTCTCCAGGGCGCCGGTATCGACCGTGCCGGCGACGATGCCGAGATCGGCCGAGCCCTCGGCCACCAGCCCGACGATCTCGTCCGAGGTCCGCTCCTCGATGTCGACGCTCACGCCGGTCTGGCGGGCGAGGAAGGCGCTCAGCACCTCGGGCAGGAACTCGGTGAGGGCGTTGGTGTTCGAGACGAGGCGGATCTGCCCCACCGTGCCGCCCGAGAAGGCGGCGAGATCCTCCTGCATCCGGTCGATCCGGTCGAGGAGCCCGCGCGCATGGGCCAGGAGCGACCGCCCGGCCGGCGTCGCCACCACACCCTGGCGCCCGCGCGTCAGCAGCGCCGCCCCGAGGGTCTCCTCCATGGCGCGGATGCGCACGGAGGCGGCGGCCAGGGCGAGGTTGGCGCGCGCGGCGCCGTGCGTGATCGATCCCGCCTCCACCACGTGCCGGAACAGCGAGAGATCGACGAGGTCGAAGCGCATCATCGGCCGGACTCCCTCCGCAGGGCGGCCGGCACCCTCGGCGTCAGCACTTCCTTAACCCTGTGCGTGCATCGTGCCGGCATGGTGGTCCGTCGTCGCGTCCGTGCTGTCTTGATGCCCCTCGGCCTCTACGCCGTGTCGGGTCTCGTCGTGGGCTTCTTCGTGCATCAGGCCGAGAGCGGCAACCGCGGACTCGAGGCCAAGCGCGCCCTCAAGGTCCAGGCGCGGGCGCTCAACCAAGACCTCGCCGCCGCCAAGGCCGACCGCGCGATCTGGGAGCATCGGGTCGCCCTGCTGCGCAGCGACCAGATCGACCGGGACCTCCTCGAGGAACGTGCCCGCGTGATGCTCGGCCGCGTCCACGCCAACGACGTGGTGATCATCGATCCCTGAGGCGGCCCGAAGGCGAAAACCCTTCGTCGGCGCAAGCGCTTCGTACAAGCGCTTCGTAGCTGACAACTTGCCCGTTCTGTCGGGCCGGCGGCCTCGCTTTCCCCCGAGGCGTGTCCTAGAACCCCGGGTGAACAGATGTTCCCGGGGAGTTGCCGATGGATGCCGCGAAGGATGCAGGCCAAGCCGCTTCCGACACTAGCCGGGCAGGGGCGAAGCGATCCGGCGGCGGGAAGTCCGCGGGCGCGACCGAAATCCACGCGCCGGCCCCGAACGCCCCTCAGTTCACCCGCGAGGAAGACCTCCACGCCTACCACGAGATGCTGCTGATCCGGCGCTTCGAGGAGAAGGCCGGCCAGCTCTACGGCATGGGCCTGATCGGCGGCTTCTGCCACCTCTACATCGGCCAGGAGGCCGTCGTCATCGGCATGCAGATGGCCTCGGTCGACGGCGACCAGGTCATCACTGGGTACCGCGATCACGGCCACATGCTGGCCTGCGGCATGGACCCCAAGGGCGTGATGGCCGAGCTCACCGGACGGCGCGGCGGCTACAGCCGCGGCAAGGGCGGCTCGATGCACATGTTCTCCCGCGAGAAGCAATTCTTCGGCGGCCACGGCATCGTCGGCGCGCAGGTGTCGCTGGGCACCGGCCTCGCCTTCGCCGACGCCTACCGGAAGAACGGGAACGTCAGCCTGACCTACATGGGCGACGGCGCGGCCAACCAGGGCCAGGTCTACGAGAGCTTCAACATGGCGCAGCTGTGGAAGCTGCCCGTGGTCTACGTGATCGAGAACAACCGCTACGCCATGGGCACCTCGGTGGCCCGGGCCTCGGCCCAGACCGACTTCTCCAAGCGCGGCATCTCCTTCGGCATTCCCGGCGAGCAGGTGGACGGCATGGACGTCCGCACCGTGCGCGAGGCCGCGACCCGGGCGATCGCCCATGCCCGCTCGGGCGAGGGCCCCTACATCCTCGAGATGCAGACCTACCGCTACCGCGGCCACTCGATGTCCGACCCGGCCAAGTACCGGACCAAGGACGAGGTCTCGAAGATGCGCGAGGAGCACGACCCGATCGAGATGGTGCGCAAGCGCCTGATCGAGATGCACGGCGTGCCCGAGGCCGAGCTCAAGGCCACCGACGCCAAGGTGCGCGAGACCGTGAACGAATCCGCCGAGTTCGCCACGCACGATCCCGAGCCGGATCCGGCCGAGCTGTGGACCGACATCCTGCTGGAAGCCCGCGCCTGAACCCCCTCATGCGCCGGAGACGGGGGCCGCGCACCGCGCCCGCGGCCGTGTCCCTGCCTTCGACGGGCTGACCGCCTCATCCTCGATCGACGAGTATTCCATGGCGACCGACATCCTGATGCCCGCCCTCTCCCCGACCATGGAGGAGGGCAAGCTCTCGAAGTGGCTGAAGAAGGCGGGTGACCCGGTCAAATCCGGCGACGTGCTGGCCGAGATCGAGACCGACAAGGCGACGATGGAGGTCGAGGCCATCGACGAGGGCGTGCTCGCCAGGATCCTCGTCGAGGAGGGCACCGAGGGCGTGAAGGTCAACACGCCCATCGCCATCATCGCCGCCGAGGGCGAGGACGTCTCGGCGGCCTCCGCCGGCAACGGCGCGCCGAAGGCCGAGTCGTCCGCGCAGCCGGCCCCGGCCCCCGACATGCAGGCCGAGGGTCAGGCCGACAAGCCGGCCCCGAACGCCAAGACCGGCGACGACGCGCCGAAGGCCCCGGCCGCCCCCGCCACCATCACCAGCAAGGCGCCCGCGCCCGTGATGGAGGAGTTCCCCGAGGGCACCGAGATGGTCCCGACCACGGTGCGCGAGGCCCTGCGCGACGCGATGGCGGAGGAGATGCGCCGGAGCGAGGACGTCTTCGTGATGGGCGAGGAGGTCGCCGAGTATCAGGGCGCCTACAAGATCACGCAGGGGCTGCTGCAGGAGTTCGGCGCTCGCCGGGTGGTCGATACCCCGATCACCGAGCACGGCTTCGCCGGCATCGGCGTCGGCGCCGCCTTCACGGGCCTGCGCCCCATCGTCGAGTTCATGACCTTCAACTTCGCCATGCAGGCGATCGACCACATCATCAACTCGGCGGCCAAGACCCTCTACATGTCCGGCGGCCAGCTCGGCTGTCCCATCGTGTTCCGCGGCCCCAACGGCGCGGCCGCCCGCGTCGGCGCCCAGCACAGCCACGACTACTCGGCCTGGTACTCCAACGTCCCCGGCCTCAAGGTCATCGCGCCCTACACCGCCTCCGACGCCAAGGGCCTGCTGAAGGCGGCGATCCGCGACCCGAACCCGATCATCTTCCTCGAGAACGAGATCCTCTACGGCCAGACCTTCCCGGTGCCGAAGCTCGACGACTTCGTGCTGCCCATCGGCAAGGCGCGGATCCATCGGCCGGGCAAGGACGTGACGATCGTGTCCTTCTCGATCGGCATGACCTACGCCCTGAAGGCGGCGCAGGCGCTCGCGGAAGAGGGCATCGAGGCGGAGGTGATCGACCTGCGGACTTTGCGCCCGATGGACACCGACACGGTGGTGGAATCGGTGAAGAAGACCGGTCGCTGCGTCACCGTCGAGGAGGGTTTCCCGCAATCGGGCATCGGCGCCGAGATCTCGGCCCGCCTGATGGTCGATGCCTTCGACTACCTCGACGCCCCCGTCCTGCGCGTCACCGGCAAGGACGTGCCGATGCCCTACGCCGCCAATCTCGAGAAGCTGGCGCTGCCCAACGTCGCCGAGGTGATCGAGGCGGTGAAGGCCGTCTGCTACCGCTGAGGGCCGCACGCGTTCACCTCCAACTCTCCCCGTGTCGGGGAGAGACCGGAGACGAGATGATGACCGACAAATTCGAAGAACTCTCCGCCCCGCCGGATGCCATCGAGAACGGTGGCATCGAGGTCCTGCGCGCCAGCGTCGTGGACGGCGCGGTGAGCATCGCCCTGCGCCGCTCCTTCGACGATCCGGCCACCTGGGGCCGTCTGCTGGCGGACCTCGCCCGCCAGGCGGCGCGGGTCTACGCGCTGGAGACCGAGATGTCCGAGGACGACGCCTTCGCGCGCATCAGCGCCGGCTTCGAGGCCGAGAGCCTCGACCCGGACGCACCGATTCTGAACTGACCGCCGCTCCCCCGACACCGCCCGCTGACGATCAGGATTTCACCCCATGCCGATCAACGTCCTGATGCCCGCCCTGTCGCCCACGATGGAGAAGGGCAACCTCGCCAAGTGGCTCAAGAAGGAGGGGGACGCGGTGAAGTCCGGCGACGTGCTCGCCGAGATCGAAACCGACAAGGCGACGATGGAGGTCGAGGCCATCGACGAGGGCGTCCTCGCCAAGATCCTGGTGGCCGAGGGCACCGCCGACGTTCCGGTGAACGACCTCATCGCCATCATCGTGGCGGATGGCGAGGATCCGGCCAGCGTCCAGGCTCCCGGCGGCGGCGAGGCGCCGAAGGCGGACGCCAAGGCCGAGGCTCCGAGCGAGAACGCCACCCCCGGCGGCGGGACGATGTCCTACGCCCGGGTCAACGAGGCGCCGGACGGCGCCAAGCCAGCCGGTGGTCAGGGCGCCGGCACCCAGAGCGCCGCGCCCGCGGCCGAGGCCGGGCGCGTCTTCGCCTCGCCGCTGGCCCGCCGCATCGCCAAGCAGGAGGGCGTCGACCTCGCCGCCGTGACGGGCTCCGGCCCTCGCGGCCGGGTGATCGAGCGCGATGTCCGCGCGGCGCTCGCCGCCGGCACCGGCAAGGCCGCCCCGGCCGCCGCACCAAAGCCCGCCGAGGCGCCGCAGGCGGCCCCCGCACAGGCCGCGCCCGCCAAGGCGGCGGCCCCCGCCGGCCTGACCACGGATCAGGTCCGCGGCTTCTACGCGAAGGGCAGCTTCGAGGAGGTGCCCCTCGACGGCATGCGCAAGACCATCGCCAAGCGCCTCACCGAGGCGATGCAGGTCGCCCCGCACTTCTACCTCACGGTGGATTGCGAGCTCGACGCGCTGATGGCCCTGCGCGAGCAGCTCAACAAGAGCGCCGGCACGACCAAGGACGGCAAGCCGCTGTTCAAGCTCTCGGTGAACGACTTCGTCATCAAGGCGATGGGTCTCGCCCTGATGCGGGTGCCGACGGCCAACGCGGTCTGGGCCGAGGACCGGATCCTGCGCTTCAACAACGCCGAGGTCGGCGTGGCGGTGGCCATCGACGGCGGCCTGTTCACGCCGGTGATCCGCCGGGCCGACCAGAAGACGCTCTCCACCATCTCCAACGAGATGAAGGACTTCGCCGCCCGGGCGCGGGCCAAGAAGCTGAAGCCCGAGGAGTACCAGGGCGGCGTCACCTCGGTCT
The DNA here is from genome assembly GCF_979253015.1 of Methylobacterium sp. AC433. Taxonomy (NCBI): domain Bacteria; kingdom Pseudomonadati; phylum Pseudomonadota; class Alphaproteobacteria; order Hyphomicrobiales; family Methylobacteriaceae; genus Methylobacterium; species Methylobacterium sp. AC433. The sequence continues at coordinate 218,692 of NZ_CEEDBN010000003.1, read as the reverse complement.
CGAATCTCGGCATGTTCGGCATCAAGCACTTCACGGCCGTGATCAACCCGCCGCAATCCTCGATCCTGGCGGTCGGCGCGGGCGAGAAGCGCATCGTGGTCCGCGACGGCGCCGCGGCCGTCGCCCAGGTGATGACCGCGACCCTCTCCTGCGATCACCGGGTGCTCGACGGGGCACTGGGTGCCGAGCTGATCTCGGCGTTCAAGGCGCTGATCGAGAACCCGATGGGGATGCTGGTGTGACCGGAGCCCGCTGACCCGTCCCCGAGCCCGGCAATCACCCACCCGGCCCCTTCCCATGCGGGAACGGGGAGCAGGAGCCCTACATGGCCGACACCTATGACATCCTCATCATCGGCGCCGGCCCCGGCGGCTACGTGGCGGCGATCCGGGCGGCGCAGCTCGGGTTCAAGACCGCCGTGGTCGACCGCGAGCATCTCGGCGGCATCTGCCTGAACTGGGGCTGCATCCCCACCAAGGCCCTGCTCCGCTCGGCCGAGATCTATCACTATATGCAGCATGCCTCCGATTACGGGCTGTCGGCGAAAGAGGTCGGGTTCGACACGGCCGCCATCGTCAAGCGCTCGCGCGGGGTCTCGACCCGGCTCAACGGCGGCGTCGGCATGCTCCTGAAGAAGAACAAGGTCGACGTGATCTGGGGCGAGGCCACGGTCACGGCCGCGGCCAAGGGCAACCAGCCGGGACAGGTCACGGTGAAGGAGACCACCCGTGCGCCGGCCCCGAAGGGCGCCCTGGCGGCGGGCGCGTATTCGGCCAAGCACATCATCGTCGCGACGGGCGCGCGGCCCCGCGCGATCCCGGGCATCGAGCCAGACAAGAAGCAGATCTGGACCTATTACGAGGCCATGGTGCCGGAGACGATGCCCAAGAGCCTGCTCGTCATGGGCTCGGGCGCCATCGGCATCGAGTTCGCCTCGTTCTATCGCACCATGGGTGCCGAGGTGACGGTGATCGAGCTCCTTCCGCAGATCCTGCCCGTCGAGGATGCCGAGATCGCCGGGCTGGCCCGCAAGCGCTTCGAAAAGCAGGGCATCCGCATCCTCACCGGCGCCAAGGTCACGAAGGTGGAGAAATCCGCCGATGCCGTCACGGCGACGATCGAGACCGGCGACGGCAAGTCCCAGCAGCTGAGCGCCGAGAAGCTGATCTCGGCGGTGGGCGTCGTCGGCAACATCGAGGGCATCGGCCTCGACAAGCTCGGCGTCACCATCGAGCGCGGGATCGTGGTCACGGACGGCCTCGGCCGCACCAACGTGCCGGGGATCTATGCCATCGGCGACGTCGCCGGCCCGCCCATGCTCGCCCACAAGGCCGAGCACGAGGGCGTGCTCTGCGTGGAGACGATCAAGGGCCTGCACACCCACGCCATGGACAAGGCCAAGATCCCCGGCTGCACCTATTGCCAGCCGCAGATCGCCTCCGTGGGCCTCACCGAGGCCAAGGCCAAGGAGCAGGGCTTCGCCGTGAAGGTCGGCCGCTTTCCCTTCGCGGGCAACGGCAAGGCCATCGCGCTCGGGGAGCCGGACGGCCTCGTGAAGACCGTCTTCGACGCCAAGACCGGCCAGCTGCTCGGCGCCCACATGGTCGGTGCCGAAGTCACCGAGCTGATCCAGGGCTACGTCGTGGCCATGAACCTGGAGACCACCGAGGAAGACCTGATGCACACGGTCTTCCCGCACCCGACGCTCAGCGAGATGATGCACGAGAGCGTGCTGGATGCGTATGGGAAGGTGATCCACACCTGATCCGGTGCCGTCCCCGATGCGACGGACACCCCTCCGCTTGAAACCCGCGCCGCTCGGGGACACCTGAGCGCCGGCCGACAACGGGTCGAGCACCGCACAGAGGAACACGCGGGATGGATGGACACGTCTACGGCGCCCTGGGTCAGCCCGGCGTCGGCCTGGTCATGGCGATCGTGATCGGGGCGCTGGCGGGATGGCTCGCCGAGCGCTTCACCGCGGCGAATATGGGCCTCATCGCCAACATCGTGATGGGCATCCTCGGCGGCCTGCTCGGAAACTATCTCGCCCACAAGCTGCACATCCCGGTCTTCGGGTTCTGGCGCAACCTGATTTCGGCGACGGTCGGGGCCGTCATCATCATCACGATCTACCGGGCGATCGCCGGGCGCCGCTACTGATCCACAGGGCGCCTGACGAACGCGGGACCCTGTCGCGCCATCCCGTCGCGGCGGGTTTGCGGTCGGGGGCGTCACGGCTTAAGTCGGAGGATACGCCGGCCTGTCGCGGGCGAATCCCGTGGATTGTCATGGCCGTCGTCCTCGACCTGCTTCGCAACGATCAGCGCCCGCGCCACCCCGAGAAGGCGCACCGGCCCGACAAGCCGATCCAGCGCAAGCCCGACTGGATCCGCGTGAAGGCGCCCGGCTCGAAGGGTTGGGAGGACACCCGCAAGATCGTCCACGAGCACGGGCTCGTCACGGTCTGCGAGGAAGCCGGCTGCCCCAATATCGGTGAGTGCTGGGAGAAGAAGCACGCCACCTTCATGATCATGGGCGACACCTGCACGCGAGCCTGCGCCTTCTGCAACGTGCGCACCGGCCTGCCCGAGGGGCTCGATCCGTCGGAGCCCGACAAGGTCGCGGATTCGGTGGCCAAGCTCGGCCTGCACCACGTGGTCATCACCTCGGTGGACCGGGACGACCTCGCCGACGGCGGCGCCGAGCACTTCGCCCGCACCATCCGGGCGATCCGGGCGCGCAGCCCCGCCACCACCATCGAGGTGCTGACCCCGGATTTCCTGCGGAAAGCCGGCGCTCTCGAAGTCGTGGTCGCGGCCCGTCCCGACGTGTTCAACCACAATATGGAGACCGTGCCGGGCAATTACCTCACGGTCCGCCCGGGTGCCCGCTACTTCCACTCCGTGCGCCTGCTCCAGCGCGTGAAGGAACTCGACCCGACCATCTTCACCAAGTCCGGCATCATGGTCGGCCTCGGCGAGGAGCGGAACGAGGTGGTCCAGCTCATGGACGACCTGCGCTCGGCCGATGTCGACTTCCTCACCGTCGGCCAGTACCTCCAGCCGACGAAGAAGCACCACGAGGTGGTGCGCTTCGTGCCGCCGGACGAATTCAAGGGCCTGGAGACCACTGCCTACACCAAGGGCTTCCTGCTCGTCTCGGCGACGCCCCTGACCCGCTCCTCCCACCACGCCGGTGAGGATTTCGCAAAGCTGAAGGCGGCCCGTCTCGCCCGCATCGCCAACGCTTAGAGTCTCGATGCCCTCATTCCGGATCACCCGCGCGGTGCGGCACTCACCGCGCCAGATGTACGACCTCGTGGCCGATGTGAAGCGCTACCCGGACTTCCTGCCCCTCTGCGAATCCCTGCGCGTGCTGCGCCGTCAGCCGGGAGCGGACGGCACGGAGGTGCTCGTGGCCGAGATGGGGGTCGGCTACAAGGCGATCCGCGAGCGCTTCACCACGCGCGTGACCCTCGATCCGCAGAACCTGCGCATCGTCGCCGAGTACATCGACGGCCCGTTCCGCCACCTCGAGAACCGCTGGGCCTTCAAGGAAGCCGAGGGCGGCGGTTGCATGGTCGACTTCTTCATCACCTACGAGTTCAAGAGCCGGACGCTCGGGATGCTCATGGGCACGATGTTCGACCGCGCCTTCCGCAAGTTCACCGACGCCTTCGAAGCGCGGGCGAACCGGGTCTACGGCGCGGCCTGAGCCTCGTCAGGCGGCTTCAGCGCAGGTGGGGCGCGACCCGGGCGCGGAGCAGCCGCACGAGGTCCGGGTCCATGAAGCCGTAGACGTCGGGGATGTCGAGGCAGACGAGCCGCGCGTGCTTGAGGCTGGCGCGGAAGCGGCGCTGCAGCAGCGCCCTGTGCCGACGCTCCATCACGACGATCAGGTCGGCCCAGGCCAGCCATTCCGCCGAGACGGGTTCGTCGGCCGCCGCATCCGTCCCCGCCGAGGCGACCTCCAGATCTGGTTCGGCCGAGAAAACCTGCTCGGCGGTGGGGCTGCGCAGCCGGTTCCGGCTGCACACGAACAGCACGCGCCGCGCGCGCCTCACGCCTCCACCACCCCGCCGGCCTGGCGCTCGAACAGGGCGCGGTAACGCCCCTCCGGCCGGGCGACCAGGTCCGCGTGGGTGCCGTCCTCGACGATGCGGCCACCGTCGAAGACGAGGATCCGGTCGAGGGCCCGCACGGTGGAGAGCCGGTGCGCGATGACGATGGCGGTGCGCCCGCGCATCAGCCGCTCCATCGCCTCCTGGATCAGCGCCTCCGATTCCGAGTCGAGGCTGGAGGTGGCCTCGTCGAGGATCAGGAGGGGCGCGTCGGCCAGGAAGGCGCGGTCGAGCGCCACCCGCTGGCGCTCGCCGCCCGAGAGCTTGACGCCGCGCTCGCCCACCAGGGTGGCGTAGCCCCCGGGCAGGCGCGCAATGAAGTCGTGCGCGTTGGCGAGGCGGGCGGCGTGCGCGATCTCCTCCGCCGTGGCGCCGGGCCGTGCATAGGCGATGTTCTCGGCCAGCGAGCGGTGGAACAGCACCGGCTCCTGCGGGACGATGGCGATCTGCGCGCGCAGGGATGCCTGCGTCACCCCGGCGACGTCCTGCCCGTCGATACGGACGTGGCCGCCGGTGACGTCGTAGAGGCGCTGCACCAGCTTGACGAAGGTCGTCTTGCCGGAGCCGGACCGGCCGACGAGCCCGACCCGCTGCCCGGCCGGGATATGCACCGACAGGTCGCGGTAGAGCGGCGTCGCGTGCCCGCCATAGTGGAAGGTCACGCGGTCGAACCGCAGGTCGCCGCCCTCCGCGACGAGCGCCGTCGCACCCGGCCGGTCCGCCACGCCGTAGGGCTCGGCCTCGAGGGCGACGAGTTCCTCCATCTCGTTCACCCCCCGCTGTACCCGGTTGATCTGACCGCCGATGTCCCGCAGGTAGCCGTGCACCACGAAGTAGGTGGTGAGCACGTAGGCCACGTCGCCGGGGGTCGCCGCCCCCGTCCACCACAGCCAGAGCGCCGTGCCGACGATCGCGGTGCGCAGGGCGAGGAGCAGCACGAACTGCGCCGTGATGCTCCAGGTGATCCGCATCCAGGTCCGGTGCGTCCGCCGGTTCCACTTGCCCAGCAGGCGCGCTAGGCGTGCATCCTCGCGGGCCTCGGCGCCGAAGGCCTTCACCACCGCGTTCGCGCCGACGGCGTCGCTCAGCGCGCCGCCGAGGCGCGAATCCCAGACGTTGGAGAGCTGGGCCGCGGGGGCGATGACCCGCGTGGCGAGCATCACGACGATGCCGAGGTAGATCAGCGAACCGAGGCCGATCACCAGTCCCATCACGGGCCATTGCAGGCCGAGCAGGATCATGGTGCCGAGAAGCACCGTGAAGGCCGGCAGCAATTCCAGCAGCAGCGTGTCGTTCAGCCCTTCGAGGGCCCACATCCCGCGCGAGACCTTGCGCACGGTGGAGCCCGAGAAGCTGTTGGCATGCCAATCCGTGGAGAGGCGTTGCACGCGGTGGAAGCCGGCCTGTGCCACGGCCTGCATGGTCGAGAGGGTCAGCGGCACCACCAGCGCCCAGGCGACGTGGCGCAGTCCCAGGGTCACGACCCCAAGGCCGCCCATCGCCGCGAACGCCATCAACGCGTCCCACCGGGCCGCGTCGCGGTCGGCGGCCGAGAGCGCGTCGACCAAGCGCCCTGCGAACAGGGGCAGGAAAACGTCGGCCAGGGTCGAGCCGACGATCGCCGCGACGACGCCGGCGAGCAGCGGCAGTCGGGTCCGCCATTGGCGAACGAGGAACGCGAGGACGGCCCGATAGGCCTCCGCGCCGTTCAGGCGGTCGAGAATCATGGGGTGATCACGGCGCCAATCGAGCACCGGCTCCGAAGGCGGCAGCCGCGCGCGGCCTGCCGTTGTGATGGACAAGATACGGGGAGGGACGGGCGCGGCGCGCTCGAGCGCGCGGCGGCGTCAGGCCGGCAGGCGCAAGGCGCGCGGGCGGGCCGGAGAGGCGATCGATACCAATATCATGCGGCCTCCCTAACGGTTCGAGGGCGAACCCGGCGCGGAACGCGGCGCCGTGACCCGCAAACTGACGGCCAAGCGTGTCAGTTTCAAGACGTCGGCGCGAGGACCGACTCGAGCAGGCCCAGGGCATCGCCCACCGCCTGACGGCGGATCTCGGTGCGGCCGAGATCGCCGTATCGGCGCTCGCGATGGCGCACGGGAGCCCCCCGCGTCGCGAGACCGAAATGCACGAGCCCGACCGGCTTGTCGGCGCTGCCGCCTCCGGGACCAGCGATGCCGGTGATCGCCACGGCGACGCCGGCGCTGGCATGCGCCAGGGCGCCCTCCGCCATGGCCCGGGCCACTTCCATGCTCACCGCGCCGTGCGTGGCGATGAGGTCGGCGGGCACGCCGATGCTCTCGGCCTTCGCCGCGTTCGAGTAGGTGACGAAGCCGCGCTCGACCACTGCGGAGGAGCCCGGAATCGCGGTGAGCAGGCCGGCGACGAGGCCGCCGGTGCAGGATTCCGCCGTGGCGAGCGTCAGCCCCGCCGCTGCGTAGGCGGCGACCAGCGCCTCCGCCCGGGCGAGCAGGGCGGGATCGTCGATCACGAGCGGCGCTCGGCCGTCTCGTCGGCGGCGTTCAGCTCGGCCGTCACCTCGGGCAGCCGCACCGTGGCGGCGGCCTGGGCGGCGAGGCCCTCGGCGCGGCCGACGAAGCCGAGCTTCTCCGTGGTGGTGGCCTTGATCGAGACCGCGCTCAGGGGCACGCCGGCGATCTCGGCGATGCGGGCGCGGATCGCCTCGCGATGGGCGCCGATGCGCGGGGCCTCGGCCAGCACCGTGATGTCGAGATGGTCGATCTTGCCGCCACGGGCCCGCACCAGTTCCACCGCGTGCGCCAGGAAGCGGTCGGAGGCCGCGCCGCGCCACTGCTCGTCGCTCGGCGGGAAATGCGTCCCGATATCGCCATCGGCGATGGCGCCGAGCAGTGCGTCGGTCAGGGCGTGCAGGGCGACGTCGCCGTCGGAATGGGCGAGCACGCCCCGGTCAGCCGGGATCTTCACGCCGCCGAGCCAGACATGGTCACCTTCCGTGAAGGCGTGGACGTCGAAGCCGGTGCCGAGGCGGGTGACGTAGGTGGTCATGGGATGGGCCTCGCTCAGGGCGGTGGGGGTTTGGCCGGAGAAGCCGCGATCGGCCTCGATCAGGTCGGCCGGCTGGGTGATCTTGCGGTTGCGCGGGTCGCCTTCGAACACGACGACGGGCAGCCCGGCCCATTCGGCGAGCGCCCCGTCATCGGTGAAGGCGTGGAGGTCGGCATCGGCCGCCCGGCGGTGGGCGTCGCGCAGAGGAGCGTAGGCGAAGGATTGGGGCGTCTGGACGGCGCGCAGGCCCTCGCGCCGCGGCGTCTCGCGCACACGGCCGGTACCGTCGCCGAGATCCTCCACCACCTTGATGGTGTCGGTGACGGCGATGCCCGGCACGGCGGCGCCATGGTCGCGCCCGGCGACCAGCGCGCGCTCGATGAGGGCCACGTCCACGTGCGGGCGGGCGGCGTCGTGGACGAGGACGAGATCCGGCGCGGCGGCTCCGTCCAGGGCTTCGAGCCCGGCGCGGACCGATTGCTGGCGGGTGGCCCCGCCGGGGACCGGCTCGGCGAGCTTGTCCCGGGTGGCGGCGTCGAGGTCGTCGAGGCAGGCGCGGTAGAAATCGGCGGCGTCGGGCGCGATCACGGGCTGGATGCGGGCGATGCCTGGATGGGCGGCGAGCGCCGCCAGGGTCCGGGTGAGCACGGCCTGGCCGCCGACGCGGCGATACTGCTTCGGGGTGTCGCCGCCGATGCGAATGCCGCGGCCGGCCGCGACAACCACCGCTGCCGCATTCCACGCGGTGCCGGACATGCGTATGCTCCCGCGCTTCGGGTGTGTGAGGATCCGCGCACCGACACGTCACCGCGCGTCCGCGTTGCGAAGGCCCTGGCAACCCGCCGATGGGGGTGGTCTGTCGTTTAAGCGCGGGAGAAGCTGAAATCAAATCTACGGAATCGCTTGCACCGCGGGCCGTTTTGTCTATTTGTTGAGCATAATGTACGCTGATGATTATTTGAGCTTTCTCCGGGCGGCGGGGGCCGTCGGAGACTCGCCGTCGACCGATGGCTTCCGGCCGGTGCCGGTCCTCCTGGCGCCGCTCTCCGGCGTCACCGACCTGCACGTCCGACGCATCGCGCGCCGCCTCGGGGCGAGCGCGGTCGTCTCCGAGATGGTGGCCGCCGCCGAACTGGCGCGCGGTGATCAGGAGGCACGGCTGCGGGCCGAGGGCAGCGGCGTCGATCCCCACATCGTGCAGCTCGCCGGATGCGCGCCGGAGCCGATGGCCGAGGCCGCGCGCATCGCCGAAGCGAACGGCGCCGACGTCGTCGACATCAACATGGGCTGCCCGGCCAAGGTCGTCACCGGCGTCGCCTCGGGCTCGGCCCTGATGCGCGACATCGAGGGAGCGACCCGCATCCTCGCGGCCGTGCGCGGCGCGGTGCGCATTCCCGTCACGGTGAAGATGCGCCTCGGCTGGGACCACGCCAACCTCAACGCGCCGGAACTCGCCCGACGGGCCGAGGGGCTCGGGCTGAACGCCGTGACGGTCCACGGCCGGACCCGGCAGCAATTCTACAAGGACCGGGCCGACTGGGGTGCGATCCGGGCCGTGGTCGAGGCGGTGGCGATCCCGGTCATCGCCAACGGCGACATCACCACGCTGGCGGAGGCGCGGGCCTGCCTCGCCCGCTCGGGTGCCGCCGGGCTCATGGTGGGGCGGGCCGCTTTGGGCCGGCCCTGGCTCGTCGGCGCCCTCGCGGCCGGCCTCGCCGGGCGGCCCGCGCCCGTGCTGACGGGCGCCGAGATGGCGGCCCTGGCGGTGGAGCACTACCAGGGACTGCTCGCCCTCTACGGCCTGCGCATGGGCGTGCGCCACGCCCGCAAGCACCTCGCGGCCTATGCCGAGGCCGGCGGCGGCCTCGATCCGGAGGCGCGGATGCAGCTTCTGACCACCACCGAGCCGGCGATCGCCACCGCGCTCCTGGCGCGCGCCTTCACGGGCCGACGCGACGGGGCGATGCCGCAGACCATCGGGGAGGCCGCATGAGCTCTGGCAAGCCGACACCGGGCCGGACCGGGGGCGCGCGGACCGACACCGCCCCCACCAACGAGGCGGTGATCAACGCCCTGCCGCTGCCGGTGCTGACGGTGGGCGCCAACGACCACATCCTCCACGTCAACCACGCGGGCGAGACGTTCTTCGATCATTCCGCGCGCCTGATGCAGCGGCGGCGCCTCTCCGACATCATCCCCTTCGCCTCGCCGATCATCGCCCTGGTGGCGGAGGTGCGGCGGCGGCGTGCCAGCGTCAGCGAGTACGGGGTCGAGCTCGTCCAGCCGCGCTCGGGGCTCGAGCGCAGCGTCGACGTGTTCGCGACGCCGCTGGGCGACGACGAGGACGCGGTGGTGCTGATGCTGCAGGAGCGCACCATCGCCGACAAGATGAACCGCCAGCTCACCCATCGCGGGGCGGCCCGCTCCATGGTGGCACTCGGCGCCATGCTGGCGCACGAGATCAAGAACCCGCTCGCGGGCATCCGGGGGGCGGCTCAGCTCCTCGAGCAGTCCGGCAACGAGGACGACCGGCTCCTGACCCGGCTGATCTGCGACGAGTCCGACCGGATCGTGCGCATCGTCGAGCGCATGGAACTGTTCGGGGACGAGCGCCCGGTGGAGCGCGGCTCCGTCAACGTGCACGGGGTGCTCGACCAGGTGAAGCGCTCGGCGCAGTCGGGCTTTGCCCGCCACATCCGCTTCGTGGAGACCTATGACCCCTCGCTGCCGCCGGTCCTCGGCAATCGCGACCAGCTCGTGCAGGTGATCCTGAACCTCGTGAAGAATGCCGCGGAGGCCATCGGGGCCGATGCGGTCGACGGCGAGATCACCCTGTCGACGGCCTTCCGCACGGGCCTGCGCCTCCAGGTGCCGGGCTCGCGCGAGCGGGTCAGCCTGCCCATCGAGGTGGCGGTGCGCGACAACGGCCCCGGCGTCTCGGCGGACCTCCTGCCCGACCTGTTCGATCCCTTCGTCACCACGAAGGCGCAGGGCTCCGGCCTCGGACTTGCATTGGTCGCCAAGATCATCGGCGATCACGGTGGGATCGTCGAGTGCGATCCAGTCCCGCGCCGGACCACCTTTCGTCTTCTTCTCCCCATGTCGAGCGCCCGCGATGGGCGCGAATCGTCCGCGGAGCTGTAGAGTCGCGTCATGCCCAACGGACACATCATCGTCGCGGATGACGACGCCGCCATCCGCACCGTCCTCAACCAGGCGCTGTCGCGGGCCGGGTACGAGGTCCGCTCGACCGGCAACTGTGCGACGCTCTGGCGATGGGTCGCCGAGGGGGCGGGCGACCTCGTGATCACCGACGTGGTGATGCCGGACGAGAACGTCTTCGACCTGTTGCCGCGCATCAAGCGCGTGCGCCCCGAACTGCCGATCATCGTCATGAGCGCGCAGAACACATTCATGACGGCGATCCGCGCCTCCGAGCGGGGCGCCTACGAGTATCTGCCCAAGCCCTTCGACCTGAAGGAGCTGATCGCCATCGTCGGGCGCGCCCTGTCCCGCCCGCGCGGCACGGCCCCCGCCGGCACCGACCCGGGCAACGAGGACATCCCGCTCGTCGGGCGCTCGCCGGCCATGCAGGAGATCTACCGGGCCCTGGCCCGGCTGATGCCGACCGACCTCACGGTGATGATCACCGGCGAATCCGGCACCGGCAAGGAGCTGGTCGCCCGCGCGCTGCACGATTACGGCCGCCGTCGCACCGGCCCGTTCGTGCCCGTGAACATGGCCGCCATCCCGCGCGACCTCATCGAATCGGAGCTGTTCGGCCACGAGAAGGGCGCCTTCACCGGCGCGCTGTCGCGCTCGGCCGGCCGTTTCGAGCAGGCCGAGGGCGGCACGCTGTTCCTCGACGAGATCGGCGACATGCCGATGGAGGCGCAGACGCGCCTCCTGCGCGTGCTGCAGCAGGGCGAGTACACCACCGTCGGCGGCCGGGTGCCGATCAAGACGAATGTCCGCATCATCGCGGCCACCAACAAGGACCTGCGGGTCTCGATCCAGCAGGGCATCTTTCGCGAGGATCTGTTCTTCCGGCTCAACGTGGTGCCGCTTCGGCTTCCCGCACTCCGGGAACGCTCCGAGGACGTGCCCGATCTGATCCGCCACTTCTTCGTCCTGGTGGAGCGCGAGGGCCTGAGCCGCAAGCAGCTCGACGGCGAGGCGATGGAGCGGCTGAAGCGCTACCGCTGGCCCGGCAACGTCCGCGAGTTGGAGAATCTCGTGCGGCGCCTCGCCGCCCTCTATCCGCAGGAGACGATCACCGGCCCGGTCATCGAGGCGGAGCTCGACACCCTGCCGCTGGCGCAGAGCCAGCAGAACGGCACGGCGAGCGGGCGTAAGCCGAGCGGCGAGGCCGAGACGCTGTCGGGGGCGGTGGAGCGCCACCTCGCCGAGTATTTCGGTGGCTACCGCGACACGCTGCCCCCGCCCGGCCTCTATCATCGCATCCTGCGCGAGATCGAGGGGCCGCTGATCGGCGCGGCGCTGGCCGCCACCCGCGGCAACCAGATCCGCGCAGCCGAACTGCTCGGTGTGAACCGCAACACCCTGCGCAAGAAGGTCCGCGACCTCGACCTGCAGGTGTTCCGCAACGCGCGGTGATCCCGCGCGACGCCCACGCACCGGGCGCGCCCCTGTTCCATTTCAGCGAGGACCCGGACATCCGGGTCTTCGAACCGCGCCCCGTGGGCGTCGGCATCGCGCGCGGCCCGGAACTGGCCTGGCTGAACGGTCCGCTGGTCTGGGCGATCGATGCCGCGCACAGCCTGCTCTACCTGTTCCCGCGCGACTGCCCCCGGATCGTGATCTGGCCGAAAGCCGAGACGACGCCGGAAGAACGGGAGACGTGGTTCGGCGACGTCTCGGCCCGCGCCGTCGCCTATGTCGAGGCGGCCTGGGCCGACCGGATCACGTCCGGGACGATCCAGCGCTACCGGATGCCGGCCACCACCTTCGTGCCGACCGGCGATCCGGGCGCCTGGGTCTCGCACCGAACGGTCGTTCCGGATGGCAGCGAGACGATCCGGGACCTGCCCGGGGCGTTGGCCGCGGAAGGCGTCGACCTCCGCATCGTGCCGCGCCTGACGCCGCTCGCCCCGATCTGGCGATCGAGCCTGCATGCGAGCGGCATCCGCCTCAGGAACGCGCAGGACTGGGTGCCGCCGGAAGGCGGACCACCGCGGCCCATCACCCTTTCGCGCTGATCGGGGATCCGCCCAGCAGAACGCGGACGGGTTTCCCCGTCCGCGCACTGTTCGATCGGCGCGAGCTTCGACGATTCAGGCCAGGGCCGGCTTGCCCACCAGCCCGGAGGCTTCGGTTTCCCCGAGCCAGCGCCGACGCATCGGCTTGAGTACGAAGTAGGCGAGGATCGCGGTCAGCACGTCGAGGGTGATGATGATCGCGAAGACCGGCAGCCACGAGCCCTGCACGGCGTAGATCCAGGCCGCGATCGGGCCGCCGAACAGCGAACCGATGCCCTGCGCCATGTAGAGGAAGCCGTAGTTCGTCGTCGCGTGCTTGGTCCCGAACGTGTCCGTGAGGATCGACGGGAACAACGAGAAGATCTCGCCCCAGGCGAAGAAGACCACGCCGGAGAGGAGCGCGAAGGCGTAGGGGTTCTCGCGGAAGACCAGGAGCAGGGCGATCGCCGCCGCCTCGGCCGCGAAGGCGATGCCCATGGTGTTCTCGCGCCCGATCCGGTCGGAGACCCAGCCGAAGAACGGACGGGTCAGGCCGTTGGTGATGCGGTCGAAGGTGAGCGCGAAGGGCAGGGCGACGAAGCCGAAGATGATCGCGTCGGCGACGCCGAAATCGCGGGCGAAGGACGCGAAGTTGGCCACCACCATCAGGCCGCCCGTCGACATCATCGTCATCATGGCGAACATCAGCCAGAAAAGCGGCGTCCGCAGCATCGCCTTCGGGGCCGTGTCGTGCACGCAGGTCGAGAGGTTGACGGCGGGCGCCGGCAGCACCTCGCCGGCACGGGGCGCGCGCAGGCCCAGGGCCGCCAGGGCGCCGATCGCACCGAGCACGACGCCGAACACCGTGAGGGTGTGGCGATAGCCGTCGGTCGCGAGCATGTCGCTGATGGGGAAGGTGCTGAGCATGGCGCCCATGCCGTAGCCGGCGGCGACCACGCCGACGGCGAAGCCGCGCCGGTCGGGAAACCACTTCACCATCAAGCCGACGATGCCGACATAGACGATGCCGGTGCCGAGGCCGCAGAACAGGCCGTAGGTGGCGTAGACGCCCATGAGCGTGTCGACCCGCGCGGCCAGGACCCAGCCCAGGCCGGACAGGGCGGCGCCGAGCGCGATCATCAGCTTGGGGCTGAAGCGATCGATCAGGTAGCCCTGCACCGGCGAGAAGAAAGTCTGCAGCACGATCAGGATCGTGAAGGTCCACTGGATCTGCGGCAGCGTCGAGCCGGTCGTCGCGATCAGCGGTTTGGTGAAGAGGGTCCAGACATATTGCGGGCTGGAGATCGCCATCATGGCGACCAGTCCGAGGCCGAGTTGCAGCCAGCGTTGGCGGGATAGGGTCGTATCCATTATTCGCTCCTTGCGATGGTCGCCCTTCGCAAGGATGATGCCAGGCCTCCGAAGACGGCAAGTCGATGCTGTGCTTATCTTTCCGGCGCAACCCGACCGTGAAGATCAGCGGAAGTTACAGCCCCTCGGACCCACCGTCGGATCTGGGATCGTGCACGGCCAAGACCGATCCGTTACTTGGATGGCGGACCAGCATACCGGCATGGCCGAGGGAGTCGATGTAGGCACCGCCGAGTTCTTCGATCTCGTGGCCGAGCTTGCGCAACTCGGCGATGCAGGCCGGATCGAACCGGTCCTCGACCTTCACGGTGAGGGATTCGGCACCCCAGGTCCGGCCGTAGAGCAGGCGCGGGGCGTCGACGGCCGCGGCCGGGTCCATCCCGTAATCGGCGTAGCGCGCGAAGATCTGCGACTGGAATTGCGGCTGCCCGTCGCCGCCCATGCTGCCGTAGGACATCACGCGGCCGTCGTCGAAGCAGGCCAGCGCCGGGATCAGGGTATGGAAGGGCCGCCGCCCGGGCTCCAGCGGGTTCACCGCCTTGGCGTCGAGGGAGAACGAGGTGCCTCGATTCTGCCAGTGGATGCCGGTCTTCGGCAGGACGAGGCCGGAGCCGTATTCCCAGTAGATCGACTGGATGTAGGACACCGCGAGGCCGTCGCGGTCGATGGCACCCATCCACACCGTGTCGCCCTCGCCGGGATTGCGCAGGGGGACGTTCGCGGCCCGGCGCATGTCGATCTGCGCCGCCTCGCGGTCCAGCCGCTCCGGCGTGAGGTAGCTGGCGGGATCGACGGTCAGACGATCGTAGTCGGTGACCATCCGATCGCGGATGGCGAAGGCGCGCTTCGTCGCCTCGATCAGCCCGTGGTAATGCGCGGTGGTCTCGGGCCGGTCGATCCGCAGGCGGTCGAAGATGCCGAGGATCAGCAGCGCGGCGATCCCCTGGGTCGGCGGCGGGAAGTTGTAGAGCGTGGCATCGCGGCGGCGGATCGACAGCGGCGCGCGTTCGCGGGGAGCGTAAGCCTCGAGGTCGGCCCGGGTCACCGGCGTCCCGAGCCGGTCGAGATCGGCGGCGATCTCGCGCCCGAGGTCACCCTTGTAGAACTCGTCGAGGCCGGCATGGGCCAGCTGCTCCAGGGTGGCGGCCAGCGCCGGCAGCTTGCGGAGGGCGCCGGCCGCGAAGGGCTTGCCGCCGTCGAGGAATGTCTCCGCGAAATGCGGCTGATCGTGGAGTGTGTCGAGTTCCTTCGGCACGTAGCGCGCCTCGGACGGCGAGACCGCGACGCCGTCGCGGGCGTGGCGGATCGCGTCCGCCAGCAACGTGCCCAGGGGCAGGCGGCCGCCGAGCGCCTTCGACAGGTCGAGAGCGAGACGCCAACCGCCGATGGCCCCCGCCACGGTGAGCGCCGCATCCGGGCCGCGCGACGGCAGAACCTCGTAGCCCTTCTCCCGGTAGCGCTGGATGGTGGCGTTCCGGCCGGCCGGGCCGCAGGCCTCGATGCCGCGCACCCGCCCGCCGCGCTCGCGCACCAGCCAGAAGCCGTCGCCGCCGATGCCGTTCATGTGCGGGTAGACCACCGCGATGGCGGCGGCCATGGCGGTCATCGCTTCGATCGCGTTTCCCCCCTGTGCCAGGACGTGCTGACCGGCCTCGGCGGCGAGGCGATGGGGCGCCGCGACGGCGGCCGAGGCGAAGACAGGCGTGTTGGACATACTGATCTCTGGATGAGGAGGAGCCGGAAGATAATGTATTTTTCCGTGCCGTCGATCGGTCTCGCCGCTCGCGCCAGCAGCCGATCATGACGTCGCGGGTTGCGCGTACGCACCGCCGTTGCGCGTCGCTCCTTCGTGGCTCCAGGGCCGATCCGTATTAATTTCGCCACACTGTTGTGGCGACGCATCAGCCATGCCGTGGCTCCGTTCGTCCCACATTTCGAACCCCTCCCGGGAGGATGCCGGCACCGCCGATCAGGCGGAAGCCGAGGGTGTCGATCGCTCCCCCGCGACGGTGCGTGCGCCACCGCGCGGTCCCGGCCTCGTCGGCGCCCTGGTGGTCGTCACCGCCCTGGTCTCGGCCATCACCACCTTCCTGATCCTGGCCGGGGTCATCCGGGTCACGCCGACCCCGACGGTGGGCCTGACGCTCCTCGGCATCAACGTCTTCCTCGTCCTCGGCCTCGTGGTGATCATCGCCTGGGAGGCGCGGGTCTTCCTGTACGCGCGCCGGACCAACGCTGCCGTGGCACGGCTCCACACCCGCATCGTCGGCCTGTTCAGCCTCATCGCCATCCTGCCGACGGTCCTGCTGGCGGTCGTGGCGGCGGTGACCATCGATCGCGGCCTGTCCCTCGGCTTCACCGACCGGGTGCGCGACGTGGTGCTCAAATCCGTCGAGGTGGCGGATGCCTACCAAGAGAACCAGTGCCAGAGCCTGGCGCGTGAGATCCGCATCCTCGCCGACGACCTGACCCGGGCGCGGCCGAACTTCGACGTCAATCGCGGCTGGTTCGAGAGCTTCCTCACCACCCGCGCCACCGCCCTCGGCCTGCCTGTCGCCGAGATCATGCGCGGGCCCACCGAGGTGGTGGCCCGCGCCAAGATCGATGCCCTGAAGGAGCGGCGCCTGCCCTCGGCGGCGGCCTTCGACGACGCGGCCAAATCGGTCGATCCAATCTGCCTAGTGCCGAGCGAGGGCCGGGTCTTCGCCGCCCTCCTGCGCATGCCGGCCTATGACGGCGCCGTGCTGCTAGTGCAGCGCGAGGTGAGCCAGCTCGCCATCGAATTCCCCGGCGTGTCGCGCGCCGCAGCGGCCGAGTACCTGACCTACGACTCCCTGAAGCGCTCGATCCAGATCAGCTTCGCCTCGGTCTTCGCGCTGATCGCGCTCATCGCGCTGCTCTCGGCCGTGTGGTTCGGCCTCAACTTCGCCAACCGTTTCGTCGCGCCGATCCGGCGCCTGATCAACGCGGCCGACCAGGTCGCCTCGGGCAACTTCTACGCGCAGGTGCCGGCCCGGAAGAGCGACGGCGACCTCGCGCACCTGTCCGAGAGCTTCAACAAGATGACCCAGGAGCTGCGGCGCCAGCACGACGGGCTGATGGCGGCGAGCGACCTCATCGACCGGCGCCGGCGCTTCACCGAGGCGGTGCTGGCCGGCGTCTCGCCCGGCGTCCTCGGCGTCGATGCGGCGGGCCACGTCACCATCGCCAACCCTTCGGTCGAGCGCACCCTGGGCCTGCCCGCCGACGCGATCGTCGGCCGGCCGCTGATCCAGGCCGTGCCCGAGTTGCAGGCGCTGTTCCCCGAGGGCGGCGAGGCCCGCCTGCGCACCATGCAGCAGCAGATCCAGCTCACGCGGGACGGCCGCGAGCGCACCGTGACCGTGCGGGTGACCAGCGAGCAGGCGCAAGGGGGCGCCCGCGGCTTCGTCGTCACCCTCGACGACATCACCGACCTCGTCTCGGCCCAGCGCACCTCGGCCTGGGCGGACGTGGCCCGGCGCATCGCCCACGAGATCAAGAACCCGCTGACCCCGATCCAGCTCTCGGCCGAGCGCATCCGGCGCAAGTACGGCAAGGTCATCACCACCGACAAGGAGGTGTTCGACCAGTGCACGGCGACGATCGTCCGGCAGGTCGACGAGATCAAGCGCATGGTCGACGAGTTCTCGTCCTTCGCGCGGATGCCCAAGCCCGCCATCGCCCGGAACGATCTCAGCGAGATCACCCGCCAGAACCTGTTCATGATGCGCGTGGCGCATCCCGACATGGAGTTCTCGTTCGGCGAGGACGGCGATCAGCCGATCCTGGCGGCCTTCGACATCCGCCTCCTGTCCCAGGCGATCACGAACATCCTGAAGAACGCCGTCGAGGCGGTGCAGGCCGTGCCGGAGGCCGAGCTCGGCCAGGGCCGTGTCGATGTCCGCCTCGTCCTGGAGGACGGCTTCGTGGTCATCGAGGTCACCGATAACGGCAAGGGATTTCCGGCCGAGGGGCGCCAGCGGCTGCTGGAGCCCTATATGACCACCCGCGAGGGTGGCACCGGCCTGGGGCTGGCCATCGTCAGCAAAGTCCTCGAAGAGCATGGCGGCGGAATCGAATTGAACGACAATCCGGATGGTCGGGGCGGGCGCGTACGCCTGCGCGTCCCGCGCGACGGCGCCGTCGCCCCCGCCCGAGACTCAGCCACCCACACGCCGCCGGAGGGCAAACCCTCCGCGCAGGATGAGAAGGGCGCCGCGCGGACGGCCCCCCCAATCGCGGAGATCCAGTCATGAGCGCCGATATCCTGATCGTCGACGACGAAGCCGACATCCGCGACCTCGTGGCCGGCATCCTCGACGACGAGGGCCACCGCACTCGCACCGCCGGCGGCTCCGACGAGGCCCTGGCCGCTATCGAGTCGCGCCGGCCCCACCTCGTCTTCCTGGACATCTGGCTGCAGGGCTCGCGCCTCGACGGCCTGCAGGTGCTCGACCAGATCAAGGCCGGCCATCCCGACCTGCCGGTGGTGATGATCTCGGGCCACGGCAACATCGAGACCGCCGTCGCGGCGATCAAGGCGGGGGCCTACGACTTCATCGAGAAGCCGTTCAAGGCCGACCGGCTGATCCTGGTGGCCGAGCGGGCTCTCGAAGCCTCCCGCCTCAAGCGCGAGGTCCGCGACCTCAAGGCCCGGTCGGGCCAGGCGAGCCGGCTCGTCGGTGCCTCGGTGGTGGTCAACCAGCTGCGCCAGACCGTGGAGCGGGTGGCGCCCACCAATGCCCGCGTGATGATCCTGGGGGCGCCGGGCTCGGGCAAGGAACTCTCGGCGCGCACGCTCCACGCCCTGTCATCCCGGGCCAGCGGGCCGTTCGTGGTCATCAACGCCGCCACCATCACCCCGGACACGATGGAGGCCGAACTGTTCGGCGTCGAGGCCGGGGAGGGCCGGGCCCGCCGGGTCGGCGCGCTCGAGGAGGCCCATGGCGGCTCGCTCTACATCGACGAAGTCGCCGACATGCCGCGCGAGACCCAGAACCGCATCCTGCGGGTGCTGGTCGACCAGAACTTCCAGCGCGTCGGTGGCACCACCCGGGTCCATGTCGACGTGCGCATCATCTCGTCCTCGTCGCGGGACCTCGCCGAGGAGATCGCCGCCGGGCGCTTCCGCGAAGACCTGTTCCACCGCCTGTCGGTGGTGCCGATCCGGGTTCCGTCCCTGTCGGAGCGGCGGGAGGACGTGCCGGAACTGATCGCGTTCTTCATGGAGCAGATCTCCGGCGCCACCGGCCTGCCGCGCCGGCGCATCGCCGAGGACGCCATGGCCGTCCTGCAGTCGCACGACTGGCCGGGCAACATCCGCCAGCTGCGCAACAACGTCGAGCGCCTGATGATCCTGACCCACACCGACCCGGATCAGGAGGTGACCTCGGAGATGCTGCCGACCGAGATCGGCGCCCTGGTGCCGACGACCCCGAACGGCTCGGGCGGCGAGAAGCTGATGAGCCTCGCCTTGCGCGAGGCGCGGGAGATCTTCGAGCGCGAATACCTCGTGGCGCAGATCGCCCGGTTCTCCGGCAACATCTCCCGCACCGCGGAATTCATCGGCATGGAGCGCTCCGCGCTCCACCGGAAACTCAAGTCGCTCGGCATCGGCCCTTGAGAACCAGGCGGCGATGCACTTGCATCGCGGGCCCGATACACGTGTAATGTTCCGGCACCGACACGGCGTTGTTCGCTGTTCCGGTGCCGGCGAGACCAACAGATGAGAACCCGTCATCACGGCGGGCGGCGATGCGAACCAAGGATAAGAAAAAATGGCGGGCGAGCGCGCTCAGAACCTCCAGGACACGTTCCTGAACCATGTTCGTAAGAACAAGATTCCGCTCACGATTTTCCTCGTCAACGGCGTCAAGCTTCAGGGCGTCGTGACGTGGTTCGACAATTTCTGCGTGCTTCTGCGCCGGGACGGCCATTCGCAACTGGTCTACAAGCACGCGATCTCGACGATCATGCCCGGTCATCCGGTCCAGCTCTTCGAACCCGACGAGACGGCTCCGGAAAAGGCCTGAGATCGCGCGAAACGGCCTCTCCCCGGCCGGAAAGGTTTGCCGCGCCCTTGTCTGGGGCCGGCAAGCGCCCATTGTCCTGAGGACTCGCAGGATAGGGTGAAACGAAGACCTTCATGACGGAACCGATGACGCCCGGCGAAGCCCGGCTCCAGGCGATGGCTGCTCCCGAGGGCGACATCGCGGCGGCAACCCACACCCTTGTCGTCGGACCCTATCTCGGGCGCGCCGCCGCAACGGCCCGGGGCAGCGCCAGCGGCAGTCCGGAGTCCCTGCGCTCCACCGAGGCGCGCCTCGACGAGGCCGCCGGCCTCGCGGCCGCCATCGAGCTCGACGTGGTCGAGGCCATCGTCGCGCCGGTCCAGCGCATCCGCCCCTCCACCTATCTGGGCAAGGGCCGCGTCGAGGAACTGGCCGTCGTGATCCGCGCCCGCGAGATCGGCCTCGTGGTGATGGACTGCGCCCTCTCGCCGGTCCAGCAGCGCAACCTCGAGAAGGCCTTCGGCTGCAAGGTCATCGACCGCACCGGCCTCATTCTCGAGATTTTCGGGCGCCGGGCCTCGACCCGCGAGGGCACGCTCCAGGTCGAGCACGCGCACCTCGCCTACCAGAAGAGCCGCCTCGTCCGGTCCTGGACCCACCTGGAGCGTCAGCGCGGCGGCTTCGGCTTCCTCGGCGGCCCCGGCGAGACGCAGATCGAGGCCGACCGGCGCATGATCCAGGAGCGGATGACGAAGATCGAGCGCGAGCTCGACAGCGTCACCCGCACCCGCGGCCTGCACCGGCAGAGCCGCGCCCGGGTGCCGTACCCGATCGTCGCGCTCGTCGGCTACACCAATGCCGGCAAGTCGACGCTGTTCAACACCCTCACCAAGGCCCAGGTGATGGCGCAGGACATGCTGTTCGCCACCCTCGATCCGACGGCGCGGGCGACGAAGCTGCCACACGGCGAGACCGTGATCCTCTCCGACACGGTAGGATTCATCTCGGAGCTTCCGACCTCCCTGATCGCGGCCTTCCGGGCGACCCTGGAGGACGTGATCCATGCCGATATCCTGCTGCACGTCCGCGACGTCTCCCACGTCGACAGCGCCGCGCAGGCGGAGGATGTCGGTTCGGTGCTGCGCGAACTCGGAATCGAGACCTCGGCCTCGCGCATCATCGAGGTCTGGAACAAGGCCGATCTCCTCGACGTCGACGAGCGCACGCGGCTCCTCAACCTCAGCGGGCAGGGGCGCAGCGATCGTGACAGCGATGCGCCCGTCCTGGTCTCGGCCCTGACGGGGGAGGGGCTCGGAACCCTCACCGCGCGCATCGAGGCGCGGATCGCCCGCCAGCGCTCCACCTTCGCGGTGATCCTGCCGCCGGAGGACGGGGCCGCCCTGCACTGGCTCTACGAGAATGCCGAGGTGCTGGACCGGCGCGAGGAGGAGGGCGGCACGATGCACCTCGCCATCCGCATCGCTCCGGAGAAGGAGCCGCGCTTTCTCAACCGATTCGAGGGCGCGCGACGCCTCAACCGGGTGAGCTGAGGGAGCATACGCACCCCGCCGTCTCCGAACGCGAAACGCCCGCGATCCTCTCGGATCGCGGGCGTTTCCGTCAGATGGGCGGTCGTTCGACGGGGATCAGGGCTGGAGCACACCGTTGATGACGTGGATGACGCCGTTCGACTGCATCACGTTGGCGGTGGTGACGGTGGCGGTGCTGCCCTTGGCATCGGTCACGTAGACCTTCTTGCCCTTCGCCTGGACGATGAGCGGCTCGCCCTCGACCGTCTTCAGCTGCGCTTCGCCGCCGCCATCCTTGGTGAGCTTCATCAGGTCCTTGGCCGTGTAGGTGCCGGGGACCACGTGGTAGGTCAGGATCTTGGTGAGCGTCGCCTTGTTCTCGGGCTTGACCAGGGTCTCGACGGTGCCGGCCGGCAGCTTGGCGAAGGCGGCGTTGGTGGGCGCGAACACCGTGAAGGGGCCGGGGCCGACGAGGGTGTCGACGAGGCCTGCGGCCTTCACGGCGGCGACCAGCGTGGTGTGGTCCTTCGAGTTCACCGCGTTCTCGACGATGTTCTTCGAGGCGTACATCGGCGCGCCGCCGACCATCGGGTTCTTCGCGAAGGCCGCGACCGGGAAGGCAGCACCGACCGAGACGGCGAGTACGACGGCGGCGATCCGGGACGCCACCGGACGACGGGTGTAATGATTGATCATGAAGCGCATCCTTTGAGAAACGGGTGCCCCGTCGAGGGGGTCAGCGGCCGTTACGGGGCGCCGTGGCAGAAAGTTTCAGGACGCCAGCAGTTGGAGCGCGGATTGGTGAGGATTACACGGGCTCGGATCGCCGGATCCTGCCTTGGACACTGCCGTCCGAACAAACGAAAGCCCGTCCGACCAAGGGTCGGACGGGCTTCGCGCGATCCGTGCGGCGGCGAGGAAACACCTCGCCGCCGGCGTCTGGATCAGTACTTGCGGATGATCGGCGCGGGAGCAGCGGCGACCGGGGTCGGGGAGTACAGCGGCACGATCAGGCGGCCCGAGATCTCGGTGCTGTCGAAGGTGCCGGCGCTTCTGACGACGGTACGAGCGACGTAGACCTGCGCCGTGACGGGCCCGAAGTCGTAGCCGACGAGACCACCCATCAGGAACCGGCCGCGATCGGGGACACCGGCCGGGTTGGCAGCGTTGATGATGTTGCCGCCCTTGAACTGGGTGTCGAAGTTGTAGGTGCCGTACGCGATCGCGCCGATCTCGAACTTGCCGAACTTCTTGGTCGCGGTCAGGTCGAGGTTCAGGGCGTCGGAGATCGAGTAGACCGTGGCAAGACCGCCACGGTTATTGCCGCCGAACACCGTCGGTGAGTCGTAGATGTTAGCGGTCAGGTTGGCGGTCAGGTTCCAGCCGTCACCGGTGTAGCTGGCTGCAACACCGAAGCGGTAGGTGTTCGAGGCAAGCTGGCCCAGAGTAGCGCCGCCGGGCGGTAGGAGATTGACGCCATTGTTCGTGGTCAGAACACCACGATCACCGTTCAGGTCGTTCAGGTAAGCGCCGCCCAGCAAGCTGACGCCGAAGTTGTTGCCCAGATCGAAGGCCCAAATGCCGCCGACGAAGGTACCGACGTTGAACGACAGATCCCGGATACCATTGCCGCCCCTGTCCTTGCCGAACACGAACACGGTCGGGGGAGCGACGAGCAGCTCAACGCGGCCGCCGAACGGCACGAAAGGGGTCGACCAGACAAGTACCGGGACGTTGACGCCAGCGTCGACGGCCGACGGCCGGTCGCGGTTCTGATAGACGAAGGTGTTCAGCGCATAGATGCCCTCGGGCAGCGGCGCGCCGGTGGCCAGGCCGACCTGCTCACCCGGAACGGTGGTGGACTGCGCGTAGGATGCGGTGGCGGTCATGCTGGCCGTGAGCGCGAGCGCTCCGGCGACGAGCCAGTTCTTCGACATTTTTACTCTTCCTTCCCAAGGATTTCAGGCGTCCGCCGCGTAGCCATCCGAACCATTCTGCCGATGCGCCGCTTGTTCGCAGCTTGTTTGCAGTTGGTCCGGCGGCCCCCCTTGCGGCCCGTTCTCAAGTCTCAACGTCGAGAACTATTCTACAGGACGCCGCGGAAGGACAGCGGAATGCTTGGAAACGGGGCAGTTCGACCCGCACCGTTGCGCAAAAGCCGCATTTTCGATGCAGTGCCGCGGAAGGATTTGTTAACCTTTTGAGCAGGTTGGCGGAGCCGAACACGCCGCTTTCGGAAGCCCTCACGGCAAAATACCGCTGAACACTCAGGCTGTTATGGTTACGGTTCCGCGGTGGGAAAATCCGGCAAGAGCGTCCGGGCCATTGGGCAGGCAGGACCGTCCGGTGCACGCGTTTCGGCCGAATGATGCGCCGCGAAACGCCTCGCGTTCGATCCGGCCGGGCGAATCGCCGGGTATCGCGGAGCCCCGGAGAGCTATTCGGCGGCGGCGCGGCCCTTCGCAGAGGCAGCGGCGGGGCGCCGGGCCAGGACGTCGCGCAGGAATCGCCCGGTATGGCTCGCCCGCGACTTGGCGATCTGCTCGGGCGTTCCTTCGGCCACGACGACGCCGCCGCCGTCGCCGCCTTCGGGACCCATGTCGATCACCCAGTCGGCGGTCTTGATGACTTCGAGGTTGTGCTCGATCACCACGACCGTGTTGCCCTGATCGACGAGTTCGTGGAGCACCTCCATCAACTTGGCGACGTCGTGGAAGTGCAGCCCCGTCGTCGGCTCGTCCAGGATGTAGAGCGTGCGGCCCGTGGCCCGCTTCGACAGTTCTTTGGAAAGCTTCACGCGCTGGGCCTCGCCGCCCGACAGCGTGGTGGCCTGCTGACCGACCTTGACGTAGCCGAGGCCGACCCGGGCCAGGGTCTCCATCTTCTCACGGATCGTCGGCACCGCCTTGAAGAGGTCGGCGGCCTCCTCGACGGTCATGTCGAGCACGTCGGCGATGGAATGGTCGCGGTACTTCACCTCCAGGGTCTCGCGGTCGTAGCGACGACCCTTGCAGACGTCGCAGGTGACGTAGACGTCCGGCAGGAAGTGCATCTCGATCTTGATGACGCCGTCGCCCGAGCAGGCCTCGCAGCGCCCGCCCTTCACGTTGAACGAAAACCGCCCGGCCTGATAGCCGCGCGCCTTGGCTTCCGGCAGGCCGGCAAACCAGTCGCGGATCGGCGTGAAGGCGCCGGTGTAGGTGGCCGGGTTGGAGCGCGGGGTGCGGCCGATCGGCGACTGGTCGATGTCGATGACCTTGTCGAGGTGCTCGAGACCGTCGAGCCGCTCGAAGGGTGCGGGATGCTCCAGGGCGCCGTTCAGGGATTTCGCCACCGCCTTGTAGAGCGTGTCGATGATCAGGGTGGATTTGCCGCCGCCGGAGACGCCGGAGATGCAGGTGAAGGTGCCCAGCGGGATCTCCACCGAGACGTTCTTCAGGTTGTTGCCGCGGGCGCCGACGAGGCTGAGCTTGCCCTTGCGGCCCTTGCGGCGTGCGGTCGGGACACGGACGCTCATCTCGCCGGTGAGGTACTTGGCGGTGAGCGATGCCGGATTCTTCAGGACCTCCTCGGGAGTCCCCTGGGCGATGATCTGGCCGCCATGGATGCCGGCCCCCGGGCCGACATCGACCACGTAATCGGCCTGCAGGATGGCGTCCTCGTCGTGCTCGACCACGATCACCGAGTTGCCGAGGTCGCGCAGGCGCTTCAGTGTGCCGAGCAGGCGCTCGTTGTCGCGCTGGTGCAGCCCGATGGACGGCTCGTCGAGGACGTAGAGAACGCCGGTGAGCCCGGAACCGATCTGCGAGGCGAGGCGGATGCGCTGGCTCTCGCCGCCCGAGAGGGAGCCGGAGCCGCGCGCCAGCGTCAGGTATTCCAGCCCGACATCGATCAGGAAGGTCAGGCGGTCGCGAATCTCCTTGAGGATCCGGTAGGCGATCTCGTTCTGCTTGTCGGTGAGCTTGCCCGGCAGGTCCGAGAACCAGGCGTGGGCGTCGCGCACCGAGAGAGCGGTGATCTCGCCCACATCCTGCATGGCGATCTTGACCGACAGGGCTTCGAGCTTCAGGCGCTTGCCGCTGCATGTGGCGCAGGGCGTCTCGCTCATGAAGCGCGCGATCTCCTCGCGCGAGGTATCGCTCTCGGTCTCCTTGTAGCGCCGCTCCAGGTTCGGGACGACGCCCTCGAACGGCTTATTGACCTCGTAGGCCCGCATCCCGTCGTCGTAGGCGAAGCGCACCGCCTCGGGCCCGGTGCCGTACAGGACCACGTCGCGGGCCTTCGCCGGCAGGTCGCCCCAGGGCACCGTGGTCTTGAAGCCGTAGTGGCGGGCCAGCGCGTCGAGGGTCTGGCCGTAATAGGGCGAGGTCGACTTCGCCCAGGGGCCGACCGCGCCACGCTTCAGGCTCAGCTTGGCATCCGAGATCACGAGTTCAGGGTCGATCCGCATCTCGTGCCCGATGCCGCCGCAGGTCGGGCAGGCGCCGAAGGGATTGTTGAACGAGAACAACCGCGGCTCGATCTCCGCGATGGTGAAGCCGGAGACGGGACAGGCGAAGCGCGACGAGAAGGTGATCGCCTCGCGCGGCGTCTCGCCCTCGGGCGTGTCGGCGAACTCGATCAGGGCAATGCCGTCGGCGAGGTCCAGCGCCGTCTCGAACGAATCCGCCAGACGCGCGGCGATGTCCGCCCGGACCACAATCCGGTCCACCACCACGTCGATGTCGTGCTTCAGCTTCTTGTCGAGCTTCGGCACGTCGTCGATGGCATAGTACTCGCCGTCGACACGCAGGCGCTGGAAGCCCTTCTTCTGGAACTCGGCGATCTCCTTGCGGTACTCGCCCTTCCGACCGCGGATGACCGGCGCCAGGAGGTAGAGGCGGCTCTTCTCCGGCAGGGCGAGAACCCGGTCCACCATCTGGCTGACCGTCTGGCTCTCGATCGGCAGGCCCGTGGCCGGCGAGTAAGGGATGCCGACCCGCGCCCAGAGCAGGCGCATGTAGTCGTAGATCTCGGTGACGGTGCCGACGGTCGAGCGGGGATTCTTCGAGGTGGTCTTCTGCTCGATCGAGATCGCCGGCGAGAGCCCGTCGATCTGGTCGACGTCGGGCTTCGACATCATCTCGAGAAACTGGCGCGCATAGGCCGAAAGGGATTCGACGTAGCGGCGCTGACCTTCCGCATAGATCGTGTCGAAGGCGAGCGACGACTTGCCGGAGCCGGACAGCCCGGTGAAGACGACGAGCCGATCGCGCGGGATCGTCAGGTCGATGTTCTTCAGGTTGTGCTCTCGGGCGCCCCGCACCGAGATGACGCGCGCATCACGGGCGCCGTCGAACAGCGCCTCGATCTTGGCTTCGACCCGCTCGGCCTCGGCTTGCGATGTCTTGGCGGCGGCTTTGGCTTTGGCCATGGAGTCTCTTCGGAAACGTCTGCGGCGCGGAACTCGGCAGGACTCGACCGGAGCCCCCGCGGCATGTCGGGCGCGCCACCGCGTCGGGCAAGGCGCGCGCCGCGCATATCCGCCCCTCAGCTAGAACAAAATGCGTACGCGGACAACATCGCGAGGCTTTCGAACGGCGTGGCGCGTCCGCCAATGGGGACGGTGCGAAGACATCCGCAGATTTCCCAGCCGCTGCGACGCTTCTCCGGAACCCGGATCGCCGACAGCGCAGGATGCATCGACCGAGCACGATCGCCGAAGGGACGGGTGCGATCCCGAAACCGAGGGCCGCATCGAATCAGGCACGCAACAGGATGTCTCGACACAGGTTCTTGCAGCAAATCTGCCCAAAATCTAAGATCTCTGATCAAAAAATGAACATGCGGCAGCGGCGAAACGCAACTTTTACCGGAGACGTCGACAGTGTCGGCAACGATTTCACGCAGGTCTCGCTCCATGTCTACCGGTCTGTTCACGTCGCTCCGCACGCGCATACTTCTGGTCGCGCTCGCACCCTGCCTCGCTTTCGCGCTGGTCGTGGGACTTGCCGTCACCGAGCGGATGGACATGCGCACCCGGATGACGAACGTGCAGGCGCTCGTCGGCATGGCGGGTCGCATCAGTGCCCTGGTGCACGAGGTTCAGCGCGAGCGCGGCGCGTCCAGCCTCTATCTCGGCGCCAAGGGCACCCAGTTCCGTGCCGAGCTCGACGCCCAGCGCCTGCGCACCGATTCCGCCCACAAGGCTCTGGAAGAGGGTCAGGGCGGCCTCGATCTCGCCGCCGTCGGAGCCGGCGTCGTCCGACGCCACGATGCGCTCAGCGAGCAGCTCTCCGGCATCGGTCCCCATCGCATCGCGGTGGACGCGCTTGGCCGGACGCCGGCGCAGAACATGGGGCTGTATTCGGGCGTGATCGCCAACGCGCTCGATCTCGTGCGCGAAGTCTCCCAGGTCGCCGCCAGTGCGGACCTTGCCGCGCGCATCGCCTCCTACTCGTCCTTCCTGGCGCTCAAGGAACTTGCCGGACAGGAACGGGCCGCCGCCTCGGCGATCTTCGGTGCCGGCCGCATCGATCTGTCCGGCCACGAGCGGCTGGCGGGCCTCAGCGCCGGCCAGACCCTCTACGAATCCCTGTTCCGCCTGGGCGCCGAGCCGGCGCAGGCCGCGCTCCTCGATTCCGGCAAGGCCGCGCCCGCCGCCCGGGAAGTCGACCGCCTGCGCCGCCTCGTTCTCGATACGCCCGCCGGCAACGCGCTCGCCTTCACCGACGCCCCCGCCTGGTTCGGCCTCGCGACCCAGCGCATCGACGCCCTGAAGACCATCGAGGACCGACTCACCGCCGATCTCGGCGTGGCCGCCGGAGCCGCCAGGGCCGAGGCCGAAAGGAGCGTCATGCTCTGGACGGCCGTCGGCCTCGCGACCCTGGGCCTGTCCTGCGGCCTCGCCTTCGCCTTCGGCACCGCCATCGCCCGCCCGCTGACCCGGATCGCCGCTTCGCTCACGGCGATCGGGCGTGGCGAGGAGGCTGGCACCATCCCACGGCGTGGTGCCCGCGAGGTCCGCGCCATCGCGGCGGCGGCCGTCGACTTCCAGGCCAGCGTGGCCGAGCGTCGGCGCATCGCCGCCGAGGCGGACCACGTCACCGCCAACGCCGCGGCCGCCCGGCGCGCCGAGATGGAAGCGCTCGCCGATCGCTTCGAGGCTCAGGCCAGCGGCATCGTCGAGGCGGTCTCGGCGGCCTCGAGCCAGCTGGAGACCGCGGCCTATGCCCTGACGCAGGCTGCGAGCGACACCGCATCCCTCAGCGGCTCCGTGGCCGCCGCCTCGGCCGAGACCGCGGCCACGGCGGATACGGTGGCGGCCGCCACCGAAGAGCTGAGCGCCTCGGTGCGCGAGATCGGCAACCGGGTCGAGGCCTCGAGCGCGGTCGCGAGCGAGGCCGAGCGCGATGCCGCCCGGATGGCCGAGGACGTGAACCGCCTGGCGCAGGCGGCGAGCAGCATCGGGGAGATCGTCGGTCTGATCACCAGCATCGCGGCCCAGACCAACCTGCTGGCGCTCAACGCCACCATCGAGGCGGCGCGGGCCGGCGAGGCTGGGCGGGGCTTCGCCGTCGTCGCCGCGGAGGTGAAGAGCCTGGCGACCCAGACCGCGAAGGCCACCGAGGAGATCGGCGCCAAGGTCTTCGAGATCTCGCAATCGACGGACGCGTCTGTGACGGCGATCGGCGGGATCATGGAAGTCATCCAGCGTCTCGGCCGGATCTCGGGCGACATCTCCGCGGCGGTGGATCAGCAGGAATCGGCCACCCAGGAGATCGCCCGCAACACCGTCCTCACCTCCGAGGGAACCCGGGCCGTGTCCGGGCACATCGTCGGCGTCCGCGAGGCGGCGGACTCCGCCCGCAACGGCTCGGCCCAGGTGCTCACGGCCGCGAGCGACCTCGCCCGTCAGGCCGCCGCCCTGCGCCAGGAAGTGGATGGTTTCCTGGTCACGGTCCGGGCCGCCTGATCGGCCTAGGGGTTGGTCTTCCAGGGGTTGATGATGCGCATCGCCGTCAACTCCGGCTTGACGGTCTGGTCGACGCTGGCGGGCATGACCTTGTGCGCCTGCGCCATCATCTTGCGAGCCTGGTCGGCCGGCATGGCGCCGATCGGGAGCATCATCGCGGCGAGTTGGTTGCGGGTCCGCCGGTCGACGAAATCGGACCGGCCGATGCTCTCGAAATCGCGGGCGGTGTGACGGTCGTCGGGCCGGCCGACGAAGACCTTCGCGCCCTCCTTCATCACCACGATGTCACCCGGGCGAAGGGTCTCATCCTTCATGAAGGCGGCCGCCGGGCCGGCCTTCATGTCGAGGGGCGTCTGACGGTCGGTGACCTTGATCTGCAGCGCTTCGGATTTCGGAAGCGCCGCGTAGCGGATCTTCGGACGCGGGCGACTGGTAACGCGCCGAATCGAGCGACGGGCCTGCTGGTAGTCGAAGTCCGGTGCGGGCGCGGGCGCCACTTGCTGCACCGGCCGGGCGGGGGCAAAGAGCAGGTCGAACAGGCCGCCATCGGCGCTCTGGGCGCTCGCCGGCAGCGTGAGCATCATCAGTCCGAAGGCAGGGGCGATTGCGGCGCGCGCGGCGGCGGAGAGCGGGATCGTCGGCATCGATGTCTCCGGGTGGGGGCGCCCGACTGCGCGCCGAGATGACCCCTTAACAAAAGCACAACCTGAACAGTTCCAAGGTTTTCAAAAGATGGTGAGGGTCGGCCCAAGACTTCGCGAGCAGGCTTGCAAGGCCGCGACGAGAATTAAGTCTCCTCGATTCCGCGCGCCGGGAAACGCCGCCTGATGGTCTTCGGCGACCGCCTCGTGCCGCGTCCGCACCAGGTTTCGGCCCGCGACGCGATCCTATCCGCGCGTGCCGCGGGCCGGACGGGATTCCTACTCGGTGACATGACCGGGCTCGGCAAGACCCTCTCGGTCTGGAGCGCGGTCGCGGCCATGCCCGAGCGCGAGGTCCTCATCGTCTGCCCCAAGGGCGCGATGCCGCAATGGCGACGCACCATCGCCCTGTCGGGGCTCGGCGAGAAGGCGGTGACGCTCACCAACTACGAGCGCACCAAGGCGCTGATGGCGCCGCCCCCGGCCGGCAACCGGCGCTCGACCCGGGCCAAAAACAACGCGCTCGCCCGGCACGGCACGCCGAAGCGCACCTGGCCGCTGGTGGTCTTCGATGAGAGCCACCGCCTCCGGAATCCTTACGCCCAGCAGAGCCTCGTCTGCCGGCAGATCGCGGACGCGGCAGCGTTCACGGTCTACCTCAGCGCCACCGCCGGGCAGGCCCCCCACGAGCTCTCCTATCTCGGGCGCCTGCTCGGCGAAGCCGCGGGACAGCCGACCGGGACGCTGGCTGAATTCCGAGGCCTGATGCAGCGGCTCGGGATCGGCCGCGCCAAGGGGCGCTGGACGAACTGGTCCTGGGAGGCGAACCCGCGCGACTGCACGGTGATGGCCGACCTGCTGTTCAAGGGGACGCGCGCGATCGGCCTGCGCCGGCGCCCCGGCGACATCGCCGGATGGCCGGAGGTGCAGCGCGCCCTCAGCGCGGTCGCCCTCGGCCCGTCGGAGCGCCGCCTCTACGACGCGACCTGGCGGGAGTTCCGCCGGGAATGGGGACTCCTCGGCGGCAGCACTCGCAGGCCGGCGGGCTGGGCGGCGGACCTGCGCTTCCGCCAGAAGGCGAGCCAGCTCCGGGTCTCGGGCAGCACCGCCTTCGCCGACCTGCTGATGGAGGACGGCCACGCGGTCGCGATCTCGGTGGCCTTCCTGGAGACGGCCGCCGCGCTGGTCGAGGCCCTGCGCGCGGCGGGCTGGCGGGCCGACGCGATCACCGGCACGCAATCGGGCGACGCCAACGAGGCGGTGCGGCTCGCCTTCCAGACAGGCGGGCTCGACGCCGTGGTCTTCACGGTGACGGAATCGATCTCCCTGCATGCCCACGAGCTGCCGGGAGGCGAGAGGCCCCGCGCGCTGATCGTCCACGACCTGCGCCACAGCGCGATCCAGCTCGCGCAGATCGAGGGCCGCTGCCACCGGGACGGGCAGCGCGCGACGATCTACTACGCCCTCGCCGAGGGCACCGTGGAGGAGCGCATCGCCGCCACCGTGGTCGGCCGCATGGCCTCGATGGATGCCATGGCGGGCGAGGACACCACGCTCATCGACGCGATCGCCAAGGCCATCGCCGAGGTGCAGGCCAGCGAGGCGGCTTGAGGCCGAACGCGTTCCGCTGGAACGGGATCGGACCGCCACGGTTGTGGCCATCAGGGATCCGTCCGCGAAGGGCGCTCGCCCGCGAACGAACCGAACGCGAACACCCTGCACGCGACGAGAGGACCCGACCCGATGGCACGACCGACGCCGAGCCTTGCCCGACTGATCAGCGAGGGTCTGCGCCACGGCGGCGATCTCGTCGGACAGGAACTCGAGCTGATGCGGCGGGAGACGGACGGGAACATCCGCGCCATCCTCGGCCTCGTCGCCCGCTTCGGCACCGCGCTGACCCTGGTGGTCGCCGCGCTGGTGATGCTGTTCGTGGCCCTGGTGAAGGGGCTCGCCGCCCTGATCGGATCGGAGATCGCGGCCGCGCTGATCGTCGGGGCGCCCTTCGCCGGGATCGCCCTTGTCCTCATGGTGCTGGGCCTGCGCCGGATGGATCGCTCCAACCTGCTGCCGCGCCGCTTCGAGTGTCAGGTGGAGAAGGACGCCGCCCTGGTGACGGGCCGCGTCGCCGACTGAGTCTCAGGCCTGCCGCACCGTGCCGAGGAGCGCGTCCTTGTCGACGCCGAGCGCCACTGCGATCTCGGCCAGGGCGGCATGCTCCGGCTCGCTGATCCCGGCCTGGTCCGCGACATCGGCGGCGATCAGGAACACGCTGGTGCGCTGGGCGATCTCGCGCTCCGCGATGGCGGCGACGAAGTGCAGGTTCTCGGCGCGGCCGGCGCGGGTGCGGGCGCGGGCGATGCCGTCGAACAGCTCGGCCTCCAGCTTCAGGGTGTCGTAGCCCCGCTCGAGGATCGGGTTGGCGCGCATGCCGGCCAGCGCCACCTCGATCTCCTCCTCGTCGATCTCGTAATCCGCCAGGATCACGTTGGCCGAGGCCGAGACCGCCGCCTCCATCAGCGCCCGGTCGCCGAGATAGGCCCCCATGGTCTGGGAGAAGCGCCCGACGAACTCCTGAAACACACCCATCCGGTTCCCCGAAGATCCTTGGAGAGGGCGAGGCCCGGCTCAGGCCGGACCGCCCCGCGACAGCGCTTTCGCATCAAAAGCTTGGCGCCGGAGGCGTGTCAACGCACCCGCTGCCTCAGGGCTCGCGCGCCTTCGGCGGATAGTCGTGGACGGCGCCCTGCGGGTCCGTCACGCGCCAGCCGCTGCCCGCTTGCGCGAGATAGTCCGGTCCCACCGGAACCTTGCCTCGGCCGCCCGGGATGTCGAGGACGTAGAGCGGCTGAGCCAAGCCCGAGAGGCGTCCGCGCAGGGACCGGACGAGGTCGCGGCCGGCGGCGAGATCCGTACGCAGGTGGCCGGTTCCGGGCGCGAGGTCGCCGTGATGCAGGTAGTACGGCTTGATCCGGTTCTCGACGAAGCGCCGCATCAGAAGGGACAGGGTGTCCGGGTCGTCGTTGATCCCGGCGAGCAGCACCGTCTGGCTCACCATCGGGATTCCGGAATCGACGAGCCGCGCCACAGCCGCGCGGGCCGCCGGCGTGAACTCGCGCGGGTGGTTGGCGTGCAGCGCCACGAACACCGCTCCCTCGAAGCGCTTCAGGGCTGCGACGAGCGCGTCTCCGACCATGTCGGGGGCCACCACCGGAACCCGGGTGTGGAAGCGCAGCACCCGCACGTGCGGGATCGCCGCGAGGGACGCCGCGATCTCGGCGAGCCGCCGCGGCGCCAGGGCGAAGGGATCGCCCCCCGTCACGACGACCTCCCAGATCTCGGGCCGCCCGGCGATGTAGGCGAGGGCCCGGGCGAGTTCGGCCTCGCTCAGGGTGCCGAGCCCCTCCGGACCGACCATCTCGCGCCGGAAGCAGAAGCGGCAATAGACCGGGCAGACGTGCAGGGGCTTCAGGAGCACCCGGTCCGGGTAGCGATGGACGAGGCCGGGCAGGGGGCTGTGGACCGCGTCGCCGATCGGATCGGCTGCCTCTTCCGCGCGGGTCTCCAGCTCTTCCGCCCGGGGCAGGAACTGGCGGGCGATCGGGTCCGCCGGGTCGTGCGGATCGATCAGCTCGGCCATGTCGGCCGTGACCGAGACGGCGTAGCGCGCCGCCACCGCCTCCAGGGCCGGCAGGGCGCCGGGAGCCGCGAGCCCGGCACGGACGAGGTCGGCCGGCCGGCGCAGGGAGGCGCTCATCGTGCCGGCCCCGCCACCGGCGTCCAGAGCACATCCTCGATGTGGCGGGCATCGGTCGCCAGCATGACGAGGCGATCGAGGCCGAGGGCGATCCCGCTCGCCTCCGGCATGACCGCCAGGGCGTCGAGGAAATCCTCGTCGATCGGGTAGCTCTCGCCGTAGACGCGGGCCTTCTCGGCCATCTCGAGGGTGAAGCGCCGGCGCTGCTCCTCGGCATCGGTCAGCTCGCCGAAGGCGTTGGCGAGCTCGACGCCGCAGGCATAGAGCTCGAAGCGCTCGGCGACGCGCGAATCGCCGGGGCTCGGCCGCGCCAGGGCCGCCTCGCTGACGGGGTACTCGTACAGGATCGTCGGTCGCCCGAGCCCGAGATGCGGCTCGATCCGCGCGACCAGGACCCGGCTGAACAGGTCGGCCCAGGTATCGTCGTCCGCGACCCTGAGCCCGGCCCCCGAGACGGACGCCGCGAGCGCGTCGCGGTTCGTGGCGCCGTCGTGGTCGATGGTGGCGAGGAGGTCGATCCCGGCTCGCTCGGCGAAGGCCTCGGCGAGGGTCACGCGCTCGAAATCCGCGAACGGATCGGCCATGCGCCCGCGGTGGCGCAGCGTCGGCACGCCGGCCGTCTCGGCGGCGAGCGCCAGGAGGTCGGCGCCGTCGCGCATCAGGGCGGTGTAGTCGACTCCGGCCCGGTACCATTCCAGCATGGTGAATTCCGGATGGTGAAGGGGTCCGCGCTCACGATTGCGATACACGCGGGCGAAGCTGACGAGGCGCGGCTCGCCCGCGGCGAGGAGCTTCTTGCAGGTGAATTCCGGCGAGGTGTGCAGGTAGAGCGGCCGCCGCGATCCGTCCGGCCCCAGGGCCTCGGTGGCGAAGGCCGCGAGATGCGCCTCGTTGCCCGGCGACACCTGCAGCGCGGCGGCCTCGACCTCGACGAAGTCGGCCGCCGCGAAATGCGCGCGGAAGGCCGCGACGATGCGGTTCCGGGCCATCAGGGCCGGCCGGCGGTCGGCATGGCGATGGGGCGCCCACCAGGGGGAAGGGGTGTTCATGCGGCGAGCTTTGCGCTGGGCTTCAGTCCGGGAATCGACGACTCGGGAGTGCCGTCTCGCGGCGCGACTGGCAACGGTGGCGCGGATAGGTTAGTGGCGGGGCCAAGATGTCGCTCCCGCGGAAAGATCCGCGTCGGGGCGCCGAGTCCGTTTTTCTTCAACGAACACAGCAGGACCAGACCCCGTGAAGGTGATCGCCTCTACGCTCCGCAAGGGCAACGTCGTCGACAAGGATGGCAAGCTCTACGTCATCCTGACGGTCGAGAACATCCACCCCGGCAAGGGCACCCCGGTGACCCAGCTCGACATGCGCCGCATCACCGACGGCGTGAAGGTGTCCGAGCGCTACCGCACCACCGAGTCGGTCGAGCGCGCCTTCGTCGAGGACCGGGAGCACACCTTCCTCTACGAGGACGGCGAGGGCTTCCACTTCATGAACCCCGAGAACTACGACCAGGTCGCGATCCCCAAGGACGTCGTCGGCAGCGCCGCGCCGTACCTGCAGGAAGGCATGGCCGTGATGGTCTCCACCCATAACGGCGTGGCGCTCACCCTCGACCTGCCGCAGCGCGTCGTCCTCGAGGTCACCGAGACCGAGCCGGCGATGAAGGGCCAGACGGCCTCCTCCTCCTACAAGCCCGCGATCCTCTCGAACGGCGTGCGCACCGCGGTGCCGCCGCACATCGCCGTCGGCACCCGAGTGGTGATCATGACCGAGGACGGTTCCTACGTGGAGCGCGCCAAGGACTGACGGCGTCTCGGGAACGGGTGCCGGCTCACGGCGCCGGTGCCGTTCCCTCCGCCGCCTCGTAGCAGCCCTGCGACAACCCCTGGGCCCGCCGGCGCTCCTCGGCGGTGAAGCTGCGCGGCGTGTCCGCCCAGAGATGCTCCCGGCGGAACGCGTCCGAGACGCAGGCCGCCGCCCGGGTGCAGGCCTCCGCTTCGCCGCCGGTCGCGACGCAGTTGCGCCGGTAGAGCGCTCGGAATTCGGCCACCCCCGCCTGCGGATGCGGTCCGGTCACGCTGACGACTCCGGTCAGCAGCGCCATCAGCACCGGCTGGTGGATGAGGTAGATCGCCAGGCTGTGGCGCCCCGCCCAGGCCAGGCCCCGGGTCGTCCGCCCGGTGGGCGACCAGTCCGCGAGGCGCGAGCGCCGGAAGGCGGGCAGGCCGTAGAGGGCCGCCGCGACGCCGATGAGCACCAGCCCGAACCAGGGGAACAGCGGCACGTAGTCGTTGGTCTGCGGCGTGCCGCGTCCCAATCCCACGAAGGACAGGACCGGCGCGTCGAGCAGGCCGGCCGAGATCAGGTGCGGAGCGGCCAGCACGAGGGCCGCACCGAGGAGGGCCGCCCAGCCCGGCAGGACCCGCACGAAGGGCAGGGCGAGCACGCTCGACACGGCGATGCAGTGCAGGATGCCGAAGAAGATGTAGCTCGACGGATCGGCCACCAGGGTCGCGATGGTGACGAGGGCCGCCGCACCGGCGATCCGGGCCAGCCGCAGCAGGAACGGGCGGCCCGCGAAGCGCTCGCCGTTCATCAGGACGAGGCCGATTCCGACGAGGATCAGGAAGCTTCCGGCGATGCCGTGCGCGGCGAGCCGGCCCGGCGGCGTCAGGGCGTAGTTCTCGGGGGTCAGCCTCAGGGCACCGAGGTCCCAGGTCGCATGGTAGAGCGCCATCGCCACGAGGGCGAGGCCGCGCGCGGCGTCGAGGGCCGCGTATCGGAACCGTGGCGCGACGGGGGAGGGGGGCGGGCGCTTCATCGCGCAGGCCCTAGCATCGTTCGCGCGTCGTCGCGACGCCGCACCGTTTTCGAAACGAAACCGGCGTCTCCCACGAAGACGCTTAACAAATTTTGGCCGACTTCCGCGAACGCCCAAAAATACTAAAGCTTGGCTTCGACTTGCCCCTCGATCCGATGCGTCCGGCTGTTGCTCGCGAACCGCCCTGCCGAACAATGCGGCATCGAAGCCCGGCCTCGACCGCCAAACAGGCTTCCGCCGAGTCATGACTTTGTTAATCTCTCGTGCGGGTCGCGAGACGTGATTCGGTGTGGGTTGCTTACATGTCTGACGATTTC
The DNA here is from genome assembly GCF_979253015.1 of Methylobacterium sp. AC433. NCBI lineage: Bacteria > Pseudomonadati > Pseudomonadota > Alphaproteobacteria > Hyphomicrobiales > Methylobacteriaceae > Methylobacterium > Methylobacterium sp. AC433. The sequence goes on along the minus strand of NZ_CEEDBN010000003.1, from coordinate 181,925 downwards.
GGTTCAGGCCCCTTCGGGCAGCGTTCGTCGGGAGAGCAGGACGACAACCGCGCCGTCGAAGGGCAGGGCACCGAGGCCCAGCGGCCGCTCGACCTCACGGAGGTCGCGGGCCGGATCAAGTGGTTCGACGTGGCGAAGGGCTTCGGCTTCATCGTGCCGGACGACGGCTCGGCCGACGTGCTCCTGCACATCACCTGCCTGCGCCGCGACGGGCACCAGAGTGCTAGCGAGGGCGCCCGCGTGGTCGTGGAGGCCACGGAGCGGCCCCGCGGCTGGCAGGCCTTCCGGGTCATCTCCCTCGACCAGTCGACCGCGCTTCATCCCTCCGAGCTTCCGCTGCCCCGCACCCACGTCACCGTGACCCCGACCAGCGGACTCGAAACCGCCGTGGTGAAGTGGTTCAACCGCCTGCGCGGCTTCGGCTTCCTGAGCCGCGGCGACGGGACGCCGGATATCTTCGTTCACATGGAGACGCTCCGCCGCTACGGAATCGCCGAGCTCAAGCCGGGCGAGACCGTTCTCGTCCGCTACGGCGATGGATCCAAGGGCAAGATGGCCGCCGAAGTCCGGCTGCTCGACGGTGCGCTGCCCGCCTCACACTGACGGATGGTCCGGTGGTTACGCGACGTTTGATCGACTGGCGCGATGGATTGCGCGCGCTCCTCGCCCTGGCCCTGTTCGGGCTGATCCTCGGCCGGGCGGCCGCGCAGGACGCGGCCTCCGGGCCGACCGAGCCGCTGAGCATCGTCGGCCGCGAAGGCCGGCACGTCTTTGCCGTCGAGGTGATGCGGACCGATGCGGAGCGCTCCCGCGGCCTGATGTACCGCCGCACGATGGCGCCCGACCATGGCATGCTCTTCGACTTCCAGGCCTCCGCCCCCGTGGCCATGTGGATGAAGAACACCTACCTGCCCCTCGACATGCTGTTCATCCGCGCCGACGGGACCATCGCCAAGATCGCCGCCGACACCGAACCGCTCTCCACCAAGGTGATCCCGTCGAACGAACCCGTCCTCTCGGTCCTGGAGCTCAATGCCGGGACTGCGGCCCGGCTGCGCATCCATGCGGGCGACCGGGTGGAGCACGCCCTCTTCGACCGGAAGGCCCGGTAGGGAATCGCTGCGGCATCCTCGAACACATCGAGAACAAAGGCTTGACGCCCGCCCTCTTTCCCACCACTGTTCCCTCAATGTTCTGATCCATTTCGGGACTGCCACGCGGCGGCACCTAACCTGGCGACGAGGGGACATCATGTTCGACCTGCCTCTGGACGACGCGCGCCCGACGATCCCGGCCCTGTTCGAGAACACCGACTGGCGTGTCGTCGCCGACGGCCTGCAGCATCGCGAGACCGGCTACTTCATCGCCCGGGACGCGATCGCCATGCGGCGGGGCGACCTCTGGGAATGGCCGATGCACCTCGCCGAGAAGAGCTGGTGCACGCCGCGGAGCTTTCGCGAGGCCTTCCTCGCCGCGGTCGCGGCTTTCGGAGTCCCGACGGATTCCGGCCTCTCGCAATCCTTTGCGGTCGCCTTCGGCCTCGTCGCCGGCGCCGGATCGCGCCGGGGTGATACGGGCTTCGTGGCCCTGGGCGATCTCGTCCGGCCGAAATCCGCCGGCCCCGGAGCGATCCGGAAGCGGAATCCTGCCGGCGAGCCCCGCCTCGCAGCCCGGCGCACGAGCCTGATGGCGGATCAGCGGACGGGCGAGGCCGGCCGCCAGCGCGTCGCGCTCTGAGGCTGGCCGCCGCCGCAGAACGCCCTAGCTTCCCTCCTGCGATCCAGAATCGCCTTCCATAGGTCGCACCGGGATCGTCATGTTGAAAACTTCGGATCACCGCCTCGACAGCGCGCCGCTCGACGGCCTCGACGGGCTCCTGACGCCGCCCTTCTCCCGGCGCGGCTTCGTCATGACGAGCCTGATGACGGGCTTGACCCTGGCGACGAGCGCCGTCGAGGCGCAGGTGATCCATACCGATGCCGAGGGCATCGAGGCGGACGAGGTGAAGATCCCCGCCGCGGACGGCCCGATGCCGGGATACCGGGCCATGCCGAAGGGGGCGGGTCCGTTTCCGATCGTCCTCGTCATCGAGGAGATCTTCGGCGTCCACGACTACATCAAGGACATCTGCCGCAGGCTCGCCAAGGCCGGATATTGTGCGGTCGCACCCGAGCTCTACGCCCGACAGGGCGACCTTTCGACCATGACCGATGCCAAGGCCATCATCCGCGACGTCATCTCGAAGACCCCGGATGCCCAGTGGATCGCCGACCTCGATGCCGCTGCGAGCTGGGCCGTCTCGGCCTCGCACGGAGATCCGGCGCGGATGGGGACGATGGGCTGGTGCCGCGGCGGGCGCGGCGTCTGGCTCTACGCCGCCCATCGCAAGGATCTGAAGGCGGGTGTCGCCTGGTACGGCCCGGTCGGCGGCGAGCGCACCGACATCCAGCCCCGCACCGGCACGGACGTGGCGGGCGAGCTCAACGCGCCGCTCCTGTGCCTCTATGGCGGAGCCGATACCGGCATTCCGGTCCGGGACGTGGAGGCGGCGCGGGACAAGGCGAAGGCGGCCGGCAAGGTGGTGGAGCTCGTCGTCTATCCCGATGCACCGCACGGTTTTCATGCGGATTATCGGCCGAGCTACCGTGAAGCGGATGCCAGGGATGGTTGGGCTCGCGCCCTAGCCTTTCTGAAATCACACGGCGTTGGCTAAAAACCTCGCGAAAGCGTGACACCGAAAGCACAACCGGGCCGCTCGGGCCGGCTTCAGCGCTATTGGTCGGTTCCGCCACATTGACAGCTTCGCACCTCCGTGGCGCTAGATTGCACTTGGCCCGCCGTTCTGGCCCGAAGAGCGTACCGGACCCATGAGTGCTGTGATCCCGTCTGACGCACGTCCCGTGATCCTCGTCGTGGAGGACGAGCCAGACGAGCGCTTCCTCGCGGCCGAGCTCCTCGAAGAGACGGGCTTTCGGGTCATCGAGGCCGAGACGGCCGAGCGGGCCCTCGCCATCCTCAACGATCGCGGCGACGAGGTCAGCGTGGTCTTCTCCGACGTGCGGACTCCGGGGCCGATCGGCGGCTTCGAACTCGCCCGCATCATCGGAGTGACGTGGCCGCGTGTCCGGGTCCTGCTCACCTCCGGGGATGCCGGCGACCAGCCCAGCGACCTGCGCGTCTCGGCGACCTTCATTCCCAAGCCCTGGCGCGCCGCCGACATCCTGGCCTGGGTCGAGGAGGCTGCCGGCCGCGCCGACGGAGGCGCCGCGGGACCGGACATCATCGGCACGCCAGCTCGGGGCAATTAGAATTATCATAGATCAATGGAAACATCCGGCCACGAGCCCGTTGACCGGTTTCCCACGATCGAGAGGCCGCCCGATGGCCCGAGAGCCGACGATGAACCTCGCCCAGTCAATCCGTACCCAGCATCCGGATGAATCCTGGTCGTCCCTGACCGGTCTCCCCGAGGATCAGCTACTTGAGACGCTGGGAAGCAACCTGCGCGATGTCTATGATTCGATGGCCGACGCAGTTCAGCCCAGCGACCTGATGCGCCTGGCCGCGATGATCGACGCGCGCCGCGCCCAATCGGATCACTGATCGGCGAATTCCGGACACACAGTGCGGCGGGAATACCGCACTCAGGAGCGCCGGATTACCGTATGGTCCGGCGCAACGTTGATCCGGGCTTCGCGAGGACTGGCCTTCGAAGCTCACGGGCCGCGCTTTCGGGCTTTCCATGCGTTTGAACTTGAGTCTCGGCGTCGCCGCCTTGGGCCTGGCCGTCCTCTTGGCCGCCGGGCCGGCCGCCGCGGCCGCCCCGCCGACCCAGCCGGCCGACGGTCCGGGCGGAGTCGGTGACCGCGCAGCGACCATCGTCAAGCGCGGTCTCGGCAAGGCCGGAGCCGGCAGCTTCGTGTTCTACAAGACCGGGTCGGCACCGGCCGAAGGTCGCCCCGTCGTCGTCTTCCTCCACGCCTGGGGCGCTTCCAATCCGCAGGCCTATGGCGCCTGGATCGATCACCTCGCCCGGACCGGCGCGCTCGTCGTGTTTCCGCGTTTCCAGGACCTCAACCGGACACGTCCGTCCGAGGCGAGCGCGATCGCCGCGCGCATCCTCAAATTCACCTTGTCCGATCTCGGGAGCGATGCCGACGCCAAGCCGGATCTCAAGCGGGTCGCGATGATCGGATACCTCGCCGGTGCCCCCATCGCCGCCAATCTGGCGGCCGACGCGGCGGAGCAGGGCCTGCCCGCGCCGCGCCTCGTCTTCGCGATCATGCCGGGGGGCATCGCCAGCGACGCGCGCTCCCGCGGCATCGTCCTGCACGACCTGGGACGAATCGCCCCCGAAACCCTTGTGATCACCGTCATCGGCGACCGCGACGCCCGCGCCGCCGACCTGGCCGGCAGGCGCCTGCTGCGCGAGGCGAGCGCGGTGCCGACCGAGCGCAAGCTCTTCGTGCGCGCTCTCTCGGACGACCATGGCTTTCCGGCCCTGGCCGCCACGCTGACGTCGCCGGCGGCCGTGGATGCCGCCTACGACGGCTCGGCGATCAAGCTGCCGCCGGAGCCGCCGCGGGATCCCAAGCAGCCGGTGCCGCCCTTCAAGTGGTCGCCCGACATGGCGCTGACCGGCGAGCAGACCACGCTCGTCTCGCAGATCAACAATGCCCGCGCCGACAGCCTGGACTACCTCGCCTACTGGAAGACCTTCGACCTCGCCGCCGCGGCCGCCTTCGCGGGCGCGGACGCCAACAGCCTCAAGGGCAATCCGCGCTTCAGCGACATGGAGCGCTGGGGGGACGGCTGGCCGGTCAAGCGCCTCGTCGTCGAGTCGGTGCGTCCGCCCGCCGCCCAGCCGGCCACACCGGCACCCACCCCCGCCGCCAATTCCACTCGCGCCAAGCCGGCGGCGTCGCGCCGGCCCTGAGAACGGATTCCCGCCGGCGCTCGGACGGGCGCCGGTCGGATGGCGGGTGCCCTCCGCGCCTGTCGCGAGGCTGGCGCAAGCTTTGCGTGGTGGAGTTCGGGTCAACCGGACACGCCGCCATGCCCGAATTCGTCGCCCTGCTCGCCGCCTCGGCCCTGTTCTGCGCCGCCCTCGTCGCGTTGAACGGCCTGACCCGGCTCCTGCTTCAGATGCACGGGTCCATCGGCGATCTCTCGGAAAACGGTTTCGCTCAGTACGGCCTCGCCCTGGCCCTCGCGGCTCTTGCCTGGCGTCGGGCCTCGCGGCGCAAAGCTCTCTGACGCCGGGCTGCCACCGCGTCACCGACAAACCGAGTCAAAGCGCGGTCTCGTCCCCACAGGAAAAGGTGGCGATCCTGTGACGGGCGCAGGAACCGTCCCGCTAACTTGGCGTTATGCTGTCATGAGGTCGCAGCCGATGCTGCACCGTACTTGATGAAGGGTTGAGTCACATGCTCGGATGGGCCGTTACGTTCCTGGTCGTCGCCCTCGTCGCGGCGCTGCTTGGCTTCGGTGGTATCGCCGGCACGGCGATGGAAGCCGCGAAGCTCGTGTTCTTCGTCGCCATCGTGCTGTTCGCCATCTCGGCCGTGATCGGCCTGATGCGCGGCCGCTCGCCGACGCTCTGATACGCGTCGACGCCGGCACGCCGGCAACCTGACACATGAAAAGGGCCGCTCCGACGAGCGGCCCTTTTTCCTTGCCGCTCGCGCGACCCGCCAAGCGGATGCGTGGCGCGGCACGCTCGGCCACCCGGCTCCCGGACGGACGCGTCAGGTCTGCGGGTCGGGATCCGGCGTCGTCGCGTCGAGTTTGGCGATCAGGTCACGAAACCGGTCGGGCACCGGCTGCTGCACGATGGTGTCGTACATGGCCCGGAGATGAAGTCCGATCCGCTTCTGGGTATGATCGCTCAGTCCCTGCCCGGGCACAGCGTCGCCCGTCTTCGGGTCGGCCCCCTCGGGTGAGGAGCCGGGACCCGGTCCGTTATCGTCCATACGTCGGTCCCCTTGGATGTCGACAAGCGACATCGCCGCGATTGTTTTGCGGCTTCACATAGGCCATGGCTGCACCTGCAACGCTGCTGTGAACAATCGGTTCCCGGCCGGCGGAACGGAGCCCTGCATTCCGCGTTGTGGCGGAGGCGCCCGAGAGAACGGCAAAGCCAAGGGGATATAATGTCGACAGCTCAACTCGTCGTTCAGCATCTGCCGTACCTGCGCCGTTACGCGCGGGCGCTGACCGGCAGCCAGGTTGCTGGCGACGCCTACGTCGCGGCCACGCTCGAGACCCTCGTGAACGAGCCCGAGACGCTCGGCCGAAGCTCCAACGTGAAGGCCGACCTGTTCCGCGTCTTTACCCGCATCTGGAACTCGCTCTCGGTGAACGGCCAGAGCGAGCAGGTTCAGCACGACCTGCCGGCGGAGGTCCGCCTCGGCCAGATCACGCCGCTGCCGCGCCAGGCCTTCCTGCTCTCCTGCCTCGAAGGCTTCTCCGAGGAGGACGCGGCGATCATCCTCGACGTCGACGTCAGCCAAGTGCGCGATCTGGTCGACGAGGCCGGCCGCGAGCTCGCGGCCGACATGGCGACCGAGATCCTCATTATCGAGGACGAGCCGCTGATCGCCATGGACCTCGAGGCGCTCGTGGAGGGGCTCGGCCACAACGTGATCGGCGTCGCGCGCACCCGCACCGAGGCGATCAAGATCGCTTCCGGGGGCACGCGCCCGGGTCTGATCCTGGCCGACATCCAGCTGGCGGACGGCAGTTCCGGCCTCGATGCGGTGAACGACCTGCTGAAGACCTTCGAGGTCCCGGTGATCTTCATCACCGCCTATCCCGAGCGCTTCCTCACCGGCGAGCGGCCCGAGCCGGCCTTCCTGATCGCCAAGCCGTTCCAGCCCGCCAACGTCTCGGCCGTGATCAGTCAGGCTCTGTTCTTCCAGCAGAGCGCCCGCCGTCGCGAGGCGAAGTCCGCCTGATTTGGCGACGTCCGGCGCGCGACGCGCGCCGAGTATCGCGGCCTGACAGCCCTGAAACCCCGGTCCGACCACCGGGGTTTTTTCGTGCTGAACTGCCTTCGGTCCCGGTTCGGAGCGCCGGCTCGGAGCGCCGGCCCGCCCTGGAAAACGGGCACAAAAAAACGGGTCGGAGGATGTCCGACCCGTTGGAAGGTTCCGGCCAATGCACAAGGGGAATGCGGGGGAGGACCAGGCGGCCGGGTGCTGGAACAACGACGCGCGGCTGCTCCAGTTCCGAACCTGTGCCGTGCGGACGGAATTTTTATCTTCCCAGATGCATTTTCGCCACGACCCTCATGAGCGGCGGCTCGGAACGCGTGCAATCCAGAGAATGCGACCTAACCCGTTAAGGCTTGGTTTTTCAGTTTACGATGGTTAAGGAACCGTTGTTTCCGAGCTGCGTTGAACCGACAACCTGTCAAGCTCTGCGCGGAGATTACGACGATGTCTCGGTCTCGCTTCTTTCTCAGCGTGAGTGGGCCGGCCGCCGTTCTGACGTTGCTGATCCAGCCGACCGTCCGTCAGGCAGCGGATCAGTGGACCCCGACCACGAAGCCTCCGGCATTGGTCGCCGATCGGATTTCCCCCGAGACCCGTGTCGTTCCGGCCACATCGCGGCCGTTGCACGTCGCCTCCGTTCCGAGCGTCGCACCGCGGTCCGAATCAACCGCACCCGAGATGGGACGGACCGCCAGTGAGAAGGACATGCCCCGTCTCCGCAAGCCTCTGCAGGAAGGATGCGAGCGGTCGATCAGTTCACTGGCTGGGCCGGAAGCCCGTCGCATGGTTCCGGGCCGTTGCATGACCTGACAGAGCCCACTCGAAAATCGTTTGCAACGAAAACGCCCCGTCCTGAAGGAACGGGGCGTTTTCGTTGGCGCGTCGTCGGACGAAGAATGGCGCGTGGCCCTGAAGGCCACGCGCCGGAGTAGTTCTTACTCGTCGCCGGGGCGGCCCGAGCCGCTCGACTGTCCGCCCTTGCGGCCGGCATTCGAGGCGAGTTCGCGGTCCTGCGAGAAGGAGCGCTTCTCCGCGGGCACGCTGCGCCCGCCCTTGCTCGCGATCTCCCGCTGCCGTTCGAGGTCCATCGACGCGAAACCTCGCTTCGAGGTGGAATTTCCTGATGCCATCAGCGCCTCCTCAGCTTTGCGTTCACTGCCAAGACAACCTTTGCCAATATCGATGGTTCCTCATCTGATCGTTGGACGAGCAGTCGCGGCCGCCACGATTGGCGATTAATCCAAGCTTAACCGTTAGATCTCCCGCTGATCTGGACCGTTCGGCCGTGATCCCTCGCGCCGATCTGGCGGCGCGGGCGGAGCGCGACGGGGCGGGGTCTGGACAAAGCCGCTGCGACCCGCATTGGATGCACCAAGATCGTGCCGTGCCCGGAGGGACGTCGCGCCACGGGAGCCCGACCCATGACCCTCGAGACCGAGGTTTCGTCCCTTCGCCAGGTGCCGCTGTTTCGCGGCGTCGAACCGTCGCGCCTGAAGCTCCTCGCCTTCACCAGCGAGCGCGTGCATTTCGAATCCGGCCAGCAGCTCTTCGCCCGCGGTGACGCGGCCGACGCCGCCTACCTGCTCCTCGAAGGCTCGGCGGAGGTCTCCATCGACAGTCCCCAGGGGCCGTTCCGCCTCGCCCTCCTCGGGGCGAACGCCCTCGTCGGCGAGATGGGTATCCTCGCCGACCAGCCGCGCTCGGCGACGGTCGCCGCCGTGGATCCCACGACGGCCCTTCGGATCGACCGCACCGTGTTCCTCGAATTGCTGGGGCAGTTCCCGCCCATCGCCATCGCGGTCATGCGCGAACTGGCGCTGCGCCTGGAGCAGACCAATCAGCAGCTCGCCCAGAGCCAGGGCTGAGGGCGAACGGCGACTCGCGCGTCGCTCAGGGCTGCGGATAGGTGATGAACTCCATCAGCGAGCCGTCGGGATCGCGGAAATAGATGCTCAGGCCGGCCCCGGCCGCCCCGTGGCGCGCGACGGGACCGAGCTCCACGGCCACGCCCTGCGATGCGAGATGGTCGGCGGCCTGCTCGATCGTCCCCGACCAGCGGAAGCAGAGATCGCTGTTGCCCGGCATCACCGGATGCCGGGCCAGGGGCATCGCGTCCACGCCCGGCCCATGCACGTTCAGCTGAACGCCGCCGAAGCGGTAGGCGAAGGCCGCGCCGCGCGGGATGATCTCGGCGCCCATCACGTCGCGGTAGAAGGCGTTCGAGCGTTCCCAATCGGTGACGTGGATGACGCAATGGTCGAGATGGACGGCCGGGGCGAGGTCCGCCAGGGCGGTCCCGGCATCGATCTCGGCAAGCACCTGCGTCTCCACCATCGTCGCCTGCGCTCCGGCGCCGTCATCGGCCCGGGCCGATCATGGAACCCCGGCCAGCGCGATGCAATGCGCGCCGCAGGGACCGGGTCCGGCCGCTGCCATCGGTCGCTCCCAAGGCCTGTCGGCAGGGGCCTTGCCCGATACGCAACATCCTACCTGCGGCGGGAATGACACAACGTCCGCGGCCGGGGAGCGCTAGTCAGGGACGAAGCCGTCGTCAGACGCATCGAAACGTGGAGCTGTCCATGCCGTCCCGCCGCCTCGCCCTCGGCCTGATCCTGATCGCACCCCTCGCGGCCTGCCAGTCGCGCGGCCCCGTGAACCTGGCCCAGGACGACGAGGCCGCCTGGTACACCGGCACGATGCCGGACAAGCCCTACGACGTGCCGCTGGTCGACAAGTCGCGCCTCGATCCGAAGTATCGCCGGCAGGTGGTGCGCTACACCGGCCCGGAGAAGCCGGGCACGATCGTGGTGGACATCGACAACCGGCAGCTCGCCCTGGTGCAGGAGGACGGGACGGCCGTGCAGTACGGCGTCGGCGTCGGCAAGCTCGGCTTCTCGTGGAAGGGCCAGGCCCGGGTCGGACGCAAGGGCGTCTGGCCGGACTGGAGCCCGACGACCACCATGGTCTCCCTGAACCCGGACCTGCCACGCACCCGCAAGGGCGGCGTCGACAACCCCCTCGGCGCCCGCGCCCTCTACCTCTACCAGGGCAACCGCGACATCCTGTTCCGCATCCACGGCACCAACGAGCCCTGGAGCATCGGTGAGCAGATGTCCTCGGGCTGCGTGCGCATGCTCAACGAGGACATCGTCGATCTCTACGAGCGCGTCCCCGTGGGCACGCAGGTCCTGGTCAAGCGCAACGGGAAGTACCGCGTCTGAGCCGCCTCGCGGCTCACACAAGTCCTGAAGCCGTGCCGGAGCGCGCCCCATGACCATCACGATCTCCAGCCTTCAGCCCGTCATCGCATTGGCCGCCGGCGTGCTGATCCTCATCGTCCCGCGCCTGCTGAACTTCATCGTGGCGATCTACCTCATCCTGGTGGGCCTGATCGGCCTCGGCGTGTTCCGCGCGCTCGGCTGATCGGGCAACGGCTCCGTTACAGCCGACCCGAAGCGTCACGCTGTCCCGGCCTGGAGAAGACGTTCATCTTGCGTTGCAGCAGAAGATGGTCCAACCCGCCGTGTTAGGCATGGGGCAGTGTTCACTCCTGCAAGCGGACGGATACAGATGGGCAAGTGGGTCTACTCCTTCGGTGACGGCAAGGCCGAGGGCCAGTCGTCCATGCGCAACCTCCTGGGCGGGAAGGGCGCGAACCTCGCCGAGATGTCGAATCTCGGTCTGCCGGTCCCCCCCGGTTTCACCATCACGACCGAAGTCTGCACCTACTATTACGATCACGGACAGCAGTATCCGGACGAGCTGAAGGCCCAGGTCAAGGCCGCCCTCGACGCGGTCGGCGCGCTCACCGGGCGCGGCTTCGGCGACCCCGAGAACCCGCTCCTCGTCTCGGTCCGCTCGGGCGCCCGCGCCTCCATGCCGGGCATGATGGACACCGTGCTCAACCTCGGGCTCAACGACCTCACCGTCGAGGCGCTCGCCCAGGGCGCGGGCGACCCGCGCTTCGCCTACGATTCCTACCGCCGCTTCATCACCATGTACTCGAACGTCGTCCTCGGCGTGGAGCACCACGCCTTCGAGGAGGCGCTGGAGCACTACAAGGAAGGCAAGGGCGTCAGCCTCGACACGGAACTTGGGGCCGAGGACTGGAAGCACCTCGTCGGCAAGTACAAGTCCATCGTGAAGGCCGAGCACGGATCGGACTTCCCGCAGGCGCCGGAGGACCAGCTCTGGGGCGCCATCGGCGCGGTGTTCGATTCCTGGATGATCCCGCGCGCCAAGAAGTACCGCGAGCTCAACAGCATCCCGGAGAGCTGGGGCACGGCCGTCAACGTCCAGGCCATGGTGTTCGGCAACATGGGCGACACCTCGGCCACTGGCGTCGCCTTCACCCGCAACCCGTCCACCGGCGAGCGCGCCCTCTACGGCGAGTTCCTGATCAACGCGCAGGGCGAGGACGTGGTGGCGGGCATCCGCACCCCGCAGGACATCACCGAGAAGGCCCGCATCGAGGCCAAGTCCGACCGCCCCTCGATGGAGCTGGCCATGCCGGATTCCTACGCCGAGCTGGTGCGGATCTACGGTCTCCTCGAGACCCACTACCGCGACATGCAGGACATGGAATTCACCATCGAGAGCGGGAAGCTCTGGATGCTCCAGACCCGCAACGGCAAGCGCACCGCCAAGGCGGCCCTGCGGATCGCCGTCGACCTCGCGGCGGAAGGCCTGATCACCGAGGAGGAGGCCATCGGCCGCGTCGAGCCCGCCGCGCTCGACCAGCTCCTGCACCCGACCATCGACCCGAAGGCCGAGCGCAAGGTGATCGCCTCCGGCCTGCCGGCCTCGCCGGGCGCCGCTACCGGCGAGATCGTGTTCAATTCCGAGGATGCCGAGGCCGCCCGCAAGGCCGAGCGCAAATGTATCCTCGTGCGCGTGGAGACCTCGCCCGAGGACATCCACGGCATGCACGCCTCCGAGGGCATCCTCACCACCCGCGGCGGCATGACCAGCCACGCGGCGGTGGTGGCCCGCGGCATGGGCAAGCCCTGCGTCTCCGGCGTCGGCTCGATCCGCGTCGACTACAAGGCCGGCACCCTCTCGGTGGCCGGAACCGTCCTGAAGGCGGGCGACAAGATCACCATCGACGGCTCGACGGGGCAGGTCCTCCTGGGCGAGGTGGCCATGCTGGAGCCGTCCCTGTCCGGCGAGTTCGCCACCCTGATGGGCTGGGCCGACAAGGTGCGCACCATGAAGGTCCGCACCAACGCCGACACCCCGACCGATGCGCGCGCCGCCCGCAACTTCGGCGCCGAGGGCATCGGCCTCTGCCGCACCGAGCACATGTTCTTCGAGGGTGACCGCATCGTCGCCGTGCGCGAGATGATCCTCGCCGACGACGTCGAGGGCCGCCGCGCGGCGCTGGCCAAGATCCTGCCCTACCAGCGCCAGGACTTCGTCGAGCTGTTCACGATCATGTCGGGCCTGCCCGTCACGATCCGCCTGCTCGATCCGCCGCTGCACGAGTTCCTGCCGCACACCGACGCGGAGGTGCGGGACGTCGCCACCAGCATGGGGGTGTCGGAGGACAAGCTGCGCCGCCGGATGACGGAGCTGCACGAGTTCAACCCGATGCTGGGCTTCCGCGGCTGCCGCCTCGCCATCGCGTTCCCCGAGATCGCCGAGATGCAGGCCCGCGCGATCTTCGAGGCCGCCGTCCAGGCCGCCAAGGAGACCGGCGCTCCGGTGACGTCCGAGGTCATGGTGCCGCTGGTCTTCACGAAGATGGAGTTCGACATCGTCAAGGCGCGCATCGACGCCATGGCGAAGGCCGTCGCTGCCGAAACAGGCGGCACGCTTGATTACCAAGTGGGCACGATGATCGAGCTGCCCCGGGCCGCGCTCCGGGCCGGCGACATCGCCGAGACGGCGGAGTTCTTCTCCTTCGGCACCAACGACCTGACCCAGACCGCCCTCGGCATCTCGCGCGACGACGCCGCGACCTTCCTCGGCGCCTATACCCAGAAGGGCATCCTCTCGGCGGATCCCTTCATCTCGATCGATCAGGAGGGCGTGGGCGAGCTGGTGCGGATCGGCGTGGAGCGCGGCCGCGCGGTGCGGCCGAACATCAAGCTCGGCATCTGCGGCGAGCATGGCGGCGATCCGGCCTCGGTGGCCTTCTGCCAGGAGGTCGGCCTCGACTACGTGTCGTGCTCGCCCTACCGGGTGCCGATCGCCCGCCTCGCGGCGGCCCAGGCGGCGCTGGCCGCGAAGGGCGCGAAGTAGGCGCTCCACGACCTGCTCTCGCCCCGTCCGGAGGTGGCTCCGCGCCGCCCCCGGACGGGCATGAAACGAACCGTTCAACAAATTGTCGAAAACGCGGCGAACCGATTCCGCGCGGGCACGTTCAGTGCTAGTGCCAGTCCGTTGCGCGCAGGCAACCCTGCTCACAAGGGCGGCAGCCACCGCGTGGGATCGCCGGCATGAACGATACCAGCCCACCTCCTCTGTTCCTCAACGAAAATCCCGTCGCGGTGCCGCTGCCCCGTGCGATGCAGCAGGCCTATCTCTGGGTCGTGGCCGCCATCGGCGGCCTCGCCACCGTGGCGCTGTTCGTCTTTGCCGTGGCGACGCAGAGCGGAGCCGATGCCGAGCGCATCGCCGGCGCGCAGGAGAGCGGTCGCTCCGGTCTGGCCACGCTGGTCGGCAACCTTGCGGCGCTGCACGGACGCCCCGGCGCCCTCTGACGGCGGCGCTTAACCGCTCCGCAACCATACCGCACGATAGTTGAACGCAACGGTCGCCCCGCCCCTCTCGTGGGGCCGGCGACCTGAGCGTTTGGCATCCTGGTGCGAGTCGGTGGCGTGGGTACGAAACGGTTACGACGCGCGTCGCATCTGCGCTGGCTCAGCGCCGCGATGACCCCCTGGGCGGCCGGCATCGGGCTGCTCGTCTCCTTCACCGCCACCGCCGGCACGGACATGGCGCCGGGTGCCGCCGGATGGGCCGCCGGGCAGGGCCGTCTCCTGGCGACGGCCTCCCCGGGCGCGCGTCTCGCCGGGACGGAGACCCGCTCGCACGCGCCGCATCGGGTCTACGCCCGCGGTGACGCCGACGGCATCGCCGTCCCCGAGGGCCGGGGCGAGGCCCTCCTGGTCAGGGCCAGCCTCGCGGATCCAGCGAGCGGATTGCTGGCGGCCGGCTCGGCCACGTGGAATCCCGATCTCGACGCCGGCTTCGTGCCGGCACCCGATCTCGGTCTCGACCCCGGTGGGGAGAGCGAAGGCTCGGTGGTCGTCGTGGAAGACGGGGCGACGCCCGCCATCCCCCGCGCCGAAGCCCTGTCCTCGACCACGCCCGCCCCGGCCGACGCGACGCCGATCGAGATCGCCGCCGCGAGCCTCGCCTTCCCGGGCCTGTCGCCGCGCGGAACCCAGGCGGATGGGGCCACGCCGGGCGCCGCCACGCTGCCGGATGTCGCCCGCCACCGCTACGCCGACCTGATCGGCCCGGATGCCATGGACCGCGAGCAGCGCTGCCTCGCCGAGGCGGTGTACTTCGAGGCCCGCAGCGAATCCGAGGAGGGACAGGCCGCCGTGGCCCAGGTCGTCCTCAACCGGGTGAAGAGCGGCCTCTATCCCGGCAATGTCTGCGGCGTCGTCTACCAGAACCGGCACCGCTACATGGGCTGCCAATTCTCCTTCGCCTGCGAGGGCAAGTCCCTGCGGGTCGCGGATGGGCCGTCCTGGCAGACCGCCACCCGCATCGCGAGTGCGGTGATCGAGGGACGCACCTACCTGAGCGAGGTCGGCGGGGCGACGCACTACCATGCGGACTACGTGAAACCCGGCTGGTCGCGCCGGCTGAAGAAGATGGATGTCATCGGCCGGCACATCTTCTACCAGCTCAAGCGTGGGCAGACCTGACTTTCGCGACAGTTCCGCGGGTTTTTACCTACGCAGTGAAACTTCTAAGTAGTCCTAAGCTTGGGTTAATTTTACCTTGAGTCTCGATACAGCTTGATCGAGCGGCAACTTGGCCGCCTCTGGAACGTCGAGATGCGCGCGGGCTTCGCGCGCCATCCCGTCCTGTACAGCGTCTCGATCCGAGGAACCCGCCATGACCACGCCGGTCGCAGCCCGTATCAGTCTCGCCGCCATCGCCGGCGCCGTCCTCACCTTCTCCTCGGCCCAGTTCTCCTCGGCCCAAGCCGGCGGCTGCGGCGGCGCCGAGTGCTACCGCCACGTGAACACCCCCCCGGTCTACGGCGCCGTGTCGGAACGCGTCCTCGTCCGTCCGGCCGAGACCGTCTACCGCACGGTTCCCCCCGTCTACGAGACCGTCTCGGAGCGGGTGCTCGTGGCGCCGGGCGGCCGGGTCTGGCAGACACGCCGCGACGCCTATGGCGAGCTGATCGGCTGCTGGGTCGACGTGCCGCCGCAATACGCCGTCCGCCGCCGCCGCGTCCTGGTCCAGCCGGCGCAGGCGATCCCCGAGACGATCCCGGCGGAATATGCCAGCGTCCGCCGCCGCGTCCTCGTCCAGCCCGCCCGGTCGGGCTGGGTCCCGGCGAATTACGGCCAGGGCGGCTACCCGGGCGCCTTCGGTCCCAGCCTCGCCGTCGGCTCGCTCCCGGATGCCTTCGGCATCACCGGCGCCAGCTCGGCCGATGTCGGCGTCGGCCTCGGCTTCTCGTCGGGCAGCATCTACGACGGCTACTGAGCCGTCGGCCGCAATCGATCACGCGCCTCGGACGCCACCGCGCTCGGGGCCGCTTGATTCGGACCGCCCGTGCCACACCTCAGACCCGTGAGCGGGAGGTATGCCATGGGTCAGTTCAAGGCTTGGGTCGTCGAGAAGACCGAGACGGGGCAGTCCCTCGCCTTCAGGGATTTCGACGATGCCGACCTGATGGCGGGCGACGTCACCGTCCGGGTGACCCACTCCACGGTGAACTACAAGGACGGGCTGGCGATGACCGGCAGGTCGCCGGTCGTGCGCCGCTTCCCCATGATCCCCGGCATCGATTTCGCGGGCATCGTCGAAACCTCGGACCACGCCGAGTACAAGCCCGGCGACACCGTCGTGCTCACCGGCTGGGGTGTCGGCGAGACCCATCTCGGGGCCTATGCCCAGCGCGCCCGGGTCAAGGGCGATTGGCTGGTCCCGCTGCCGGAGGGCCTGAGCGCCGCCCAGGCCATGGCGATCGGCACCGCCGGCTACACCGCGATGCTCTGCCTGATGGCCCTCGACCATCACGGCGTGAATCCGGCGCAGGGGCCGGTCCTCGTCACCGGCGCCTCCGGCGGCGTGGGCTCGGTGGCGGTGGCCCTGCTGGCCCGGGCCGGCTGGCACGTCATCGCCTCCACCGGCCGCGATTCGGAGGCCGACTACCTGCGCGGTCTCGGCGCCGCCGAGATCCTCGACCGCGCGGAGCTGAGCCAGCCCGGCAAGCCCTTGGCCAAGGAGCGCTGGGCGGCGGCGATCGACGCCGTCGGCTCGGTGACCCTCGCCAACGTCCTGGCCGGAACGAAGGCGGATGGCGCGGTCGCGGCCTGCGGGCTGGCGCAAGGCATGGACCTGCCGACCTCGGTCGCCCCCTTCATCCTGCGCGGCGTCTCGCTCCTCGGCGTCAACAGCGTGACCACGCCCCAGGCGAAGCGACGGGCGGCCTGGGGACGCCTCGCCAGGGAGCTCGACCACGACAAGCTCGCGGCGATGACCCAGACAGTGCCGCTGCCCGGGGTCGACACCGTGGCGGAGGCGATCCTGGACGGACGGGTCCGCGGACGCACGGTGGTCGAGGTCGCGTGAGCAGGATGGAACGCCGGGCACCGGCGGGGCGTTTTCGGCTCCATGAGCCAAGCATTCGTTCGTGAGCGTGACGGGGACGCGGTGTTCGAGGATCTTCCCGAACGCCAGATCTCGTCCCATCCCAACTTCGTGACCCCCGAGGGTCTGGCCCAGATCGAGGCCGAGGTTGCGCGCCTGCAGGCGGAATTCTCCGCCCTGACGCCCGACGCGCAGGCGGACGTCGCCCGGGTCAACCGCGACCTCGCCTACTGGACGGCGCGGCGCAGCTCCGCGCAACTGGTCGAGGCCGAGCCCGGCGACGTCGTCCGCTTCGGCTCCACCGTGACAATCCTGGCCGAGGACGACAGCCGCCGGACCTACCGCATCGTCGGCGAGGACGAGGCCGATCCGGCGCAGGGCACGATCTCCTACGTTTCGCCCATGGCGCGCGCGCTGACCGGCAAGGTCGTGGGCGACGTCGTCGAGGTGAACGGACACGAAAGCGAGATCGCGGAGATCGGTTGATCCCGCGATGGCTTTCAAGACGGCGCCCAAGAAAAAAGGCTCGGATTGCTCCGAGCCCTGGAAGGGAAAAGGCCATTGGGGGCTGAACTGGCCTTCGTAGGGTTGAAACGTGCTCCCACGCGTTGGGTTCCAAAGAATTCCGGAAAAATCTCAGCGTGGGGCCGCAGCTCTGCGAAGCCGGTCGTTGATCGCCTCGCCGAGCCCCCGTTCCGGGATCGGTGCAACCGCGATCACCGATGCGGCGACGCCGTCGAGCTGTCGCAGGGCGGAGAACAACCGGGCCGCCGCCTCGGCGAGATCGCCTGATGGGCTGAGGTTGAGGCGCGCCCGCGCCGCCTCGGCCCCGGGCGGGGATTCCGGGCCGAACAGCAGAACGACCTCCTCCTTCGACACGGATGTTGCGTCGAGTCGGACTTGCGCCCGCGGCGCGTAGTGCGAGGCCAGCAATCCCGGGCCGACCGGATGGGCCATATCGTCACTCTCCGGACCCGCGAGGGCGGAGCCGAGCCGCGTTTCCAGGGCTTCCCGCGTGAGGCCGCCCGGCCGCAGCAGGCGCGGTGGCCCGCCGAGACAGGCGATCACCGTCGATTCGACGCCGACCGGCGTCTCGCCGCCATCCAGCACGGCGGCGATCCGGCCGTCGAGATCGGCGAGGACATGGTCGGCGCTGGTCGGGCTGACCCGGCCCGAGCGGTTGGCGGAGGGCGCGGCGACCGGCCTGCCGACTTGCGCCAGCAGCGTCCGAGCGCTCCGAGGGGCCGGAACCCGCAGCGCGACGCTCGGCAGACCGGCCCGGGCGAGGTCGCAGACCCGGCAGCCGGGCGCGGCCGGGACCACGAGGGTGAGGGGACCGGGCCAGAACGCCTCGGCGAGGCTGCGGGCCGCGGCGTCGAACACGCCCTCGGCGAAGGCGGATTGCGCGTCGGCGAGATGGGCGATCAGCGGGTTGAAGCGCGGGCGCGCCTTGGCCGCGAAGATCCGCGCGACCGCCGACGGATCGGTGGCATCGGCGCCGAGGCCGTAGACCGTCTCGGTGGCGAAGGCCACGGCCTGTCCGTCACGGAGGAGGGCCGCCGCGGCCGCGATCCCCCCTTCGTCTTCGGCCAAGCGCCGGGTCGCCACGGGCGGGATCGCATCGCCGGGGATTGACCCAAGATCGTTCATATCTAAACTATCTTCGCTGGCACCCCTTCGCGGGGAAGAGCCCGGGCCTAGCGCCCGGCCGGGCCATGCGTCAAACACGGGGCGACACGCGTCGATTCAATCAAGGCGCGGGAGGAAGCATCATGACCTATCGCGCACCGGTGGCCGACATGCTGTTCGCCCTGCGCCACGTGGCCGGGCTCGACGGCGCCCTTGCCGCGGGCCTGCACGGCGACCTCGCGGCGGAGGATGCCGAGGCGATCCTGGCCGAGGCCGGGAAGGTCGCCGAATCGGTCATCGCGCCGCTCAACCGGGTGGGCGACCGTCACGGCACGCCGCTCGAGGACGGGGTCATCACCACGCCGCCGGGCTGGCGCGAAGCCTACCGGACCTGGATCGCCGGCGGCTGGAACGGTCTCAGCGCCGACCCCGACCATGGCGGCCAGGGCCTGCCCGTCGTCCTCAACGCCGCCTGCAACGAGATGTGGAACGCGGCGAGCATCGCCTTCGGCCTGTGCCCGCTCCTCACGGCGGGCGGCATCGAGGCGCTGGCCCGGCACGGCTCGGACGACCTCAAGACCCGATACCTCGACAAGCTCGTCTCCGGTGAATGGACCGCGACCATGAACCTGACCGAGCCGCAGGCGGGTTCGGACCTCGCGCTGCTGCGCAGCCGGGCCGAGCCCCTCGGCGACGGCCGCTACAGCATCGTCGGCGCCAAGATCTACATCACCTACGGCGAGCACGACCTCACCGACAACATCGTCCACCTCGTGCTGGCCCGGCTGAAGGACGCACCGGCCGGCACCCGCGGCATCTCGCTGTTCCTGGTGCCGAAGGTGCTGCCGGACGGCAGCCGCAACGACCTGCGCTGCTCCGGCATCGAGCACAAGCTCGGCATCCACGGCTCGCCCACCTGCTCGATGGCCTTCGGGGACAATGGCGGCGCCATCGGCTGGCTCATCGGAGAGGAGAATCGCGGCCTCGCCTGCATGTTCACGATGATGAACTCGGCCCGGCTCAATGTCGGCCTGCAGGGCGTCGGCATCGCCGAGCGGGCCTACCAGCAGGCGCTCGGCTATGCCCGCGACCGGCGCCAGGGCAAGGCGCCGGGGGCCGCCGAGGCGAGCCCCATCGTCGCCCATGCCGACGTGCAGCGCATGCTGCTCACCATGAAGGCCTTCACCCAGGCCTCCCGCGGCATCTGCTACCTCACCGCCGCCGCCCTCGATGCGGCGGAAGGTCCTGAGGGGCAGGCGGCCCACGACCGGGCCTCCCTGCTGACCCCCGTCGCCAAGGCGTTCTCCACCGACATCGCCAACGAGGTGACCTCGCTGGGCGTCCAGATCCATGGCGGCATGGGCTTCGTCGAGGAGACGGGCGCCGCGCAGCACATGCGCGATGCCCGCATCCTCGGCATCTACGAGGGCACCAACGGCATCCAGGCCATCGATCTCGTCGCCCGCAAGCTGCCCCTGAACGGCGGCGCCACGGTGCGGGCGCAGATCGCCGGCCTGCGCCGGATCGCCGAGGGCTTTCTCAAAGACCCCGACCCGGCCTTCGGTAACATCGGCGCCCGGCTGCGCGCCGGCATCGCGAGCCTGGACCGGGCGACGAGCTTCCAGCTCAAGGCGCTGGCCTCGAACCGGCCCGAGGCGGCCCTGGCCGGGGCGACGCCCTACCTGCGCCTGTTCGGGCTCGTCCAGGGCGGAGCCTGCCTCGGGCGCCAGGCGCTCGCCGCCGACGCGGCCCTGAAGGCCGGCGAGACCGACCCGGCCCATGCCGGCCGGATCGCGCTCGCGCGCTTCTTTGCCGACAACCTCCTCACCGCGGCCGAGGGGCTGGAGGCGAGCATCGTCGCCGGCGGACACTTCACCGACGATGCGGAACTCGCCCTGGCGAGCTGACGGGCCAGGCCGGGAATGGGCCGGCCGGAGAATCGACCATCATCCAGGGGCAGGGCACCATGAGCGAGCACATCGCGATCGCGGATACGGCCGACGGCGTCCGCCTCATCCGCATCGACCGGCCCGAGAAGAAGAACGCGCTGACCGGCGCCATGTACGACGCCATGCGCGCCGCCCTCGCGGACGCCGATGCGCAGGATGCGATCGGCGCCGTGGTGTTCGCCGGGGCGCCGGGCGCGTTCAGCGCCGGCAACGATCTCGCAGACTTCGTGGCGGGCGCGGGCAAGCCGTTCCGTGAGGCTCCGGCCCTGCAGTTCATCCGCCAGCTCGCCCGCACCCGCACGCCGATGATCGCCGCCGTGGACGGGATCGCGGTGGGGATCGGCACGACGCTGACCCTGCATTGCGACCTCGTCTATGCCAGCCCGGCCGCGCGCTTCCGCATGCCCTTCGTGGAGCTCGGCCTCGTGCCGGAGGCGGCCTCGAGCTACCTGCTGCCGCGCCGGGTCGGGCTCCTGAAGGCCACCGAGATGCTGCTCCTGAGCCAGGGTTTCGACGCGGACGAGGCACTCGGCCTCGGTCTCGTCAACGCGGTGATGCCGGCCGGCCTGCTGCTGGAGCATGCCCAGGCCCAGGGCACGCGCCTCGCCGGGCTGCCCCGCGGCGCGGTGCAGGCGACGCGGACCCTGATCCGCGGCGACCAGGCCGCCATGGAAGCCGCCCTCGAGGCCGAAGCCGTCGCCTTCGAGGAGCGCCTGTGGGCGCCGGAAGCCCAGGCCGCCTTCGCGCGCTTCCTCGGCCGGGCCAAACCGGCGTGAGCGCCGGCCCCGACGCCCGCCCGACACCCGACCTGCGGGGAAGGATCTGCCTCGTGGCCGGTGGCTCGCGCGGCGTCGGCCGGGGCATCGCCCGGGGACTCGGCGAGGCGGGCGCCACCGTCATCGTTACCGCCCGCTCCAGCGAGACGGGGCCGCGCACGGAAGGACGGCCGGAGGTCGTCGAGGACGCCGCCCGGGCCGTCGATGCCGCCGGCGGCGACGGCCACCACTACCTCTGCGACCATACCAGCGAGCGGGCGGTCGACACGCTGGTCCACTGGGTCCTGCGCCGGTTCGGGCGCATCGATCTCGCCGTCTCCAGCGTCTGGGGCGGCAACGAGGGCTATGACGGCGAGCGCTACGCCGACGGCGCCGCCTGGGGCACGCCGTTCTGGCGCCGCTCGGCCGAACCGTTCTCAGACTTCTTCGGGAGCGGCCCCTATCCGGCCCTGCTCCTCGCCCGTGCGGTCGCCCCCGCGATGGTCTCGGCGAAATCCGGCCTCCTCGCCTTCGTCTCGTTCGACACCGCCCCGGGCTATCTCGGCGACATCTTCTACGACCTGACCAAGGCCACCACGAACCGGCTGGCCTTCGCCTGTGCCCAGGAACTGGCGCCGCACGGGGTCACCGCTCTCGCGCTCTCCCCCGGCTTCGTGCGCACCGAGCGCGCCGTCGACATCGGCCACGCCGACCGGGCGACGGAGAGCCCGCTCTATGCGGGTCGCGCCCTCGCCGCCCTGGCGGCCGACCCGGGCGTCGCGACCCGGGCCGGGCAGGTCCTCCATGCCGGGGATCTCGCCGCCCTGTACGGCTTCACCGATGCGGACGGCACCCGGCCGTCCCGGTTCCAGATCAACGCCGAGGAAACCTGAGACATGAGCGGATCGCTTCAGGGCAAAACCCTGTTCATCACCGGGGCCTCCCGCGGGATCGGCCTCGCCATCGCCCTGCGCGCGGCCCGCGACGGCGCCAACATCGCGATCGCGGCCAAGACCGATACGCCGCACCCGAAGCTGGAGGGCACGATCCACACCGCGGCCGCGGCCATCGAGGCGGCGGGCGGGCGGGCCCTGCCGCTCCTCGTCGACGTCCGCGACGAGGACAGCGTGGCGACCGCCATCGAGACCACGGCGACGACCTTCGGCGGCATCGACATCGTGGTGAACAACGCCAGCGCGATCTCGCTGACCCGGACGCCCGAGACCGAGATGAAGCGCTTCGACCTGATGCACGGCATCAATACGCGCGGCACCTACATGGTCAGCAAATACGCGATCCCGCACCTCGCCAAGGCGGAGAACCCGCACATCGTGATGCTGTCGCCGCCCCTCGACCTGTCCGAGAAGTGGTTCGCACCGCACCTGGCCTATTCCATCGCCAAGTACGGCATGTCGCTCTGCGTCCTCGGTCTTTCCGGCGAGCTGCGGCGCCGGGGCATCGCGGTGAACGCCCTGTGGCCGCGCACCACCATCGCCACCGCGGCGGTGAAGAACCTGCTGGGCGGCGAGGCCCTGATGCAGGCGAGCCGCACGCCCGAGATCCTGGCCGACGCCGCCCACGCGCTGTTCGGCCTGCCGGCCCGGGAGGTGACCGGCCGCTTCCTCATCGACGACAGCTTCCTGGCCGAGCAGGGTGTCACGGACTTTTCAAAATACCGCGTCACACCCGGCATCCCTCTTGCGCCGGACTTCTTCGTGCCGGATGCGAGCACACCGCCTCCCGGGGCCTTCGCCTGAGACATCCCGCGTGATCTTCATCCACCAGCCGGTCGCCGGTGCCGGGCAGACCCTGCTCGAGCGCCGTTCCCTCGAATTGCAGGAGCCGATCCCGGACGACACCGTCTGGCTCGACATGGTGCGGCCGAGCCGGGAGGAGGACCTCAAGGTCGAGGTCTTCATGGGCATCTCGGTGCCGACCCGCGAGGAGATGAAGGACATCGAGCCCTCCGAGCTCCTCTACGTCGAGGACGGCGCCCGCTACATGACCGGGCGCGTGCTGAGCAAGGTCAGCGAATCCGAGGAGCCGGGGCTGGCCGGCATCACCTTCATCCTGCGCGGCAACCGGCTCGTGACCGTGCGCTACGAGGAGCCGCAGGCCTTCCGGATGTACACGCAGCGGGCCGGCCGCTCCACGGGCAACGGTCCCTCGGCGGTTCCCTCCGGCGAGACCATCCTGGCCGGGCTGATCGAGACGGTGATCGACCGGGCGGCGGACGTGCTCCAGCTCCAGGGCGAGCGCATCGACCGGCTCTCGGGCAAGATCTTCGAGGAGAAGGAGGACCCGAGCGCCCGCAACACCGCCCTGCAGGACACGCTCCGGGCGCTGGGGCGCCACGGCGACCTCATCTCGAAGCAGCGCGAGAGCCTGGTCTCGATGGAGCGCATCCTGCTCTCGCTCTCGGCGACCTACCGCACCGCCAAGGCCCCGCGCGAGTTGCGCGAGGACGTGCGCTCCACCCTGCGCGATCTCCAGTCCCTGGAGGAGCACGCCACCTTCCTGTCCTCGAAGATCCAGTTCCTCCTCGACGCCACCCTCGGGCTGGTGAACCTGGAACAGAACAACATCATCAAGCTGTTCTCGGTCATGGCGGTGGTCTTCATGCCGCCGACCCTGATCGCGTCGATCTACGGCATGAACTTCAAGGCCATGCCGGAGCTGGACTGGGGGTTCGGCTACCCGATGGCGGTGGTCATGATGGTCGTCGCGGCCGTGCTCCCATACGTGTTCTTCCGCTGGAAGCGCTGGCTGTAGCGCGCCGGACCCGAACGGTCGCTGAGGCGCCGGACGGGCCGAAGCAGGCGATCGTCCGCAACGCCGCCGACATGGCGGGCGCCGCCAGGCAAAGACCGATCCAAGTCCATCGGGCCTTGCCCATCGCGTCGGATTTGCGGATCGTCCGCCCATGTGTGGACGCTTCTTCATCGCCCAGGCCCCGGAGATCTTCCGGGCCTTCTACGGCTATCCGGAGGTTCCGAACTTCCCGCCCCGCTACAACGTGGCGCCGACCCAGCCGGTGCCCGTGGTGCTGTCGGAGGGCGGCCGGCGCCAGTTCCGCCTGGTGCGCTGGGGCCTGTGGCCGAGCTGGGTCAAGGACCCCAAGGATTTCCCCCTCGTCATCAACGCCCGGTCCGAGACGCTGCGGGAAAAACCCACCTTCCGCGGCGCCCTGCGCCATCGCCGCTGCGTCTTCCTGGCGGACGGCTTCTACGAGTGGCGCCGGGAGGGAACGGGCAGGGCCGCGACCAGGACCCCGTTCATGATCCGCCGCGCCGACCGGGCGCCGATGGCCCTGGCCGGCCTGTGGGAGAACTGGCTCGGGGCCGACGGCTCGGAGGTCGACACCGCGGCCATCGTCACCACGGACGCCAACGGCGCGATGGCGGCCGTCCACGACCGCATGCCGGTGATCCTCGCGCCGGAGACCATCGAGTCTTGGCTCGACACCCGCGGCACCGAACCGGATGCGGCGGTGGCCTTGTGCCGGCCCTGTCCGAACGACTGGCTCACCCTCGATCCCGTCGGCGCCCGCGTGAACAACGCCCGCATCGACGAACCGGACCTCATCGAACCGCTCGCCAGGCCGCACCGCGGCGAGGCCGGACGGGGCGCGCCGCCCGCCGCGCAGCCGCGCTCCAGCGACGAGGACGAGCAGGGCGCCCTGTTCTGAGACGGGCTCCGATCCGGCGGAAGGCCGCCTTGCGTTCGGCCCGCAAAGGCCGCATCGCTCCTGCGGCCCTGCCGGGCCGGTTCAGAGGGAAAATGGCATGACGTCGGAAGAGATCGAGCAGATGAACCGGGCACGGGACAGCCTCGCCCGTCAGCGCGGCGCGCTCGCCCGTCGCATCGGCAGCAGCGAGGTCGCCGCTCCCTCGGCCGCCGAGGACCTGACCCGGATCCTGCTCGCCATCGAGGCGGTCGACCGCGCCCTCGTCGATGCCGGCCGGCCCTACACGCGGCCCGAGGCCTGAGACCGGGATCATGGACGAGACCCGGGATGCGAACGGCACCAAGCTCGCCGATGGCGACGCGGTGACGCTGATCAAGGACCTGAAGGTGAAGGGGACCTCGACGACCCTGAAGCGCGGCACGCTGATCCGGAACATCCGGCTGACCGACGATCCGGCCGAGATCGAGTGCAACGCCGAGAAGGTGAAGGGCCTCGTCCTGAAGGCGGCGTTCCTCAAGAAGGCCTGAATGCGGAACCGCCGGCCCGGGGCTGGTCCGGGCGGCGGGGACGGGAGCGGCCTACTCGTCCGAGGCCGTGGAGACGCGGGCGGGCGAGCGGGTCAGGCTGCGGATCGCCCGAAGGGGGCGGCCGGACTTCTCCGAGATGGCGCGATCCTGGTCCTCGATGAGCTGGCGGGCCGGCTCGTCGCCGTCGAGGCCGCCGAGGATTTCCATGGGCACGCGCCGGTTCGAGGCGCGGGACTCGTCGTCGTAGACGACGTCGAACAGGACGGAGCCGCGCTCCTGCGGTTTCGACTTGGTACGCTTGGCCATGACGGGACGATGCTCGAACTGCAGGGGCTGGGGGAAATGCCGACGGCCACGGATGGGACGGGGCGGGTGCGCGTACATCCGGCGTCACCCAGGCCCGTCATCGTGGCCGTCTCCGATCGAGCGACGCGGGGTCGCGACCGGCATGGCGCCTAAATGGTGCCGCGGCGCCGGCTTGGCAACCCGGCTTCCGGGTCGCCGCGCCTGTCGCGCGGGTCCGCGGTCTGGCACGATGCGTGCGCCGCGGGGGTGGCCGGGGCGGCGATGCCGACCCTTCGAGGATCGGGAAACCGCATGACCGACACGCGACCGCTGACGCGCTTCTCCGTCGAACCCTTGAGCCGGATGACACGACACCTCGCGGCCGTGGCCTCGGGCCGGGCCGAGCCCGATCGCGTCCTCACCGGCGCCCGGCTGCTCTCGACCTATTCCGAGCGCATCCTGCCCGACCGCGAGGTCTGGATCGCCGGCGGGCGGATCGCGGCGGTGAGGCCGGCGGGAACCCATCGGGGCGCCGCGCCGCGCCACGACCTCGGCGGCGGCCTGCTCGCACCGGGCCTCGTCGACCCGCACCTCCACATCGAGAGCAGCATGGTCACGGCCTGCGCCTATGCCGAGGCCGCGCTCCTCAACGGCACCACCAGCATCGTCTGCGACAGCCACGAGATCGGCAACGTGCTCGATACGGACGGCATCGCCTGGATGCTGGAGGATGCCCGCGCGGCGCCCCTGAACATCTACCTCACGGTGCCCAGCACGGTGCCGGCGACCTCGCCCGAACTGGAGACCGCGGGCGGCGACCTCGATGCGGCCAAGATCGCGGCCCTGTTCGATGCCTGGCCGGAGGCGATCGGCCTCGGCGAGAAGATGGATTTCGTGGCGGTCTGCGAGGGCGATCCCCGCGCCCACGCCATCATCCAGGCCGCCCTGGAGCGCGGGCGCCCGGTCTCGGGCCACATCTACGGCCGCGGCTTCGTGGCGGCCTATGCGGCCAGCGGCGTCACCGACACCCACGAGGCCATCGACCGCGACATCGCCGACGACCTCCTGGAGGCGGGCTTCTGGATCTACCTGCGCGGCGGCCCGCCGACCACGCCCTGGCACAGCCTGCCGAAAGCCATCGGCACCATCCTGGATTACGGCGCCGCCGCCAAGCGGATCTGCGTCTGCACCGACGACCGCGACGCGCAGGACCTTCTCGCCTTCGGCCTCGACTGGGTGGTGCGCGAGGCGGTGCGCATGGGCATCCCGAAGGTGCAGGCCTGGTCGATGGGGTCGCTGCACCCCGCCACCCGCTACGGCCTCGACGGCGAGATCGGCGGCTTCGGCGGCGGCCGCCGGGCCGATCTCGTGCTCCTCGACGACGACCTCGTGCCCCATTCCACCTGGTATGGCGGCGAGTTGGTCGTCGAGAACCGCCGGATCACGCCGATCCTCGACGCCGCCCTGTCGCGCCCCTACCGCTACCCGGCGCCGGCCTACGCCACCATGCACCTGACCGATCCGCTGCCGTCCCTCGTCCCGGACCTGCCGGCGGGACCGTGCCGGATCAACGCGATCCGCACGACGCTCCCGGGCATCGAGCTCACCCACGAGATCGTCGACCTCGTGCCCGGGCCGGACTGGCCCGCGACGCTGGCGGCCAACGACCTCTGCTTCGTCACCGTGATCGAGCGCCACGGCAGGGCCGGAAACCTCGCCCACGGCCTGCTGCGCGCCTTCGGGCTGAAGCGCGGCGCGGTGGCGAGCAGCGTGGGCCACGACTCCCACAACGTCATCGTCGCGGGCCTCGACGAGGCGGACATGCGCGTCGCCCTCGACGCCCTGAGCGCGATCCAGGGCGGTGTCTGCGTCGTCGAGGAGGGAGCGGTGGTCGCCCTGGTGCCGCTGCCGGTGGCCGGGCTCCTGTCGGACAAGCGCGTCACGGCGGTGGCCGAGGACGTGCGGGTGCTCAAGGCAGCGTGGGAGCGGGCCGGCTGCACCATCCCCTACATGGGCTTCAATCTGATCCCGCTCTCGGTGATTCCGGAGATCCGCATCACCGACAAGGGCCTCGTCCTGGTGCCGGGCATGCGCATCGTACCCCTGTTCGAAGCCGCCTGAGGCGATTCCGCGATCCGGCGCGGGAACCGTTGCCGGACGGCGCCGTTGTCAGGCAGGTCTCAACAGCCTCTCGATCCTCCCAAGCTCATACAGCCTGCATGCCGAGATCGGCGCGCGGGCTGTTTCTTTGTCCGGGACTCCCCCCGGATATGGGGTCTCCCCGAGACCCGGGTGGTGAGAAGGGGCGCCTGACCGGTCCTGGGAGTTGCCCCGATGCGTAGTCTTCTCACCCTCATCATCGTCGGCGCGGTCGCCTTCGTGCTCGTCGGCATGTACGTGGCCCCCGGCCAGCCCGAGCTGCGGGCCTGGTACCTTCGCAATGCCTGCGAGCATCTCGACAAGGTGTCGCCGCAGATCTGCGCCCCGGCCCGCAAGGCCGACACCGGAGTCCCGACCTGAACGCGATCGACTGGTTCTTTCGCAACCGTCAGACGGGTGCGATCACCATCGGACAATGGCCGAACGCCCCGCTGCTGATCTTCATCGGCTGCGCGGTGGTCGGATGGCTCGATGGACCGGGCGGCCGGATCGGCCCCTATCTCCGCGTCCTCGGCGCGGCGGCCCTCGCGTGGTGGGCCGTCGACGAGGTCGTGCGCGGGGTGAATCCCTGGCGGCGGTGCCTCGGCGCCGGCGTCCTGGCCTTCCTGGTCTGGAAGTTGGCCCGAACCGCCTTCTGACACCGTCTTTCCGGCTTGCCGAACCCGGTGCGTCACCTATTCTCGCTGTCGCGCGCGGCGCACAGGAGGATTGGCAGGCATGACGTTCTTCATCGGGATCGCGGGACCCTGGATCGTCATCGCCGTGCTCGAGATGCTGTCGCTCAACCGCCAGCGCGACCTGGATGCCGCGGGCCTGGAGCCCGGCGGTGCGTCGTCGCTGAGCGTTGCCCACAGCGCCTACCTCGCTTAACCCGCATCCATCCGCGGGCGCCGGTCGGCGCCCGCGCGGGATGCGAGGAACGACGCGGTGCGAGCAGGCGAACAGGCGACCGGCAGGGCCTCCGGACAGCGGGGCGTGCGAATCTGGCTCTATCTGCTGGCCGCCCTCGTGGTCGGCATGGTCGCCGTCGGCGGCGCCACGCGCCTCACCGGCTCCGGTCTCTCGATCACGGAGTGGCGGCCCGTCACGGGGGCGATCCCGCCCGTCTCGGCCGAGGCCTGGGCGGCGGAGTTCGAGAAGTATCGCGACACGCCGCAATACCGCATCCTGAACCAGGGCATGGGCCTGTCCGACTTCAAGGTGCTGTATGCCTGGGAATGGGGCCATCGCCTCCTCGGGCGCATCGTCGGCCTGGTCTTCTTCCTGCCCCTGCTCTGGTTCTGGTGGCGCGGCGCCCTGACCCGCAGCCTCGGCCTCGGCCTGCTCGGGCTCGGGATCCTCGGCGGCCTCCAGGGCGCGATCGGCTGGATCATGGTCGCCTCCGGCCTCCAGCCCGGCATGACGGCCGTGGCACCGTTGAAGCTCGCCCTCCACCTCACCACCGCCAGCCTGATCCTGGCCGGTCTCGTCTGGCTCGCCGCCGGCCTGCGCCCGTCGGACGCCGCCGCCGAGGCCGGACCGCCGCGCCTGCAGTGGACGGCGTTCGCCATCATGGCCCTCGTCGTCGTCCAAATCTTCCTCGGCGGTCTCGTCGCCGGATCGAAGGCCGGCCTCCTGTACAACACCTGGCCGAGCATGGACGGGCATCTCGTGCCGCCCGCGGCGGAACTCTTCGCCGGGACGCCGTGGATCGAGAACTTCGTCGACAACCTCGCCCTGGTGCAGCTCAACCACCGCCTGACCGCCTACCTGCTCCTGGCCATCGCGCTGGTCCATGCCCTCGATGCCCGTCGGGCCCGGCCAGGCACCGGGATGGCCCGCCGTGCGACCGGCATCGCCGGTCTCGTGCTCGCCCAGGGCGTTCTCGGCATCACCACCCTGCTGCTGGCCGTGCCGCTCTGGGCGGCGCTCTCCCATCAGGTCTTCGCCATGGCGGTCCTCACCATGGCGACGGTCCATGCCCGCCGGACCGGACGAGCCGTCGTCGCGACGCCCCTCGGACGCCCGTCGACGCCGTTCGGCTACGAGGCCCTCACCGGCAAGGCGGCCTGACGGACCTGCCCCCCCAGCCCGGCATGTGCGGATCGCCACATCGCGACCGCACTGCAACGAACCACGATCGTCCTCGTACGTTCGAACCCCGTCACAGCGAAGCCCGGGCGTCCGACGTCCGCTTCCCGACGCCTCTGAACCGCGAAAGGACGATCCCTGCATGCAGGACACCGAGACTCGGCGCCCGCCCGCATTCGAGCCGACCCGCCCCGAGGCCCGGACGGCGCCCACCGCCGCTCCGACCCGGCCGTCCGCCGCGCACCGTCACGGGAAGCAAGGTCACGGCAAGCATGCCTGGTTGGCGCTCGGCCTGACGGGGCTCCTGGGCGCCGTCTGGGCCATGGCCATCGCGAGCCGGTACCCCAACATCCTTCCGGGTTAGTCCTTACCCGAAGAGATTCCTGTTGATGGCTCCAACTCGGTAGTTGTCGCTGGGAACGCGGCAACAGGTTGAAGCGTAGCCTCTACGGAAATACCGGAGGTCGGCGATGCTTTTAGCGGACGACGGACGCCCAACGGGAGTGACTTGGAACTACACTCGGAAAGAAATCCTGGCGGATGGCGCCGTGCACGTCGTGGGCGTCGCCCTTGGCGTCGCCGGCGCCATCGCCATCGTGGTGATCGCCGCCCTCTCGCCGCTCTCGTTCCTGGAGCGCGCAGGGGTCACGGTCTACGCGGCCGGCCTCGTCTCGATGCTCGGCGTCTCGGCCACCTACAACATGTGGCCCGTCTCCCGGCGCAAGTGGCTGCTGCGGCGCGCCGACCACGCCCTGATCTACCTCATGATCGCCGGCACCTACACGCCCCTGGTCGCCCTCGTCGGCGACGGCCTGCCCGCCTGGAGCCTCCTCGGCACGGTCTGGCTGGTGGCGGCGATCGGGATCGCCCTGAAGCTGCTCCTGCCCGGCCGCTACGACCGGGCCTCGATCGGGCTCTATCTCACCCTCGGCTGGAGCGGCGTCGTCGCCTACGACGCGGTGATCGGGCGGCTCAGCAACGACGCCCTCTGGATGCTCGCCCTGGGTGGCGTGCTCTATTCGCTGGGGGTGATCTTCCACGTCTGGCGGAGCCTGCCCTACCAGAACGCGATCTGGCACGCCTTCGTGCTCGCCGCCACCGCCTGCCATTACGGGACCGTGATGGCGACCGTGATGGGCGCGGGCGCCTGACGCGAGCCGCAAACGCGCATCCCGGCATGTCGCCGCCGGGATGCGCTGACCGCTGATTGCGGTCGGGCGCCCGGGATCACACGCTAGGGATGACTTCGCCCGGAGATCAGGTGCTCAGGATCACTTGCCGGTGCAGAGGCCGCGATCGGCGAGGTTGCGGTGCTCGCGCGGATCGCAATCCGTCGACAGGAACGAGGCCCATTCGGCCGGCGTCCCGTAGAACGCGTTGCGGTCGACGTCCCCGCGCACGCCGGGCACCCGGCCGGTGGAGGTGAACTGCCACAGCATCCACTTGCGCTTGGCGTAGCGCTGCTCCGGCTCGGCCGCCGTGGAACGGACCCAGTGCGGGTAGTCCGGCAGCTCGTCCTCGAGCACGTCCTTGTGGAAGGTGATGTCGGTGTAGATGATCGGGCGCTTGCCGGTGTAGCGCTCCATCTCGTCGAGCATGTAGCGGATCATCGACAGGGCCTGGGCCTTCGGCAGCTTCTTCGGGCAGAGCTGCGAATGGCCGTTCCACTCCACGTCGAGGACTGGGGGGAGGGCGGTCGGGTCATTGGGGACGTTCTTCTTGAACCAGGCCATCTGGTCCTGAGGCGAGCGGCACCAGAACACGAAGTGGTAGGCGCCGCGGGGCACGCCGGCCTGGGCCGCGCCTTCCCAGTTCGTCCGGAAGCGCTCGTCGACGTGGTCGCCGCCCTCGGTCGCCTTGATGAAGGCGAACTGGGTGCCGGCCGCGCGCACCGACATCCAGTCGACGGGACCCTGCCACTTGGAGATGTCGATGCCCTGCACCGGGTGCTGCTTGGCCCGCGCCACGCCAGGATGGGGCTTGGCGTCACCCTTGGTGGGGTAGAAATCCGTGCTGCCCGAGCAGGCCGCCAGGGCCGAGAGCACGGCCAGGGCCGCGCCCCGGCGCAGGCCGGTCCGGAGGGCCGCAAGCGGCGCACGCTGGTTCTGACGTGCCGGGGCAGTCCCGTTCCACAGCCGCATCGTTGCCCGACCCACCAGCTTCTACGCGCTACCAATGGCTAAGGGATGACCCGGGCGCGGTTAACAGACCTTTGACGGCAATGCGGCGGATTTCCGGAAGCCGTGTCGAACGAGCCACATGAGCGGTAGACGTCCACGCTGGCCCCCATGGCCTCCACTCCCTAAGTGCAGGCTGGGCCTCGGCGTTTGGGGCAGGGGAGGGTGCCGTGAAGGTTCTGTTCACCATCGGGTACGAAGGGCTCGATTCCGAGCGCCTGATCGCGGCCCTGCGGGACGCCCGGGTGGGGACCCTGGCGGATGTCCGCGCCGTGGCGAATTCCCGCAAGCGGGGTTTCTCGAAGAACGCCCTGCGAACCAGCCTGGAGGGAGCCGGCATCGGCTACGCCCATGCCCGCTCCCTCGGCACGCCGAAGGCCGGGCGGCAGGCGGCCCGCGCGGACGATGCCGCGCTGATGCGCCGGATCTATTGCGAGGAGGTGCTCGACACCGCCGATGGCGGCCTCGCCCTCGACGAACTCTGCGCCCTGGCGGACCGCACCCCGATCTGCCTCCTGTGCTTCGAGCGGGAGCCGGAGCGCTGCCACCGGCGGGTGCTCGCCGAGCGGATGGCGGCGCGCGGCTTCACCGCATTGGACCTGTTCGGCTGACGCGCCGCGAGCCGGACCACCCGCCCGATTCCCGATCGCGTCCGCGTTGACAATCTAGAGTTAACCGACTTTCATTCGAGTGGGGCGACGATGCCGGACATGCCATGACGCGCCGAGCGCTGGATCAGACGTTGGGCTTCCTCCGGGCCCTCGACCGCACCGCGAGCGCCGACGATGTGGGACGGCTGCTGGTGGACGAATTCGCGGCCTTCGGCGTGTCCCACGCCATGGCCGGCACGGTCCCGCGCAAGGGCACGCCGTCCCGGCAGCAGCACGGGCACGTCCTGGTCAACACCTTCCCCGAGGCGTGGAGCCGGCGCTACCTCGCCCGCGGCTACGCCTTCCACGACCCCACCGTGCGGCACCTCGCCGACAGCACGGTGCCCTTCGCCTGGAGTGACCTGCGCGAGCGCTCCGGCGACGATGCCGGCGCCCGCCGCGTCATGGAGGAGGCGGGCGACTTCCGCCTGCGCGACGGCGTCACCGTCCCGCTCATGACGCTCGACGGCGAGATCGCCGGGTTCAGCCTCTCGGGCGAGCGCCTGGCGATGAACCCGGGCGACCGCCCGATGCTGCACCTCATCGCCATCTACGCCTTCGGCCATCTCCTGCGCCTGCGCGGGCCGGCGGCCGCCGCGCGGGCGGCCAAGCTCGCGCCGCGCGAGCGCGAGGCCCTGCAATGGGCGGCGGAGGGCAAGACCGACTGGGAGATCGGCGAGGTCATGGGCATCTCGACCCACGGGGTCGATTTCCACCTGCGCTCCGCCCGGACGAAGCTCGGCACCACCAACCGGACCTAGGCGGTCGCGGTGGCGCTGCGGCGCGGCCTGATCACCTGAGCCGACGCCCCGCCGGGCTTTCGCGCCGGCCCGATCCCGCACGTCCGGCCGCGCCTCCCTACGGAATCCCGTAGGTTTGTGACGGTCACGTTCATGTCAGAAACGACCTCGGTGACGGAGGTATCGACATGATCCAGATCGTGACACCCGTGAACGAATACTGCTTTCGTGAGGAGATGGAACAGGTCTGGCGCCTGAGACACCAGATCTTCGTCGAGGAGAAGCGCTGGCTCGACCTTGCCCGACCCGACGGACGGGAGATCGACCAGTTCGACACGGCCCACGCGATGCACTTCCTCGCCATCGAGGCTGGGCGCGTGATCGGCTACAGCCGCCTCCTGCCGACCACCCGGCCGCACCTCCTCTCCGACGTGCTGCCCCAGCTCTGCGAGGGCACGCTGCCGCGCGGCCCCGACACCTGGGAATGGACCCGCCAGGCCGTCGCGCGGTCCCATCGCGGTCGCGGCAAGGCGGTCAACCCGGTCTCGCTCGCCCTGCTCTCCGGCATCGTGGAGTGGGGCCTCGCCAACGGCGTGCGCCAGCTCGTGCTGCAGATGCCGACCCTCTACCTGCTGCACGTGGTGCAGCTCCAATTCCGCGCCCGTCCGCTGGGCCTGCCGCAGTCGATCGGCGGCGAGGACATCATCGCGGCGACCGCCGAGTTCGACGAGCGGACCCTGGCACGGCTGCGCAGCCTCACCGGGCGCACCGGCACCGTCCTCGCCCCGACCTACCCCTACCCCGCCGCCTGACGCGCGGCCGCAAAGGACCCCACCATGCTCATCGCGACCCCGTCCCCGCAGGGTGAAGCCCTCGACGTCCTCGCCGCCCACTGCATCGCGGCGCGCGCCGTCATCGAGGAGGCCGGGACACCGGTGATGCGGCGGCTCATCGACCTGCTGCTGTTCGAGATCGCGGTCGCCCTGGCGGACCCTTCGGACAGGCATTCCCTCGCCCTGGAGCCGGTCGCCTGAGCGCGTCCTCGGGTCAGCGCCCCATCAGCGCATCGACATGCGCGGCGACGGAGAGGCCGAGCCCCTTGAGGCTGTAGCCCCCCTCCAGCACCGAGACGACGCGCCCGCCCGCATGACGATCGGCCACGGCCATCAGGCGCCGCGTTGCCCAGCCGAAATCGCCCTCGGTGAGCGCGACATGGCCGAGGGGGTCGAGGTGGTGGGCATCGAAGCCCGCCGAGATGATGACGAGGTCGGGCGCGAAGGCATCGAGGCGGCGCAGGATGCCGGCCTCGAAGGCCTCGCGGAAGATCTCGCCGTCGTCGCCCGCCCGCAGGGGCACGTTGACGATGGTGTCGTGGTTGCCCCGCTCCGAGGCCGCGCCCGTGCCGGGAAACAGCGGCATCTCGTGGGTGGAGGCGTACATCACCGTTCGATCGTCCCAGAAGATGTCCTGCGTGCCGTTGCCATGATGGACGTCCCAGTCGACGATCGCGACGCGGCTCGCGCCGTGCGCCTCGCGGGCGTGGCGCGCCGCGATGGCGGCGTTGTTGAACACGCAGAATCCCATCGCGGTCATGCGCTCGGCATGGTGGCCCGGTGGCCGCATGGCCACGAAGGCGTTGGCGCACTCGCCCCTCATCACGGCATCGACCGCGTGCACGGCACCGCCGACTCCGCGCAGGGCCGCCTCGATGGTCCCCGGCGAGAGCAGGGTGTCGCCGTCGATCTGGACGTAGCCCTCCGTCGGCGCCGCCTCGATGATCGCCTGAACGTAGGGGACCGGATGCACGAGGCTCGGCACGGAGGCCTCGGCCCTCGGGGCCTGGCCGCGCACCAGCCCGGCGAAGCGCTCGTTCTCGAGGGCCCGCTCCACCGCCCGGATGCGGTCGGCCCGCTCCGGGTGCCCTTCCGGCATGGCGTGATCGAGGGCGGACGGATGGCTCACGTACAGCGTCGTCACGGTCGTCCCTCCGAGCCGCCAATCTGACGCTTCTATGCAACAGATGGTGCCAATGTATCACATCTGGCGCGTGATCACGATGCTGGGATGCGCGCTCGGCTTGGCTTGTGCAAGACCTGTTCGAACACGAATCGATCAGACCGCGTCGGAACAGCGACGGGTCGAGACAGGCCCTGACCCATGCGCGCCCCCGCCACTCTTCTGCTCCTCGGCACCTTGCTGCCGCTCGGCGCCTGCAACACCCGGACGGCGAGTCAGGCCACCGGCCCGGCGGCCCTGCAGGTCGCCGCCGCGACGCCGGTTCCCGCGACCGCCCAGGCACCCCTGGCGGGACCGGAGCGCGACAAGGCCTGGATGAAGCTGGCGCCCACCGCGCCCGTCGATCCGAAGATCGCCCGCGCCACCGTCGACTATCCGACGAAGGAGGCGCCCGGCACCGTCATCGTGGTCACCAAGGAGCGCCGGCTCTACTACGTGCTGCCCGACGGCAAGGCCGTGCGCTATCCCGTGGCCGTCGGCCATGCCGGCATGGCCTGGGCCGGGACGGCCGAGGTCGACCGCAAGGGCGAGTGGCCGGACTGGAACCCGCCGCCGGAGATGCTGGCCCGCCGGCCCGACCTGCCGAAGCGCCTCGAAGGCGGCCCGACGAGCCCGATCGGCGCCCGGGCGCTCTACCTCGCCGAAGGCAAGAAGGACACGCTGTTCCGCATCCACGGCACCAACGAGCCAGAGAAGATCGGTCAGGCGGTGTCCTCGGGCTGCATCCGCATGCTCAACGCCGACGTGGTCGACCTCTACGACCGGGTTCCGATCGGCGCGAAGGTGGTGGTGCGCTAGGGACCTGTGCGAGAGCGGGAAGTTTGTCGGTGGGAGCGGGTAGTTTGTCGGCACCGATCTACCAAGTTCGTCGGTTCAATCAAAAGCCTCAAACGGGGCAGGAGCGCGACCGTACGAGAAACGGATGGCCATTCAGGTTTTCTGACCCTCCAGTCGTCTAGGTTTCGAACGAGGTTCGACAACCAGGATGTGGCTTTGCCCTCGCCGTATCTGCTAAGTTCAGCCAGTGCGGGGACATCTTCGGCGCATCGATCGAACCGAGTTTCGAGCGGACGGCTGCTGCCTTCCTCCAGGTGCATTCCGAGGGCGTAGAGCCGTAAGGACGCAGTAACAGAACACCCCGTAATCGGACCCCGCCGTCGCATGGATGTCACGGGGCCCGTAAGTCGGCAGGTGGCCTTCCGGATGATGCCGGCGATGATTGGGTTCGAGGCATCTCGTTCGCGTTGAGGGTGTCCAAGCGACGGCCGCAACCTTCCTCAATGGCACTGAGCGTATCCCGCCGGTGGAGAAGACGGCGGTGAGTCTGGTTCAGCGACCTGTCGAGCTTCTCCACCTACTCCGAGGGTCTCGACGCGATCGAGGTCGGCGATGTCCTACGCTGCCTGATCGACCAGCACAGGAGGCAGGGCGATGTTCTCCAGAACCGTCCTGTGCGGGAAGAGGTTGAACTGCTGGAAAACAATGCCGACACGGATGACGATGGGTGCCTTGCGCCAGGAGCGGACATTAACGCACCGCCTGGCAGCCGACATTCATTTGCAGGTAGGCAACTGTCCGGTGTCGACCTTTTGCAGACCCTAGGAACGTCCGCTTCGCGGCAGCTTGGTAGAGGATGACCTACGTCCGGGTCGGGTGGTTTCCTGCCCGTCTGCTTCTGGATGACAAAAGGATTGAAGCGGACCTAGCCTCGGCGAACGCCTACCAGCCATTGCGGGCTCTTTTAGGCCCTGCTTGGACACCTTATTTGCATAGGAATTCACCGGGTGAGATCTGCAACAATCTTACCTGGCGCATGCCCGGTCCGATTACGCTCGATTGCGGAAGGCAATTCATCGAAGGCCACCACCTCGGCGATGGTCGACCGCAATGTACCAGCGGCCACCTGCCGGACGATTGTCGCCAGACGCGCGGTGTCGGGCCTATTCGACAGGAAGACGCCGCGCCGGCCTTGGGGCGTACGCGATACGACGTCCGGCGCGGCGATGCTGACGAGGAGGCCGTCAGGCGACAAGATCGCCCAGGACCGGTGCACGACCGCCCCGCCGACGAGATCGATCACCAGATCGACGTCCTGCACGTGCGCCTCGAATTCCTCCTGCCGATAGTCGATCACCGCGTCCGCGCCGAGGGCCCGTACATGGGAGAGGCTCGTCGTCGAGGCCGTGGCATAGACCGATGCACCGGCCGCCTTCGCGAACTGGACGGCGAAGCCGCCCACACCTCCGGCCGCCCCATGGATGAGCACCCGTCGCCCGGCGAGATCGAAATCCGCAGCCTGGATCACATGCCAAGCCGTCATCGCCGCGACGGGGATGGCCGCAGCCTCGACGTCCGTCAGGGTCGGGGGCATCGCGACGAACTTCTCCGCGTCGATGACCAGATGGTCGGCATAGGCGCCGCAGCCACCAAGGGCGGCCAGGACGCGGTCTCCGGGCTTGACGTTTACGACGCCGGGTCCGGGCCGCAACACGACGCCGGCCATCTCGATGCCGATGGTCGCCGGCAGCGAAAGCTCGAACTTGTTGCGGACGTAGCCCTCACGGATCTTCCAGTCGATGCCGTTCACTCCGGCGGCCTTGACCTGGACCAGGATCTTGCCGGGGCCCGGAACGGGCGCAGGCACGCGGTCAATGACGAGGCTTTCCCGACCGCCGTAGGCATGAAGCCGCAAGGCCCTACCGAAGGCGGCCGGTTCGAAATCGGATTCATTGCGCGCGAGATAGTCTGACTGGGACATGGGATTCTCCTTCCCTTCGGAAGGTACGTGTCCGGGATCCCCTCGGCAGACTGGCGATTTGGGATGGGCTGTCTCATCAATGAGACGTTGGTGTTCCAGCCGTCTCCTCAGCCGGATCGATCCTCCGGCCTTGGCGATGGGACCTTCTTCACCGCGAGGCCAGTTGTGCGATCAGCCAGCGACCCGCTGGGCCGGGCGGGCGCTCGATGGGGTAGACGGCCCACATCGGTAGGAACAGGCCGCCCTTGGGTAGGGCGGCGATGTCCAGCCGCAGGAGTTGGCCGCTGGCTAGATCATCCTTGACGACGTCGAGGGGCATCCCACCCCAGCCAAGCCCCGAGCGCAGGAAGGCGTGCTTGGCCCCGAGATCCGCCAAACGCCAGGTCCTCGGGGAGAATACGCCGAACTCGCGCCCCTTGGTCAGCTCGCTCCGGTCGCTCAGGACCAACTGGACATGCTCGGCCAGATCGGACGTCGGGATAGTCCCGGTTCGTCGGGCGAGCGGATGCGCGGGCGAGGCAACCATCACCAACTCGATCTGGCACAACGCCTCGCGCGCGAGCTCGGGAGGCAGCAGGGGCGTGGCGCCGGCGACCGCGAAGGCGCAGCGTCCGTCGAGAACCGGCGCGATCACCGCACCGAGGGTCTCGACCTGGATGCGCAAGGGGGTCGTGGGGAAGGCCGGCTGGAATGCGACCACGGCGGCCGTCAACACCTGGATCGGGAACAGGACGTCGAGGACAATACTCACCTCCGGCTCCAGGCCGCCGGCGAGGTCCCTGGCGTGCGACTTGAAGGTCTCGGCGGCCGCCACGGTCGCACGGGCATGGGCCAGCAACACGCCGCCGGCCTCGGTCAGGACCGGATAGCGGCTGGACCGGTCGAACAGCTTGATGCCGGACTGAGCCTCAAGGTTGGCCATCGATTGGCTGACGATAGACTGCGCTCGCCCGAGCTTGCGCCCGGCCGCCGAGAAGCTACCGGTGTCGACGGCGGCGACGAAGGTTCGCAACTGGTCGAGGGTGAGCTGATCGAGTATCCATCTGTCCAGGTGATGGGACTCATCGAAAGATAGAGGCTTCGATGGGGGATGCGAGGAGCTTAGCTCTTTTGCTCACAGCCAAGCCGCTTCCGCGGTCGGCCACCTCGAACCGGATGTCCATCATGTCCCAGACCCTCACGGCCTCCCCCGCCCCGTCGCGCAAGCTCAACATCGTCGCCTGGTCGCTGCAGGTGCTCCTAGCCCTGGTCTTCCTGGCCGCCGGCGGCGCCAAGCTCGCTGGCGTGCCGATGATGGTGCAGGTCTACGACCTCATCGGCGTCGGTCAGTGGTTCCGCATCGTCACCGGCCTCGTGGAAGTCGCCGGTGCCATCGCCCTGCTGATCCCCAGATACGCAGCCTTCGCCGCGCTCTGGCTTGCCTGCACCATGGCGGGCGCCATTCTGGCCCATCTTACAGTCCTACCCACGCCCGCCGCTCCGGCCGCCGTGCTGCTCGCCCTGACGGCGACCTTGGCCTGGCTGCGCCGGGATCAGATACTCGCGGTTCTCGGTCGCCCCTGAGCCCTTACCGGCTGGGAGGTCGCGGCCAGCCCGCCTCGGCCTCCGCCTACGAGGATGGATGACCCCAGGGCGTCCCCTCGGCCCCTCAGTCACGGACATCGAGTCATCCACCATGGAAATCGGTATCGACAGCTTCGCCGTAACGCTTCCCGACCTGAAGACGGGTCGCACCCTCACGGCGACGGAACGGATGGAGCGGCTGCTCGACGAGGTCGAGGTTGCCGACCGCGCCGGGCTCGACGTCTTCGGCATCGGCGAGCACCATCGGGCGGAATTCCTCGATTCTGCGCCCGCCATCATCCTCGCGGCCGCGGCAGCCCGCACCAGTCGCATCCGCCTGACCAGTGCCGTCACGGTGCTCAGCGCCGCCGACCCGGTCCGCGTCTTCCAGGAGTTCGCCACCCTCGACCTAATCGCCAAGGGGCGGGCCGAGATCGTGGTCGGGCGCGGTTCCTTCGGCGAGGCCTACCCGCTCTTCGGTTTCGCCCCCGAGGATTACGATGCGCTGTTCGTCGAGAAGCTCGACCTGCTCCTGTCGCTGCGCGACCGGACCCACGTCACCTGGCGCGGCCGTTTCCGCCCGCCGCTGACCGGCCAGGGTGTCTACCCGCGCCCGCACCAGGACAAGCTCCCGATCTGGATCGGCGTCGGCGGGACCCCGGCCTCCTTCGCCCGCGCGGGCACCCTTGGCTTGCCCCTGATGGTCGCCATCATCGGCGGCAGCTTCCAGCGCTTCCGCCCCTTAGTCGACCTCTACCGCGAGGCCGGACGTCAGGCTGGCCATGACCCGGAGACCCTGAAGGTGGGCGTGCACGCGGTCGGTTTCGTCGCCGATACGGACCGGGATGCCCAGGAGGCGTTCTTTCCGGGATGGGCGCAATCGTTTGGGAAGATCGGGGCGGAACGGGGATGGCCGAGCACGGACATGCGCGAGCAGTTCGAGGCAATGTGCAGTCCCTACGGCGCCTACCTCATCGGCTCCCCGGAAACGGTCGCGGCAAAGGCGCTTGCGGCCAGCGAAGGGTTGGGGGGCATCTCCCGCCTGACGTTCCAGATGAGTTCGGCGATGCAGGAGCTCGACGCCATGCGGCGGTCGATCACGCTGCTGGGCACAGAGGTGATCCCAAGGGTCAAGGCGCAACTCGCTCAGACCGCGTGACCCACAACGGCGCCTACGGCCATGGCCGGCCCTGCGGCCTGACATCACCCGCCCGGCCGATGACCGCCGGAAAGACCAGCCCACCAACCCCAAGGACGTACGACCATGACCGATGCCACGTTCAAGCCGACGATC
This sequence comes from Methylobacterium sp. AC433, assembly GCF_979253015.1. NCBI lineage: Bacteria > Pseudomonadati > Pseudomonadota > Alphaproteobacteria > Hyphomicrobiales > Methylobacteriaceae > Methylobacterium > Methylobacterium sp. AC433. The sequence continues at coordinate 140,880 of NZ_CEEDBN010000003.1, read as the reverse complement.
TACCTCAAGGCCGGCTGCCCGTTCTGCCTGAAGGTCCGCCTGTTCCTGCTGGAAACCGGCCAACTCGATCAAGTCGTCCTGCGGGAGTTCGTGCCCGGCGACGATGAGGAGACCAAGATCCGCGCGCTGCTCGCACCCGTCGTCGAGAAGGTCACCTTCCCCACGGCCGAACTCACGCCTGGCCGGTTCACGACCGAGTCCGACGCCATCGTTGCCCATTTCGCCAAGCTACCCGGCGTCGATCCCGACGCCCTTCCGACCTACCGGTCCTATCTCGACGGGGTCTACAAGGGCATGCAATCGCTCTTCCGAGAGAACCTGCAACTCAAGAAACAGGCGGAGTTGGCCTAATACCCGGCCACCTTCATCCGGCCTGGTCCGTCATCCGCTGATATGGGCGGCCAGTTCATCGGCCGTTCCCATCGGAAACGCCTCCTTGAGGTGGTCGAGGAACGCGGACACCCGCGCGCTCAGCAGCCGCCGTGACGGGTAGAGGGTCCAAAGGGCGATCTCAGGTCTGTCGAGATCGCCCCACAGCACCAACCTGTCGGCAGCCAGGTCATGGCTGACGAGGGAGATGGGAAGGCGCCCGGCGCCGACGCCAGCTAGGACGGCATCGCGGACCATCATCAGCGATGGAAGGCCGAGGACGGGCTCGGCGATGACGTTCGACTTGCCCGCTGGTGATCGCACGGGCCAAGTCATGGAGTCTCCCATCGACCCGCGCACGACGGCGGGCACGGCCGCATCGCTCTCTGACCGAGGCAGGCTCGGAGCCGCCACGACGACCAGACGGTCCCTCAGGAAGATGCGTCCGACCAGGCTCTCATCCGGATCGGGATTGACCCGGATCGCGAGGTCATAGCCTTCCTCCACCATGTCGACGGCACGGTCCTCCGTAGTGACCTCAAGCCGGACCTCGGGGTGCTTCAGGGCGAACCCCGCGGCGAGCTTCCCCATCGCGGACTGGGAGAAGAACACAGGCGCGCTGATGCGCAGCCGGCCCCGTGGCTTGCCTCCGCCCGAAGCGATGACCGCCGCCGTCTCGTCTAGCTCCGTTAGTAGCACCCTCGTCCGCTCGTGGAGCGCCCGGCCTTCCTCGGTCAGCTTCAGGACGCGTGCCCCGCGTTCGAAAAGGCGCAGAGCGAGACTGGCCTCCAGTTCCGCGACACGGCGGGACAGGGTCGCCTTCGGGCGTCCAGAGGCGCGGGCAGCCCGTCCGAAGCCTCCATGACGCGCGACGAGGTTAAAATCAACGAGGGCGAGGAGATCCATGTGTTCCACCAGCGAGACGGACTGTCTTAACCGACCATCTTCCGGGTCGCGAGTGGATCGAGCATCTTCTGGATGTCACTAGAGGCAAACCAAGAGTTACCCCCATGACCATTCTCGTTATCGGCGCGACCGGCACCGTCGGCGGCCATGTCGTCGAACACCTCGTGAAGCGCGGCGCCAACGTGCGCGCCCTGGTTCGTGACACCGCCAAGGCCAAGTTGCCGCCGAGCATCACTGCGGTCCAGGGAGACCTGCTCGACGTCAACGCCATGCGGATCGCCCTGTCGGGTGTCTCTACCCTGTTCCTTCTGAACGCGGTCGTGCCCGACGAGGTCACCCAGGCCCTGATCGCCCTCAATCTCGCCCGCGAGGCCGGGATCGAGCGGATCATCTACCTGTCGGTGATTCACAGCGACCTCTACGTGAACGTGCCGCACTTCGCGGGCAAATTCGCGGTCGAGCGGATGATCGAGGCTATGGGCTTCAACGCAACCGTCCTGCGCCCGGCCTACTTCATGAACAACGATTTTATGATCAAGGACGTCGTGCGCGATTACGGCGTCTACCCGATGCCCATCGGGCGCAAGGGGCTCGCGATGGTCGACGCCGCCGACCTTGGCGAGATCGCGGCCCTCGAACTCATCCGTCGCGAGCAGGCCGCAACTCCGCTCCCCTTCGAGCGGATCAATGTCGTGGGTCCCGAGACGCTGACCGGTTCGGATGTCGCCGCCATCTGGTCCGACGTCCTGGGCCGCCCGATCAACTACGGTGGCGACGACACCGCTGCCTTCGAGCAGAACCTCCGACAGAAGCACGTGCCGGGCTGGATGGCTTACGACATGCGCCTGATGTGCGAGCGCTTCCACAGCGTGGGAATGCTGCCCGACGCCGGCGATGTAGACCGTCTCACCGCACTGTTGGGCCGCCCGCTGCGTTCCTACCGCGACTTCGCTTCCCAGGCCGCGGCGATCGCCTGAAATCTCTTCGCGAAACATCGAGGTCGGCGACACATGGGCCGCGCAGGCTTCGGCCTCACGGGCTATATCCCGGGCAGCCTTACAGTCCCGGTTGAGTCCAGCTCTTTAGGCGTTTCGCCCATTGTTTCGTCGCGATGGGCGAAAGACTGGCCAAACGCCCGCCTCGGGGCGAATGGTTAGGGTTCAACACACCACCCAAACGGAATCTGGCTGAAAGCCGACAAACGGCTCCTTTTGGGGAAAGCCGACAGCTGGTCTAAACGGCCGGCATGGGTCGGAAGCAGTAGGACCGCTTGGGGTGGATTTGAGACCGTCCGCTATGGGGCGAACTCTTGAGAAATCTGCCGTTCACGACAGGTTCTATGGGGTCAGGGTGTCTCGGTGATCACTCATCGACGACGGCGCATCAGTGATGTCGTCCATCACGAGTTGGTTCAGAGCACAGATGAACGAGGACAGCCGGTAGCCGTCGTGGCGCGACAGCGCGTTGTCGAAGGCGCGGACGTTCCAGAACGGGTCGTTGGGTCGGGTGATCGGCGCGATGCCGGTCAGCTGGAGGCCGTGCAGGAAACGCGCGGCCGGGCCGTTCTCACCGGAACCGCTCGGCGCGAGGTCCGTACTGTCCCAGAAGTTGCCGCGCCGGTCAGCGCGCGCCAGCCGCGCGCGGGTCAGCCAATGGTCCGAGCGCGGGCAGTCGAGGGCGGCGTCGGCGAGCGTCGCGTAGGGATGCTGCCGTTCGAGGCCTGGGGCGTCGAGGCCCATGAGTTCATGGGTCGTGCCGAAGGGCGCAGCCGAGGGCTGGGCATCGGCGAGCACCCCGGCGGCCGGGCGCGGCGGGTCGAGGTTGCCGATGGTGTGCGAATCCTCCCGGGCGGCGTTCTGGAATGGGAAAGTCGCGGCCAGCAGCGACAGGGTACGCAGCGGCAGCGTGAGCAATCCGGCCGCGAGGCCGACGGGCGGCGGCGGAGCGCAGCTCTCACCTCGCGGCTGACGGCCCTCGAACCGCGCCGCCACCCGGTCGAGGTAGCCCGCCGCCGGGCGGAAATCGAATTTAAAGGTCGGGAACAGATCGTGGGTCGCCCAATCGTAGTCGACGCCAGCATCGAACATGCCGTCCGTCGCTGCGAGCCGGCTCCGGATCCTCTTACGGGCGGGGGCGAAGCCGTCGTCGACATCGAGGCCGATCCAGGCGCAATCGCCGGGGCGCAAGCCGCCCGCAGGGAAGGCCAGGGCCGCCGTCACCGACATTAGCACGGGCCGTTGGCCGGAGGGAAAGTAACCGTCGCCGCGCACGACCTCGGAGGCCGACGTGTGCGCGTCGGCATGGTCGGCGAGGTGGGTCCAGACCTCGTGCTGGATCGCTGTCCACTTGCTCGCCTCAGAGGCTGGGTTGATCAGGACCACGAGGTTGCCGAGCACCGGCGGCAGCGTCTCCCCGAAGCGGTGGCGGCGCACCGCCTTCACGACCTCGTCCTTCAGCCCGGTAGCGAGCATGTTGCCGCCGAGGCTATGCCCGGCCACGATCAGCTTGTTGTGCGCGCCCGGCGCGCTGAGCGTCGTCTCGATCGTGCGGAGCGCCGAGATCGCCCCGGGGGCGATCGCTTCGCTCACGGGCTTCCGGTCGAACAGGGTGGCGCCGGCCGACAGGCCTCCGAAAAAGCCGCCGACCGCGTCGCCGAACCAAAGCCGCAGGCCGCGCTCGTCGACGCGGGCGCCACGCCACCCCACATAGATCGCCGTGACGTCCATGTCGCAAACGCTCGGGTCGCTGGGACAGCGCTGCGCCAGGAACCGGGCAGCGTGGGCTGCATAGAGGCGCAGGTCCGCGACGTTGCCGTCGCCGATCCGCGCGTCGTGCCGCCAGCCGTGGACGAAGGCAATCACGTAGTGCGAACCGGTCGACAGGTGCTTCTTCAGGGCGTCAAGCTGGGTGATGACCGGCTTGATCATCGTAGCCGGCATGCCCTTGGCCCGCATCTCGTCGTCCATGGCGTGCCGGAGCATCGCGCTGTCGATGGCCGTGTCGCTCGCCCCTTCGCGGGAGACCAGCGCATAGGGTTCGCCGTCCTCCTGGAACTCGATAAAACCGAGATGATAGGCGAGGTCCCGTCCGCTGGGCTCGCGGGCCGGGACGAGGTGTCGCTGCAGGGCGCAGCGCAAGCGCATCGCCCAGCGCGCATCCGCCGCCACGGCGGCACCCTCGTCGTTGCTGGTATCGACCGATCCGTCGCCGTCGGACGGCATCGCCTTCCGCAGAGTTTCGCGACCGGTATCCGCCAGGATCGCCCAGCCCTGCGCGAGGCCTTCGCGGCACTCGGCGAGGCCCGGGTCGAGGTCGCGGTATGCGCGCGCCTTGTCCGTCGAGAGCACGACGTAGTTTAGGAACAGGATGCCGAGGGCCGCCATCACCAGCATGGCGGCGATCCGGGCAGCGGTGCGCAGCGCGTGCAGGGTCCCACGTCTCAGCCTGACGATTCCGCTCGCGGCGAGGCGCAGGGCGCTCCGCCGGCTTCCCCGTGACGTCACCTGTCCATCGCTCATCGTAACGGCGCCCCGGTCGGGATCGCAGCCGACGGTCGCCGCATCGGTCGGATCGGGCACGACGTCATGGCAATTTCCCTTCGTCCTGCCGGTCCTTCGTTCGCGGTCGTCGCTCCGTTACGGTGCGGGCGTTCGCGCGCGGCACGATCCCGGTAACCGCCCGGCCCATGCCTGCGAAGCCACATCGATCGAAGCGGGAGTGATCCATCATGATGCGCGCAATCCTACCGGCCGTCGCCCTCCTCGCCGGCACGGGTGTGGCCACCGCCTCCCTGTCGAGCCTCATCGGCGCCTGGGGCCACGACTTCGTCGTCACGCCATTCGAGCCGATGCAGCTCATGGTAGTGACCCTGACCGATCAAACTGGTCTGCGCTGAACGCAAGTTTTCGGGCATCCTGAACCCTGAAGGAGGGAGGATGCCATGCCTCGCAAGCGTTTCACGAACGAACAGATCGCCTTTGCCCTGCGGCAGGCGGAGAACGGTGCGACGGTGGACGAGGTCTGTGCGGCGAGATGGGTGTATCCGAGCCGACGTTTTACCGTTGGAAGAAGCAGTTCGTCGGCATGGGCGTGCCTGAGATCCGGCGGCTGAAGCAGCTGGAGGACGAGAACGGCAAGCTCAAGCGGTTGGTCGCAGACCTGACGCTGGATCGCTCGATGCTGCAGGATGTGCTCAAGGATCAGTGGTGAGGCCCGCCGTTCGCCGTGAGGTCGCCGGTCACCTGCAGGTGGCCTACGACATCAGCGAGCGTCGGGCCCGTCTGGCCACCGGCTTCGGCCGTTCGTCCCAGCGCTATACCAAGCGCTCTGATCCGCAGGTCGCGCTGCGGATGCGGTTGAAGGAGCTGGCTGCCGCACGGGTCCGCTACGGCTACCGGCGTCTACACATCCTGCTGCGACGGGAGGGCTGGAAGGTGAACCACAAGCGCACCTACCGGAACAACCCGCGACGAGGGGCTGTCGATCCGGTCCAAGCTGCCCAAGCGCAAGCGAGCCTGGCGCTACCGCCAGGGGCGACCGGCGATTGGCGGCCCCAACGAGGTCTGGGCCATGGACTTCATGTCCGACCGCATCTTCGACGGACGTCCGTTCCGGATCTTGACCGTCGTCGATTGCCACACGCGAGAGGCGCTCTCGCTCACACCGAGAGCCAACTTCCGCGCCTTTCAGGTAACTGAGGCGCTCGACGCTTTGGTCAGGCTGCGAGGTCGACCGAAAAATCTACGGGTAGACAACGGACCTGAGTTTGCCGGTCGCATGCTCGACCAATGGGCCTACCTGAATGGGGTCGAGATCGACTTCTCCCGACCGGGCAAGCCGACCGACAACGGCAACAATCGAGTCGTTCAACGGTCGTCTACGGGCGGAGTGCCTGAACGCCTCGTGGTTCCTGTCGCTGGCCGATGCCCGCGAGCGCATCGAGGAATGGAGGTGCCACTACAACGAAGATCGACCCCACACGGCCCTGGGCGGCTTGACGCCCCGAGCCTTCGCCAATCAAACTGTCACAGCCCGAGAACTTGCATAGGCCGTGGACCACAAACCGGGTCAACTCCAGACCGACGATGCACTAACTTCGAACCTGGGCAACCGCATGGGGGCAAGCCACATCGACGAGCGGATGTACCGCCGGCGGTCTTTCGTCGGCGAGGGCGCCGGGCGCTATCGGAAGCGCGGGCCGGAGGACGGCGGGGTCGCGGCTTGAAGCCCATCGAGCCGCGTGGTGTTCCTACGACCTGCGGTGCAACTTGCGCATCAATCTTGGAAGCCGTGTCGGCAGACCTCACCTTGGCTCCATGGACAACACGTTCGACGTCATCATCATAGGGGGAGGCGCCGCCGGCATCGGCGCCGCCCGACGACTTGCGGCCCACGGGTCATCGGCCCTGCTGCTTGAGGCGTCGTCGTGCCTTGGGGGCCGCGCACACACGCAGGACATCGACGGATACCCGCTCGACCTCGGGTGCGAATGGCTCCATTCGGGCGACCGCAATACCTGAGTCGACATCGCCGAAACGTCGGGCTTCCCGGTCGACCGCGGCGAGCCGCCTTGGACGAAGGCCCATCCCGGCATCACCCAGGACGAGGACGCCCAGGAGGCGGCGCAACGGGCATTCGGCGACTGGGAGGAGCGGCTCCGTTCGGCCGCGGCGGGCAGCGACCGGGCGAGCGACGCGCTTGAACCGGGCGAGCGACGCGCTTGAGCCCGGCGGCACATGGAACGCCTACGTGCGGGCTATCGCCGGCTTCATGAGCGGCGTCGCGCCCGAGCAGATCTCCGCAGCCGACTACCTGGCCTACGACGATGCCTCGACCGGCCGGAACTGGCGTCTGCCGCTCGGCTACGGCACGCTGGTCGCCGCCAGCCTGCCGTCCTCGACGACGCTGCGCCTCGCCACCCCCGCCGAGCGGATCAATCTGACGGCGGACGGCGTCGCCGTCACCACCCGCGCCGGCATCGTCCGCGCCGGGGCCGCCATCCTCACGGTCTCGACCGCGGTCCTGGCGGGCGACGCGATCCGCCTTCCCTCCGGGGTCGACCCGTGGCGCGAGGCGGCCGCCGCCCTGCCGCTTGGTCGCAACGAAAAGGTCTTCCTGGAGATCGGGCGCGAGGCCGCTTTCGAGCCGGACTCGCATGCCTACGGCAACCTCCACGACTCAAGGGCTGCCGCGTACTCGATCCGACCCAACGGATGGCCGGTGATCGAGGCCTTCCTCGGGGGCGATGGCGCCCGCATCATGGAGGAGGAAGGCCCAGCCGCCGGCTTCGCCTTCGTTTCGGCGGAGTTGGCCGCCCTGTTCGGCAGCGACGTAGCCTCGGCGATCCGGCCGCTCGCGGCGACGTCGTGGAGCCGGATGGCCTCCATCGGCGGAGCGTATAGCTGCGCCCTGCCGGGCCGATCCGGTGCGCGGGCACAGCTGGCCCGCCCCTTCGAGGACCGGCTTTTCTTCGCGGGCGAGGCGACCCACCCCTTCGACTTCACGACCGCCCACGGGGCCCACGATAGCGGGCAAAGGGCTGCCGACGAGGCGATGGGGGCGCTTCGGGACAGGCACGGCCTGCGGCTGCGAGGCCCTCTCGTCGCTACGGGAACGTGAGCGGCCCTACGGCGACCTTATTCCCGGTAGCGCAGCGCCTCGACCAGCACGGCGAACGCTGGCGACGGCCGGCACAGCGTCGGGTAGTAGAGGTGATAGCCTGAGAATGGCGGGCACCAATCATCCAGCACCCGAGTGAGCCGACCGTCGTCCAGGCCGGCCTGAATCTGGTCCTGCGGCAGGTAGGCGATCCCGAACCCGTCGAGCGCCGCCTCCAGGATGAGGGTGACCGTGTTGAAGACGAGTTGCCCCTCGACCCAGACGCGGACGTCCCGGCCGCCCTTCTCGAATTCCCAGGCATAGAGCCCTCCGAGCGTGGGCAGGCGCAAGTTGATGCAGGAATGGTCCGTGAGGTCTTCGGGGCGCCGTGGCACCGGACGATCCGCGAGGTAGGCGTGCGCCGCCACGGCCGCCATGCGCATGTCGGGAGCGATCCGAACGGCGGCCATGTCCTTCGCCACCGTCCCCCCCAGCCGGATGCCGGCGTCGATGCCATCGGCGACGATGTCTGTCAGGCCGTAATCGACGATGGTCTCCACCTTGATGTCCGGGTGGTGCGGCAGGACTTGGCGCAGGGCGGGCCAGAGAACCGTTCGCGCCGCATGCTCGTCCGCGGTGATCCGAATGGTCCCGGCGGGCTTGCCGCGTATCTCGGCCAGGTCGACGAGGCCCGCCTCGATCTCGTCGAAGCGCGGCCCCACGGCCTTGAGGAGGCGCTCGCCGGCCTCGGTGGTCGATACGTTTCGCGTGGTGCGTGCGAGAAGCCGTATCCCCAAACGCACCTCAAGGGCGCGAACGGTCTGGCTGAGGGCCGGTTGGGATACTCCGAGCTGCGCGGCCGCCTTCGTGAAGCTGCCTGCTCGCGCCACGGCGACGAACGCGCTCAGGTCGTTCAGGCTCTCGCGCAACACCCATAAGCCTCGCTCATGACCCCATGTTCATTTGAGCATCTAATCGAGTTCGCTTCCAGGCGCTAATTTCCAGTCCAGCAGTGCCGGGGCCCTCGCGCGTCCGGTCCATCGATCAAGACGGAGCGAGACCATGGACATCAAGCGCGCGGGCTCGCAGCCCTCAGGCAAGGCCCCGGACGAGTGGTTCACCGGCACCGTCCGCGTCGATCCGCTCTTCGGCGCGACCGAGCCGGCCCGCACCAGCGGAGCCCTCGTCACGTTCGAGCCCGGCGCCCGCACGGCCTGGCACACACATCCGCTCGGCCAGACCCTGGTCGTCACGGCGGGTTGCGGCCGGGTCCAGCGCGAGGGCGGTCCCATCGAGGAGATCCGTCCCGGGGACGTGGTCTGGTTCCCGCCGGGCGAGATGCACTGGCACGGTGCCGGCCCGACCACCGCCATGAGCCACATGGCCATCCAGGAGGCGCTGAACGGTAGCCCCGTCGATTGGATGGAGAAGGTCTCCGACCAGCAGTACGGCGGCTGATCCCCGCCCTCGACCTCGAACACCCAGGAAGGGGCGGCCTGCCCATGAACCCGAACCAAGCCTGCGCGGACGAGGTCGCCTTCGGTCGCGAGACGCCGGCCCGCGGATGGGGCGCGGTGTTCGCCATGACCCTCTGCGTCGCGACGCTCATCGCCTCCGAGTTCATGCCCGTCAGCCTGCTGACGCCGCTCGCGGCCGACCTGCACATGACCGAGGGGCATGCCGGCCAGGCCATCGCGGTCTCGGGCCTGTTCGCGGTCCTCACCAGCCTCGTCATCTCGACGGCGACGCGCGGAATCGATCGCCGCATCGTCCTGCTCGTGCTCACCGGGCTGATGATCGTCTCGGGCCTGATGGTGGCCTTAGCGCCGAACACCGCGATGTTCATGGCTGGGCGCGCCCTGGTCGGCGTCGTCATCGGCGGCTTCTGGTCGATGTCGACCGCGACGGTCATGCGCCTCGTGCCGGCGGCGGAGCTTCCGCGGGCGCTGGGCCTGCTCAACGGCGGCAACGCCCTGGCGACCACGGTGTCGGCGCCGCTGGGCAGCTTCCTGGGCGCCTATATCGGCTGGCGCGGCGCCTTCTTCTGCGTCGTCCCGCTCGGCGCCGTGACGCTGGTATGGCTCTTCGTGAGCCTGCCCGCGATGCCCTCCGACCGGGCTGCTCAGAGCGGTACGGTGTTCCGGGTCCTGCGTCGGCGCCAGGTGCCCCTCGGGATGCTGTCGGTGGCGCTGTTCTTCCTTGGGCAGTTCGCGCTCTACACCTACCTGCGTCCGTTCCTGGAAACGGTCCCGCACGTCGAGGTGGCGACGCTCTCCCTGATCCTGTTCGGCACCGGGGCGGCGGGTCTGGTCGGCTCCTACCTCATCGGCTTCCTGCTGAAGACGCGCCTGTTCAGCCTCCTCATCGCCATGCCCCTCCTGATGGCGGCCATCGCCATCGCCCTGACGGTCGTCGGCGGTTCCACGGTCGCGTCGGCGCTCCTGCTCGCCGGATGGGGGCTCATCGCCACCGCGGCGCCCGTGGCGTGGTGGACCTGGCTGAGCCGGGCGCTGCCCGACGAGGCCGAGGCCGGCGGCGGGTTGCTGGTCGCGGTGGTGCAACTGGCCATCGCGCTCGGCGCCACCCTCGGCGGCTTCGCCTACGACGCCAGCGGGTACCGGTCCACCTTCGCGGTCGCCGCCGCCGCGCTCTGCGCCTCGGCCCTCGTCGCCGTGCTCGCCTGGCGCCAGCGGCCGCACGCCTGAACTTCGAACATCCCTGAATCCGACGCCCAGGAGCTCCCCGTGCAGATCACCTTCGAGAACAAGGTCGCCCTCGTCACCGGCGCCGCCATGGGCGTGGGTCTGGCGACCGCCCGGATGTTCGCCGAGGCCGGCGCCGCCGTGGTGTTGTCCGACCACAACGAGGAGGCGTTGCGGGCCGCCACCGAGGGGCTGGAGGCCGTTGGTCATCGAGTGCTCGGCGTACGCTGCGACGTCAGCAAGGCGGACGAGGTCGCAGCGATGGTCCGCCGCACGGTCGACACCTTCGGCCGCCTGGACGCCGCCTTCAACAACGCCGGCATCCAGATCCCGGCCAACGACGTCGTGGACGTGCCGGACGCGGATTACGACCGGGTGATGGCGGTCAACCTGCGCGGCGTCTGGAACTGCATGCAGGCCGAACTGCGCCAGATGCAGGCCCAGGGCAGCGGCGCCATCGTCAACTGTTCGTCCATCGGGGGCCTCATCGGCAATCCCGGTCTCGCCGCCTATCACGGCACCAAGTACGGCGTGATCGGGATGACCCAAAGCGCGGCCCTGGAGAACGCCCCGCGCGGCATCCGGCTGAACGCCGTCTGCCCCGGGACCATCGACACCCCGATGGTCGCCAAGATGCTGAAGGACCAGCCCGAGGCGATGGACGTCATCATGGGCAAGCAGCCCAACAAGCGCCTGGGACGGCCCGAGGAGGTCGCCGCGGCGGTACTGTTCCTCTGCAGCGACGCGGCGAGCTTCGTCCTCGGCGTCGCCCTGCCCGTCGACGGTGGCTACACCGCCACCTGAAGGGCCAGCGACGGTTGGCACGCCGGTATCGGGCCGCGCCGTCACCACGCGCGGTGGTCTTGTCTTCGTCGGCGCCAGCAAACGAACAAGGGTGCGGACCTCAACGAGCGGTCGCGTCCCGCGAGACGGGTTCCGGCGCACCGCGCCAGGCGCCGAACAGGCTGAAGTGCGGGGTCTCGTCCTTGGGCTCGACCGCGACCGTGGCGGTGCGGCCCGAGACCAGCCGGGTCTCGTCCGGAACGCCGTCCAGCTTGATCCGCACCGGAATGCGCTGGGCGAGCCGGACCCAGGCGAAGGTCGGGTTGACGCTGGCGAGCAGGCTGGAGCCGGCGGTGCGCTCCCGATCCTCGATGCCGCCTGCAAAGCTCTCCACGTGGCCCGTCAGCGTCCCCGCCTCGCCCATCAGACGGATGCTGGCGCGGTCGCCGACATGGATGCGCGGCAGCTTCGTCTCCTCGAAGTAACCCTCTACCCGCAGGGTGTCGCTGTCGATCAAGGCCATCACGCCGTGGCCGGTCGAGACGTAGGTACCGGGTCGCAGTCCCATGTTGGTGATGCGTCCATTCACCGAGGCCTTCACGGCCGAGCGGTCGAGGTTCAACTTGGCGAGGTCGCGGTCAGCCGTCGCTTGCCCGTAGGCGGCCTTGGCCTCCAGATCGGTAGCCTGTGCGGCCTCGACCCTCTGCTGGGACGCTGCCGCGTCGCTCAGCTTCAAATAACGGGCGTAATCTGCGGCGGCCTGCACGGCCGTAGCCTTCTTGCCCTCGACCATCGCCTCGGCCTGGCGCAGGGCCAGGGTGAACCGGTCCGGATCGATGCGGAAGAGGACGTCACCCCGCTTCACCACTTGGTTGTCCGTGATTAGCACCTCGGTGACGAGGCCGGATACATCGGGCGCCACTTGCACCACGTCGGCGCGCACCCGCCCGTCCCGGGTCCAGGGCGCCTCCATGTAGTAGTCCCAAAGCGCCAGCCCGACGACAATGGCTGCGGCAACCATCCCGAGGGTGACGAGGAGGCGGAACGAGAGAGTGAGAACCCGAGGCATGGGGTGGATCCGAATGGTCTGGGCAGGGGCGAGGCGGGGCGGCCGGAGGAGCCCGTCGGTCAGGAGGTAAGCGGCACCGCGATTGAGACGACGACGCCAAGGAGCACGACGTAGAGGGCAAGATCGAAGAGCGGCCGGTGCCAGACGAGGCGGTACAACCCGGTCCAGGCCAGTAACCGCCGCAGGGGAAGGCTGATGGCGAAGGCGATCAGCATCCAGGCCGCAAGGCTCGGCACGAAGACGCCGTAGACGTCGAGTTCACCGGTCATGCCGCCAGCTCCGGATGCGTGCTCGTGGGATGTGAAGAGCGGTAGGGCGGCGCCTCCGGGAAGAGGGCCCGCCGGATGCCGACGAGACCCATCAGCGCGGCCTGCGCGGATGCTTGCGGCGCATCGCGGCCAACGGCGTCGAGCGCACCGTCGATGCTGTCGAGCAGGTCTCTTCGCGGCTCCTCGACCCTGCCGTCGAAGTGTTGCGAGAGCGCACCGAGGAGCGCTTCGACCGCTCTACGCGCTTCCGTCGGGAGTTGCCGGCGGTCGCGCCGCAACTCGACCACGTTGATGCCGACCCGGACTTCTGCGAGCAGATCGGCTGTCCATTCCGCGTCGTCCGGCGGCAGCGCGGAAAGCCGGGGTGCGATCAGGCCCACCCGGTCGAGCATGAGCGCCGCGAGTTCAAGGCCGTTCTGCGCGCCCTCGCGTTCAGCGGCCCGGGCCAGGCTGCGGCGGTTGACGGTCCGCAATCGCCGCGCCGACCAGCCGGCGCCGACCGAGCGGACGAGGCGCGTGACAATGGCCGCCACCCACATCCCGACGATGACCGCGACGGAGGAGTTGGTGAAGGCGGCGAAGTCGGCGCTGTAGCTGCCCTGGAGGGCGATCATGGCCGAGCCGTTGACCGCCGCACCCATCGCCAGGGGCGCGGTCTTCGGCTGGGCCATGAAGACCCCGCAAACCAGGAAGGCCGGGGCGAGTGCCAGGACCAGCATCTCGAACGTGGTCGCAAGTGGCAGGATCGCGAAGAGGTACGCACCCGCTCCAAGGGCGCCGACGATGGCCGAGTTGGCGAAGCTGACGATGAACGGTGCGGGGTCGTCCTGGGCGGCGAAGAAGCTGCAGCCAACCGCCGCCATCATCGGGGCGGCGGAGCCATGCGGCCACCCGGTAGCGATCCAGATCGCGCAGGTGAAGAGGATAGTCAGGAACACGCCCACCGCAGAGAGGAGCGCCATCCCATGGTCGCGGTGGCGGATCGAGCGGGCGGCGGCGGTGTACCGGAACGTCAGGTTCTCGGTCACCGGGGTGCCGTCCGCGATGTGCCGCTGCAGGATGCGGGCGTCCTGACGCAGGTCGATGAAGTCGCGCAGCCGTGCCAGCAGACTCGCCAGCACGAGGTCCTCCCACGATGCTTTGACGCCGAGACCGGGTTCGAGGGCGTCGGCGGTGGCCTTCAGCCGATAGGCATCCGCCGGCTCGGTGGTCCCGGAGGCGAGCCAAGCAGCCATGTCGTCGAGTAAGGTCCGCAGGCGTGGTGGCAGGGCGCGCGCCCGCTCCAGCGTCTCGATGCGGTCCGAGATGGCAGAGGCAATGGGCAGGAACATCAGCATGTGCTGGCGTAGGGTAGCCATGGCATCGGCCGAGCGCTCCGCACCGGTCATGTCGTAGCGCAGGGGCGTTGCCAGCGCGTCGAAGGCGACGGCGTCCGAGGCCAGCTTCAACCGGGTCGCCTGCGAGTCCGCCGCGGTACGGGTGCGGCCGAGGACGTCGATGACCCAGCCTCGGGCGTCGCGCAGCCACAGGTCGAGCCGGCCGGTGATCACGGGCGCTACCGACTGCGGCAACACGACCGTATTTACGAGGCCGGCGCAGAGGATGCCGAGGGTGATCTCCTCGGACCGCGCCACGGCGGTGTCAAACATGGTTCCGGGATCGCTCACGGATGGAAACCCGATCAGCGCCGCCGTGTAGCCGGCGAGCATCATCAGGTAGCTTCGCGGGGTGCGGTCGAGGAGGGAGAAGTACAAGCACATCGCAACCCAGGTCGCGATGGCGAGCGTCAGGAGTTCCGGAGCGTTCACCAGGTTTGGCACGAGGGCGACCGTGACCACGGCGCCCAGCAAGGTTCCGAGTACACGGTAGAGCGCCTTTGAGCGGGTGGCGCCGGCGAGAACCTGGCTCGTGATGTAGACGGTGCCGAGTGCCCAGTAGGGGTTCGGCAAGTCGATCCAGAACGCCATGAGCAGGGCCAGCATGCCGGCCCCAAAGGTCTTGAGCGAGAAGGCCCAGTCGCGCCAGCCCGGAAGGGTCATTCCGTTGCCTCGCCTTGTCGAGCCCCGGCGTCGGCTCCCACGGCGTCGCTGCGTATATGATCCTGCAGGGCCTGGAACATGCGCCAGCCGGCCTCCAGGTCGGCGGCGCTCACCTTGGCGAAGGCCGCATTCCGCAGACGCTCAAGGTCCGCCTCGATACGGGTGACGATAGTTTGTCCGACGGGCGTGAGAGTCAGTACCTTCGCGCGCCGGTCGGTCGGGTCCTCCCAGCGGGCGACGAGGCCCGCCTTCTCCAGTTGATCCAGGAGACGCACCAGCGACGGGCCCTCGATGCCGACCGCGTCTGCCAGGGTGTTCTGGCGGGGCTCACCGCCCATGCGGGCGATCAGCACGAGCGGAAGGGCCTTGGCTTCGGATATGCCGTAGGCCTCGGTGGTGGCGTTGGCGAGGCGCCTCCACTGGCGTCCGGAGAGGAGCAGCGTGTGGGTGTAGGCCAAGCGAAGCTGGCGTAGGGTTTCAGCTACCATCCCACTCCCTGCGGTCGAATGCGCCGGAGCGCATCGACGCCCTGACGTCGGTATTGATAGCTAACTATCAATTAGCTAGTGATCATTCAAGGGTATAAATCGGACCCAAACAGGCGGTTACGGGACGCCCAAGGGTTGAATAGGCAGATCGGCCTGCACCCTTCGGGCCTGGGTGCGTGCCCGACAAGCCGATCTGGTCGCCGGGATAGGCTGCACTCGCTATGAAGAAGCTTTAGCCTCGATCCACTCGAACAGCGCGCGTAAATTGTCCGGTATGCTCAATGTAGGCGACAGACGATCCGCCATGGTCTGAGCGTAACTCATGGGTAATCTGTATTTATCACTGAGATGTATTTTCGGATTTCATTTCTGTTTGGAGATGTCCACTAATGGGCACGTAACCCAGCCCGATGCCCAACGAAATTGGGTCGCAGGCGAGACGTCCAAATCGAGGCGAAAGTCCAGTCTCCGGCCGCAATATTATTTCGACTGTCAGTATAGTCTCGTATCATCATCAACGATGGCGGAGCGCGTCCAATAGGACCGTGAAGGCCGGGGCGGGCTGGCGGCGGCTCGGATAGTACAGGTGGTAGCCCGGGAACGGCTCGCACCAGTCCTTCAGGACCCGCACCAACCGGCCCTCGGCCACGTCCTGCGCCACGTGGTCTTCAGGGAGGTAAGCGAGCCCGAGGCCGGCGAGCGCCCCCTCCCGGATCAGGGGCAGGCTGGTGAATACGAGTTGGCCTTCGACGCGGGCATCGACGGCCTGTCCCTTCCGCTCGAATTCCCAGGGGTAGAACCCACCACGGGTCGGCCGCCGCAGGTTGATGCAGCGATGGGCGGTGAGATCCTCGGGACGCCGGGGTTTCAATCGTTTTCTGAAGTAGGCCGGCGCCCCGACCACGGCCATGCGCATGTCCGGCCCGATGCGCACCGCGACCATGTCCTTCTCGACGTGCTCGCCGATCCGCACGCCGGCGTCGAAGCGCTCGGCAACGATGTTGGTCAGGGCCTGCTCGGTGACGATCTCGACGTTGATGTCGGGGTAGTCCGGGAGCAGGCGCGCCAGTGCCGGCCATAGTACGGTCGCCGCCGCATCCTCGGGCGCCGTGATGCGGACGGTGCCGGCGGGCTTGTCCCGCATCTCCGTCAAGGCTGCGAGCTCGACATCGATCTGCTCGAACTGGGGCCCTACGATCCGCAGAAGGCGCTCCCCAGCCTCGGTCGGTACGGCGCCGCGGGTGGACCGGGTCAGCAAGGACACCCCAAGCCGTGCCTCAAGACCCTTCAGGGCGTGGCTGAGGGCCGATTGCGTGACGCCCAGGCGCGTCGCGGCACGGGTGAAGCTACCCTCCTGCGACACCGTCGCGAAGGACAGCAGATCGGTCAGATCGGTTCGTGCCAAAGACCGGCTCCTCACTGCTTTCCGAAGGGTGGACGGGATCGCCTGGGACCGTTTCTCGGGCGATCCATAAGCCTTGCTCATGACCCTATGTGGCGGGGAGGCACTAATCAACGAGATCCGGCGCCGTACCTTGGAGCTTATCCAAGGTGTGCGTGTTTCCATGGGCATCCCGCCTTCGATGGGCGGACGTCGCACCATCGCCCCCTGACGCAGGCTCGGAGACCAAGATGGGACGACCTGGAGATTACGATTTGAACCGGAGAGATCTGATGGTGGCTGCATCAGCCACGGCGGCCCTGGCCGCCGTCCCCTCGGCGGCGGGCGCCGCGCCTGCGGGAACCGATAAGCCGGTGCTGGCGAAGGTAGGGTTCACGGTGAACGGCGAGCGCCGGGAGCTCGAACTCGACACCCGGACCAGCCTGCTCGACGCGGTCCGCGAGCACCTTCACCTGACAGGCGCCAAGAAGGGCTGCGACCACGGCCAGTGCGGCGCCTGCACCATGATCGTCGACGGGCGGCGCATCAACGCGTGCCTGACGCTGGCCGTCATGCATCAGGACGCCAGCGTCATGACCATCGAGGGACTCGGCAAGCCGGGTGACCTCCACCCGATGCAGGCGGCCTTCGTGAAGCATGACGGCTACCAGTGCGGTTTCTGCACGCCGGGCCAGATCTGCTCCAGCGTGGCGGTCATCGCCGAGATCAAGTCCGGCATCCCGAGCCATGTCAGCGCCGACCTGAACGGGACCTACGAGGTCACCGACGCCGAGATCCGCGAGCGCATGAGCGGCAACATCTGCCGCTGCGGCGCCTATTCCAACATCGTCGAGGCGATCACCGAAGTCGCGGGGAAGCAGGCATGAAGTCCTTCACCTACGAGCGCCCGGGCACGCCCGCCGAGGCTGCCGCCGCCGTCGCACGCACCCCGAACGCCAAGTTCATCGCCGGCGGCACCAACCTCCTCGACCTGATGAAGCTGCAGATCGAAACCCCGACCCACCTCGTGGACGTGAATGGGCTCGGCCTGGACACGGTCGAGCCGACGGCCGACGGCGGCCTTCGGATCGGGGCCCTCGTGCGCAACACCGATCTCGCTGCCGACGCCCGTGTCCGCAAGGATTACGGCGTGCTCAGCCGCGCTATCGTCGCCGGGGCGTCGGGCCAGTTGCGCAACAAGGCGACCACCGCCGGAAACCTCCTGCAGCGTACCCGCTGCCCGTACTTCTACGACACCGCCCAGGCCTGCAACAAACGCCAGCCCGGCTCGGGTTGCTCGGCCATCGACGGGGTCAGCCGGCAGCTTGCCGTGATCGGCGCAAGCGAGTCCTGCATCGCGACCTATCCGGGCGACATGGCAGTGGCCATGCGGGTCCTCGACGCCACCGTCGAGACCGTCGATGCAAAGGGTGCCACGCGCAAGATCTCCGTCGCTGACTTCCATCGCCTGCCCGCCGAAAGGCCGGAACTCGACACCATCCTCAAGGCCGGCGAGCTCATCACCGCGGTGACGCTGCCGAAGCCCATCGCCGGGACGCACATCTATCGCAAGGTCCGCGACCGGGCTTCCTACGCCTACGCCCTCGTTTCGGTCGCCGCCGTGATCGGCAAGGACGGGACCGGCCACGTGGCATTCGGTGGGGTGGCGCCGCGTCCCTGGCGCGTCGAGGCCGCCGAAGCCGACCTGCCGCGTGGCGCCAAGGCGGTGACCGACAAGGTCTTCGCTGGGGCCAAGCCGACCGAGGACAACGCCTACAAGCTGAAGCTCGCCGAGCGCACGCTCGGTGCCGTCCTGACCGAGGCGAGGGCCTGAACCATGAAGTTCGACACCCCCGCAGGCACCAACCCCATCGACCGGCTCAAGGTCGTCGGCAAGGCCACCGACCGGATCGACGGACCGTTCAAAACCACCGGCACCGCCCCCTATGCGAACGACTGGCATGACCCGCAGGCCAAGCTCGCCTACGGGGTCGTCGTCGGCGCCACCATCGCCAAGGGCCGGATCGCCTCGATGGACCTCGGGGCGGCCAAGGGTGCCCCGGGCGTCGTCGCCATCGTGACCGCTGAGAATGCGGGCAAGCTCGGCAAGGGCAAGCTCAACACGGCAAAACTCCTCGGCGGCCCCGAGATCGAGCACTACCACCAGGCGATCGCCTTGGTGGTCGCCGAGACCTTCGAAGAGGCCCGTGCCGCCGCGGCCCTGGTCAAGGTGAAGTACACCACCACGAAGGGCGCCTTCGACCTTGCTTCGGTGAAGGACGGGGCGAAGGACCCGGGCGACGTCCAGGGCAGTCTATCCTCCTCCTCCGTGGGCGACTTCGCTGGCGCGTTCGCCTCCGCGCCGGTCAAGCTCGACGAGAGCTACGAGACGCCGGACCACGCTCACGCGATGATGGAGCCCCATGCCTCCGTCGCGTCCTGGGACGGGGATAAGGTCACGGTCTGGACCTCGAACCAGATGATCGCCTGGGGCACACGCGACCTCGCGCTGACCCTGGACGTCCCTCAGGAGAAGGTTCGGCTGGTGTCGCCCTTCGTCGGCGGCGGCTTCGGCGGCAAGCTGTTCCTACGATCCGAGGCCCTGCTCGCGGCCTTGGGCGCCCGTGCGGCCGGCCGGGCGGTGAAGGTCGCGCTGACGCGTCCGCAGATGTTTAACAACACCACGCACCGGCCGGCCACGATCCAGCGCATCCGCATCGGTGCGACCCCGGACGGGAAGATCACGGCCATCGGTCACGAGAGCTGGTCGGGCGACCTGCCGGAGGGTGGGCCGGAGGCGGCGGTCCTGCAGACGCGCCTGCTTTACGCCGCCCCCAACCGCATGACCGCGTTGCGGCTCGCCGTGCTCGACCTTCCCGAGGGCAACGCCATGCGTGCGCCGGGCGAGGCGCCGGGCCTGATGGCACTTGAGGTCGCCATGGACGAAATGGCGGAGAAGCTCGGGCTCGACCCCGTGCGGTTCCGCGAGATCAACGATACCCAGGTCGACCCGGAGAAGCCCGAGCGTGCCTTCTCGCAGCGCAGCCTCGTCGAATGCCTGCGCCAGGGCGCGGAGCGCTTTGGCTGGGACAAGCGCGGTAGGCCCGGCCAGGTCCGTGACGGGCGCTGGCTCGTCGGGATGGGGATGGCCTCGGCCTTCCGAAACAACATGGTGCTGAAGTCGGCAGCCCGCATCCGCCTCGACGGCAAGGGCATGGTGATCGTCGAGACCGACATGACCGACATCGGCAACGGCAGCTACACGATCATCGGGCAGACGGCGGCCGAGATGATGGGCGTCACCCTCGACAAGGTCATCGTGCGCCTCGGGGACTCCGATTTCCCGGTCTCCTCCGGGTCGGGCGGGCAGTTCGGCGCCAACTCCTCGACCTCGGGCGTCTACGCCGCCTGCGTGAAGCTGCGCGAGGCCGTGGCCGGCAAGCTCGGGTTCAACTCGGCCGACGCGGTTTTCGAGGACGGTCAGGTCCGCTCGGGCAACCGCGTCGTACCGCTGGCACAGGCAGCGGCCGGCGGGGACACCGTGGCCGAGGACGCCATTGAGTTCGGCGACCTCGACAAGACCCACCAGCAATCGACCTTCGGCTCGCACTTCGTCGAGGTCGGCGTCGACGTGGCCACGGCCGAGATCCGGGTCCGCCGCATGCTTGCGGTCTGTGCCAGCGGCCGCATTCTCAACCCGAAGACGGCGCGCAGCCAGGTCATCGGCGGGATGACCATGGGTGTCGGCGCGGCCCTGATGGAGGAGCTCGCGGTCGACACCAAGCGCGGGTACTTCGTCAATCACGACCTCGCCGGCTACGAGGTGCCGGTCCATGCCGACATCCCGCATCAGGAGGTCGTCTTCCTCGACGAGGTGGATCCGATGTCCTCGCCGATGAAGGCCAAAGGCGTGGGCGAACTCGGAATCTGCGGGGTCGGCGCCGCGGTGGCGAACGCAGTCTACAACGCCACCGGCCTACGGGTGCGGGACTACCCGATCACCCTCGACAAGCTCCTGAACCGCATGCCGGACGCGGCATGAGCGCATCGGACGAGAGGCGTGTCACCGATACCGAAGGTCGAGGAGTGAGATCATGAAGTTCGATACCCCCGCCGGCATCAATCCCATCGACCGGCTCAAGGTCGTCGGGCAGCCCCTCGACCGGGTCGACGGTCCGCTCAAGGTGACCGGCACCGCCCCATATGCCTCCGACTGGCGCGACCCGCAGGCGAACCTGGCCTACGGCTTCATCGTCGGCTCCGGCATCGCCAAGGGACATGTCGTCTCCATCGACCTTGCCGCGGCCAAGGCCGCCCCGGGAGTCGTCGCCATCGTCACCCATGAGAACGCGGGAACGCTCGGCAAGGGCGAGTTCTACGTCCAGCGTTTCCTCGCCGCGCCCGAGATCGACCACTACCACCAGGCCGTCGCCGTCGTCGTCGCGGAGACCTTCGAGCAGGCGCGCGCCGCTGCCGCCCTGGTCGGGGTCGAGTATGCCCGGGAGCAAGGCTCGTTCGATCTTGGTGCGGTGGTGGCGACGGCGCGGGTCGCCGAGGCCGGCCAGTTCGGGGGTAAGCCCGAGACCAAGGTTGGTGACTTCGAGGCCGCGTTCGCGGCCGCGCCGGTCAAGCTGGACGAGACCTACACAACCCCCGACCAGGCGCATGCGATGATGGAGCCGCACGCCACCATCGCCTCCTGGGACGGTGACCGCCTGACCTGCCACACCGCGATCCAGCAGATGAACTGGGGCGTGCGCGATCTCGCCAAGACCCTCGGCATTCCAAAGGACAAGATCCGTCTGGTCTCGCCCTACATCGGCGGCGGCTTCGGCGGAAAAGGAACCGTGCAGACCGACCTTGCCCTGGCCGCGGTGGCCGCGCGGGTGGCGGGTCGGCCGGTCAAGCTCGCGCTTCAGCGCCCGATGATGTTCAACACCACCATCCACCGCCCGGCGACGGTCCAGCGCATCTGGATCGGGGCGACCAAGGACGGACGGATCACTGCCATCGGGCACGACAACCTCAACGGCAACCTCGCGGGTGGCCGGACCGAGCCATCGACGGCCGCGACGCGGTCATTCTACGCCGGCGCCAACCGGATGACCCGCCAGAGGTTGGCGGTGCTCGACCTCGCCGAGGGTAACGCTATGCGGGCTCCGGGCGAGGCGCCAGGCTTGATGGCGCTTGAGATCGCCATGGACGAGATGGCGGAGAAACTCGGGATGGACCCGGTCGCGTTCCGGGCCCTCAACGACACCCAGGTCGACCCGGAGCATCCCGAGATGCCGTTCTCGACCCGACCGTTCGTGGAGTGCTTGCGAATGGGCGCCGAGCGGTTCGGATGGGATCGGCGCAAAGCCGCCCCCGCCGGCGTACGCGAGGGCCGCTGGCTTGTCGGTATCGGCATGGCGGGTGCGATCCGCGCCGCCAAGATCGCCAAGTCGGGTGCCCGCGTGCGGCTCGACGGGCGCGGTGTCGTCACGGTCGAGACCGACATGACCGACATTGGCACCGGCAGCTACACCATCGTAGCCCAGACCGCCGCCGAGATGATGGGCGTCGGCATCGACTGCGTCGTCGCGAAACTGGGGGATTCCGATTTTCCTGAGACCCCAGGGTCGGGCGGACAGCAGGGCGCGCCCTCCGTCACCGCCGGCGTCTATGCCGCCTGCGTGAAGTTGCGCGAGGCCGTGGCCCAAAAGCTCGGGTTTAACTCCGCCGATGCCACCTTCGCCGATGGCGAGGTCCGCTCCGGCAATCGCGTGGTGCCGCTCGGCAACGCCGCGAAGGATGGCGACATTGTCGTCGAGGACACCATGGAGTTCGGCGACCTCTCCAAGAAGTTCGCCCAGCAGACCTTCGGGGCGCACTTCGCCGAGGTCGGCGTCGATGCCTACACCGGCGAGATCCGTATCCGCCGGATGCTGGCGGTGTGCGCGGCGGGCCGCATCCTCAACCCGAAGACGGCGCGCAGCCAAGTCATCGGCGGCATGGTGATGGGCGTCGGGGCAGCGCTGATGGAGGAGATGGCGGTCGACACGAAGCGCGGCTTCTTCGTCAACCACGACCTTGCCGGCTACGAGGTGCCGGTCCACGCCGACATTCCACACCTCGACGCGATCTTCATCGACGAGGTCGATCCGACCATGTCGCCGGTCAAGGCCAAGGGCGTCGGCGAGCTCGGGCTGGTCGGCGTCGCTCCGGCGATTGCGAACGCGGTCTACAACGCGACCGGCGTGCGGGTGCGTGACTACCCGATCACGCTCGACAAGCTCATCGACCGTATGCCCGACGTGGCCTGACCCGAACCACCGGAACCTTCATCATGCGCCCCAGGATCATCTGCCACATGAGCAGTTCCATCGACGGCCGGCTGCACCCCGGTCGCTGGACACCTCCCGCCGCCGGCGTCGAGCAGGGCTTGGTTCACCGGTACTATGACGAGACCGCGGCACGCCTCGATGCGGAGGGCTGGATCGTGGGTCGCACGACAATGGCCGAGATCGCCAAGGGGCATCCGCGCAAACCCGAGACCGTTCCTGGTGACCTCCGCCAGACTCATGTCGGCAAGCGAAACGGCCGCGACTTGGCCGTCGCAATCGACCCTCACGGGAAGGTGCATTATGGCCGGGACGACGCAGGCGGGGACCATATCGTGGCGGTCCTCAGCGAGGGCGTCACGGATGACTATCTGGCTGAGCTCCGCGAGGACGGGGTCTCCTACATCTTCGCCGGTCCGGACGGCCGGGACCTCGTAGGTGCGATGGCGACCCTGGGCGACACTTTCGGCGTAAGGACCCTGTTGCTGGAGGGCGGCGGCATCATCAATGGCGCTTTCCTGAAAGCCGGGCTGATCGACGAGGTCAGCCTGCTTGTCTCGCCCGCCCTTGATGGCCTTGCGGGCGTATCAACCATCTTCGAGTACCACGGCGAGCCCGACGAGCGGCCGGCGGCCGGCAAGGCGCTTCGGCATCGCCACACCGAGACTTTGGAAGGCGGCACCGTCTGGCTCAAGTATGCCGTCGAGGATGCTCCCGGCGCCTGAGCCTCGTGAGCATGAACCGCCCCCGGTTAAAGGCCACCTGACCCTGACCCAGCGAACTGGTCCGCGCTGAACGCAAGTTTTCGGGCATCCTGAACCCTTAAGGAGGGAGGATGCCATGCCTCGCAAGCGTTTCACGAACGAACAGATCGCCTTTGCCCTGCGGCAGGCGGAGAACGGTGCGACGGTGGACGAGGTCTGTGCGGCGAGATGGGTGTATCCGAGCCGACGTTTTACCGTTGGAAGAAGCAGTTCGTCGGCATGGGCGTGCCTGAGATCCGGCGGCTGAAGCAGCTGGAGGACGAGAACGGCAAGCTCAAGCGGTTGGTCGCAGACCTGACGCTGGATCGCTCGATGCTGCAGGATGTGCTCAAGCGAAAGTGGTGAGACCCGCCATCGCTCTCCCGAGCCCGGCGGTCCGGTCCGAGGCGGCCGGTCTCCGCTCCGTTCTCCCGCATCCGCGACCCGGGGTATCCGGCTGCGACGGTTGGGACTGGCGTCGGCTGCGGGCGGCGACTAACAACGCGGCCGCACCAAGGAAGGCCAGATCGATGCAGAGTTTCGTCCGCGCCAAGTTGCACGGCCTCAGGGTGACCGGTGCCGACCTGAACTATCACGGCTCGATCACGCTCGACGCTGAGTTCTGCCGGGAGGTCGGCCTCGATCCCCTCGAATTCGTCGAGATCTGGAACAAGATGTCGGGCGCCCGGATCAGCACCTACGTCCTCTACGGCGAAGCCGGATCGCGCTGCTGCATCCTCAACGGCGCCGCCGCCCGCACCTGCCAGGTGGGCGACGAGGTCATCATCGCCTCCGCGACCTACGGCTCCATCGACGACGTGATCGCGCAGAAGCCGCGGGTGCTCATCTTCGGCGAGGGCAATACGGTCAGCGACCGCGTGACCTACGACGTCTTCCGCGACGAGGCGGGACGCCTCGACATGCGGATCCTCGGTCCCGGGACCGCCGGCTGAGCGGACGACCCGGTGCCGCGACCGTCATGATTTCGAAAGGCTCATTCGTGAGCAGGCTTTAACCTGAACATTGATTCAGATTTGCCCGTTAACCGCTTGAACGATGCCGTCCTGCATAGTCGAACCATCGACAGGGACACAGACCGGCCAAGACAAAGCCGGGGAGGCATCAAGACATGATCAACCTTTCGCTTCAGGTTTTCTGTAACCGTATCGTCGCCGCCGACCGCATCACGGCCGAGGATGTCCAGGTCCTGGCCCGGGAGGTTCTCCCCGAGGGCTTCGTCTGCCGCGACGAGGCCGACATGCTGATCGCCCTGGAGCGCATCGTCACCACCGCCGATCCGGCCTTCGGGGACTACCTCGTCGCTGCCGTGGTGGATTTCGCGGTCTGGGGCGAGCGTCCCACCGGCTACATCGACTCCGGGGTCGCGACCTGGCTCGTCGGCTCCCTGCGCGCCGGCTGCGGCCCGACCCGGCTCGCCGCCCGCCTCGCCCGCGAGGTGATCCGCGAGGCCCAGGCCAGCGACGAGGCCCTGATCGCCTTCGCGCTGGCGGCCAATCGCGCCACCGCCGATCACGATCGGACCCGCGAACTGCTGGCTGCCTGAGGGCCGGCAGCCCCGATATTTCGCATTCAAAATGTGATGGTGCATCGCACCGTCGGAATGTCGGCAGCGCACCTACATATTCGGGCTGCCGCCCCGGATCAGTCAGCTTCCCGAAGCCGCATAACTGCTTTAACGGGAACGAGCTTGGGCGTTTGGAGACGCCGCCTGTTCCCTGACTGACCAGAGTGCGCGGAAAGATGTTCGACAAGATCCTGATTGCGAACCGTGGCGAGATCGCCTGTCGCATCATCAAGACCGCCCGTCGCATGGGCATCAAGACCGTGGCGGTCTACTCGGATGCCGACCGCGATGCGGTGCACGTCGCCATGGCCGACGAGGCCGTGCATATCGGACCGGCCCCGGCCGCGCAGTCCTACCTGCTGATCGACAAGATCATCGAGGCCTGCAAGCGGACCGGCGCCCAGGCCGTGCATCCGGGCTACGGCTTCCTGTCCGAGCGCGAGTCGTTTCCCCGCGCCCTGGAGGCGGCCGGCATCGTCTTCATCGGCCCGAACCCCGGCGCGATCGCCGCGATGGGCGACAAGATCGAATCCAAGAAGGCCGCCTCGGCGGCGAAGGTCTCCACCGTGCCGGGCTTCCTCGGCGTCATCGAGAGCCCCGAGCACGCGGTCACCATCGCGGACGAGATCGGTTACCCGGTGATGATCAAGGCCTCCGCCGGCGGCGGCGGCAAGGGCATGCGCATCGCCCACTCGTCCGGCGAAGTGGCGGAGGGCTTCGCCCGCGCCAAGTCCGAGGCCGCCTCGTCCTTCGGCGACGACCGCGTCTTCGTGGAGAAGTTCATCACCGACCCGCGCCACATCGAGATCCAGGTGATCGGCGACAAGCACGGCAACGTGATCTACCTCGGCGAGCGCGAGTGCTCGATCCAGCGCCGCAACCAGAAGGTCATCGAGGAGGCGCCGTCGCCGCTCCTCGACGAGGCCACCCGCCGCAAGATGGGCGAGCAGGCCGTGGCCCTGGCGAAAGCCGTGAACTACGACTCGGCCGGCACCGTCGAGTTCGTGGCCGGCCAGGACAAGTCCTTCTACTTCCTCGAGATGAACACCCGCCTTCAGGTGGAGCACCCGGTCACCGAGATGATCACCGGCCTCGACCTCGTCGAGCTGATGATCCGGGTCGCGGCCGGCGAGGCGCTGCCGCTGGGCCAGGGAGACGTGAAGCTCGACGGCTGGGCGGTCGAGAGCCGCGTCTACGCCGAGGACCCGACCCGCAACTTCCTGCCCTCGATCGGGCGCCTCACCACCTACCGGCCGCCGGCCGAGGGCCGATTCGGCGGCGCCATCGTCCGCAACGACACCGGCGTGGAAGAGGGCGGCGAGATCGCGATCCACTACGATCCGATGATCGCCAAGCTCGTCACCTGGGCGCCGACCCGGGCCGAGGCCATCGAATCGCAGGGCGAGGCGCTGGACGCCTTCGCCATCGAGGGCATCCGCCACAACATCCCGTTCCTGGCGGCCCTGATGGCGCATCCGCGCTGGCGTTCGGGCAACCTCTCCACCGGCTTCATCGCGGAGGAGTTCCCGGACGGATTCGTCGCCCCGGAGCCTCAGGGCGAGATCGCCCGGCGCATGGCAGCCGCGGCGGCGGCCATCGACCACAAGATGAACCAGCGCAAGCGCGGCATCTCCGGCCAGATGCGCGATCCGGCGCTGCTGGATTTCGAGCGCGACCGCGTCGTGGTCCTGGCGGGCGAATCCTATCCCGTCACCGTCGACGCCGTCGGCGGTACCCTCATCGTCACCGGCGCCGACGGCGCCACCTGGCCGGTCTCCTCCGACTGGCGCCCGGGCGAGCCGGTCTGGCAGGGCGAGATCGACGGCACCCGCGTGGCGATGCAGGTCCGCGGCCTCCTCAACGGCGTCGCCCTCCAGCACGCCGGCGCCGCCGCCGAGGCCCGCGTCTACACCCAGCGCGAGGCGGCCCTGGCCGCCCTGATGCCGGTGAAGGAAGATGCCGGCTCCGGCAAGCAGGTGCTCTGCCCGATGCCCGGCCTCGTCAAGGCGATCCTGGTGAAGGAAGGCCAGGAGGTGAAGAACGGCGAGGCGCTGGCCATCGTCGAGGCGATGAAGATGGAGAACGTGCTCCGCGCCGAGCGCGACGCCACCGTCGCCAAGATCGCCGCCAAGGAAGGCGACAGTCTCGCGGTCGACGCGGTCATCCTCGAATTCGCTTGACGATCTCCCGGCTCCGGAGCGCCTCCCCTGCGGGACGCGCTCCGGGCCGGAAGCCCAGGACCGGTCGATGCCCCTCTACTTCGCCTATGGCGCGAACATGGATGCCGGCGCCATGGCCGCGCGCTGCCCGCGCTCGACCCTGATCGGGCAGGCCCGTCTGAACCGGCACCGTTTCATCATCATGCGCGAAGGCTACGCCTCGGTCGTGCGTGACCCACGCGCGACCGTGTTCGGTACACTGTGGGATCTGTCCCTGGGAGACGTGCCGGCCCTCGACCGCTACGAGGGCGTCGCCTCGGGCCTCTATACCAAGGCGGTGCAGCCGGTCTCGGTGCCGGGCGGATCGAAGCGGGCGCTGATCTACCTCGGCGGATCCAGCGCCACGGGCGCTCCACGACCGGGCTACCTCGAATCCGTGCTGGCCGCAGCCGGCGCCGCGCAATTACCGGCGGCCTATCGGACGGAACTGCAGACCTGGCAGCGCGGACGCGCCGGCTGACGCGCGATCTTGAACCATCCGGTGGTGAACCGGCCCATGATCGCGGCCGGCGGAATGCTCGGCTCCGACCGTCTTCGAGCCGTGCCGGTCCGGAACCAGTCCCCTGTCATGCTCGCCGGCGTCGGGCACTTCATCGCGCCGGCTGGGTGCCCTAACGTTCGGCGCAGCACAGCCCCGCCGGCCCGCCGAACCTGGGAAGGACGCCACCGTGACCCCCGAGATCCGAACCGTCGCAGTCGTCATCCACGGCCGGGTCCAGGGCGTCGGCTACCGGATGTGGGTGCGCGAAGAGGCGGATCGCCGGGGCCTCGCAGGCCACGTCCGCAATCGGTCGGACGGAGCCGTCGAGGCCATTTTGTCGGGGTCGCCCGACGCCGTGGCGCGGATGCTGGAGGCTTGCCGCCACGGGCCTCCTGGAGCCCGCGTCACGGAGATCGCAGTGACCGAGAGCGAGGCGGCGCCTCCGCAACCCGGCTTCGCGATCCGCTGACGCCCCGCTCCCCGTGACACGTTCCGGCCCCGCTTCGGCTGGACAGGGCGTCGGCATCCGCGCTAGCGCCCGGACGGGACGCCCGCAGATCGGCCGTCCAGAGACCGGACGCGATGCTGACTGCCGACTTCTCCTATCTCGACCTCGCCGCCCTCTGCTACTTCGTGGCGGCCTGGGCCGGCTATGGCATCGCGGTGGCGCGAATGCGCGGTCGGCGGACCAGCCTCAGCCAGATCATGAACGCGCAGCGCGCGGAGTGGACGCTCCAGCTGATCGGGCGGGACAACCGGGTGGTCGACACGACCATCAACGCCTCCCTGCAGAACGGGACCGCGTTCTTCGCCTCGACCTCACTGATCGCGCTGGGCGGCGTACTGACCCTGTCGCGCTCCGGCGATGACGTCCTGACCCTGTTCGGCGCGCTCCCCTTCGGCGCCGTCGCAACGCGGGTGACCTGGGAGATCAAGGTCGCGGGCCTGGCGGTCGTCTTCGTCTACGCCTTCTTCAAGTTCTCCTGGGCCTATCGGCTGTTCAATTACGGCGCGATCCTCCTCGGCGCGGTACCGCCTAAGGGATCGGACGCAACCCCGGAGCAGATGCTCCGTGCGGCCCGCAAGGCCGCCGCGATGAACATCGCCGCCGGCAGCCACTTCGCCCGCGGCCAGCGGGCCTTCTTCTTCGCCCTGGCCTATCTCGGCTGGTTCGTGAGCCCCTGGCTGCTCATGCTGACGACGACGGCGGTGGTGCTGGTGATGTGGCGACGGCAATTCGCCTCGCGAATTCGCGCGGCCCTGCTGGCGGAAGACGACGGGACAGGGCAGGGATGGCAGCCATGACGATTCCCAAGAAGCCGACACGCCAGCGCACCTCATCTCCGAAGGCTCCGCGCTCCAAGACGCCGGCGCCGCAGGCACCGGTCTCCGCGCCCGCCCCGAAGGTCGCGGCGAAGCCCGGTGGACGGCCGGAGCGCAAGGGTCCCTCCGAGACGCTCATCGCCGAGACGATTCTGCGCCTCGTCACGGCGCGCGACGCCGGAAAGACGGTGTGTCCGTCGGAGGTGGCCCGGGAACTGGGCGGGCCGCAACCGGAGGAATGGAGCCCCTTGATGCAACCGATCCGCCGGATCGCGGTGCGGATGACCAAGGCCGGGGAGGTCGCCATCCTTCGCAAGGGTAAGCCCGTGGAGGACCCGGACGACTTCCGCGGCATCTACCGGCTCGGCGCCGTCGCGACGGCATCGGACGAGACCTGAGGGGCCGGCAACAGGGCATCGGTGTAACCCGCCAGCCGGTAGGCGACGAGGCCGAACCATTCCTTCGTGATCACGTCGAGGAGTGACAGCCCTTCCGAAGCGAAGCCGTTGATGCGCCAGACATCGTCCCAACCGCCGGTGCGGTAATCGACCGGGTAGGCGGCGACCGTGAAGCCCGCCTGCCGGAAGCAGCCGACGGCCCGCGGCATGTGCCAGGCCGAGGTGACGAGGAGCCAGCGCTCGTCCGGCTGCGGCTTCACCATCTCGGCGGTGAAGAGTGCATTCTCGCGGGTGTTCCGGGAGCGGTCCTCCAGGATGAGCCGGGTGCGCGGCAGCCCCATCGTGTCGGCGTAGCGCCCGACGATCTCGGATTCCGAGGCTCTGCTCCCGCCGAGGGCGCCGCTCCCGCCGCTGAAGACGAGGCGGCTCTGCGGATAGCGCCGGGCGAGGTCCGCCAGGGCGACCTGACGCTCGGCCGAGTCGTTGAGGAGAAACTGTCCGCGACTCGCCGAGAGCCGCGTCTCGATCGCTCCGCCAAGGACGATGATTCCGGTCACCGGCCGATCGTCCTCGACGAAGGCCGGAAAGCGCTCCTCCAGAGGCAGGGCAACGAAGGCCGAGAGGGGGGACAGGCCGGCCACGAGGAGCAGCAGTGCCGCTAGGCCGCCGAGCCACAACCCTGATCGAAGCCACCCCGCCGCCGCCAGGCCGGTTCCGGCGAGCGCGAGGAGGATCAGCGCGTTCGAAGGCGTCACGAGAAAGAACAGCAGCTTCGAGAGTGGAAAAAACATGCGCGGGCAACCGAAGCGGGTGGGCGGGTGAGGCGTGATAGCGCAACGCCTGCGGCCTTGTCCCTATCGCGCTCGACGAGTTGGTCGATCGCCCGGACCGGGAACGGGCCGCGACATCGTCATCCGCTTGCGCGGGACCCGGAACTGACAGATTTGTCCCGTATGAGACCTAAGCAGGAACCACCGATTGCACTCGGCTCTCGAACGGCCTAGGTTAACCTTATGGAGTGGGATAAATTCCCACGGGTATCATTGTCAATGCCACGCTTTTTCATCGACCTCCACGACGGAGCGAATTTCGTCAAGGACAAGGTCGGATTCGAGTTGTCCGACGAGGACGCCGTGCGGACCAAGCTCGTGCGCATCATGGCCAAGATCGCGCAGGAATTCAGCGTCGATGCCGAACGGCAGGATTATCTGGCGATCGTTCGCGGCGAGGGCGCGCAGGTCCATTTCCGAGCGCATCTGTCGCTCGATATCGAACGGGTCACCGGCGCAGTCGAGGTCAATCCCGACGAATCCTGATCGATTTCAGGGCCTTGCATTCCGGTATCGGAACCGAGCCTCGCACGGTTTCCACGACCTAGAGCCGAACGAGACCTTCGTGGATTGGCAGGTCATCGGAAATGTGGGTTCGATCCAGCTCGTGCGGCGATGGCGCACGCACGGAAGCGCCCATGGCTCGGCACCGATCGCAATCGCGGCAGTTCTCATAGAAACCATGGGTGTGCCGACGCCGCCCCGACCATATCGTTCCGGCGGATGAGACGAAGCCCAATGGGAAGCAGACCCTCGCGATGGGCGAGGGTCTGGAGATTTCCCATTGTGCCGATGTCGAGGCGATCCTCGCGGACGCCTCAGCGTCCGTAGATATCCTCGACGCGGATGATGTCGTCCTCGCCGGTGTAGGAGCCGACCTGCACCTCGATCAGCTCCAGCGGGATCTTGCCCGGGTTGGTCAGGCGGTGCATCGAGCCGATCGGCAGGTAGATCGCCTCGTTCTCGTGCACCAGCACCACCGACTCGTTCAGCGTCACCTCCGCCGTGCCCTTGACCACCACCCAGTGCTCGGCCCGGTGGAAGTGCTTCTGCAGGGACAGCCGCCCGCCCGGCGTCACCATGATCCGCTTGACCTGGAAGCGCTCGCCGATGTCGATGCGCTGGTACCAGCCCCAGGGCCGGTACATCCGCCGATGCGCGTCCGCCTCCGGATGCGCCTTCTCGCGCAGGCGGTTGACGAGATCCTTGACCTGACCCGAACGCGCCTTCGAGGTCACCAGCACGGCGTCGGGCGTGGTCACCACGACGACGTCGTCGAGGCCCACCACCGTCGTCAGGTGCTCGCCCTCGCTGTGGATCAGGCTGCCGCGCGTGTCGATGGTCTCGACCCGGCCCCGGACGGCGTTGCCGTCGGCATCGTGCGCCAGCACGTCCCAGACCGCGTCCCAGGTGCCGACATCCGACCAGGCGAAGGAGACCGGACGGACGCCGGCATGCCGGGTGCGCTCCATCACGGCGTAGTCGATCGAGGTCTTGGGCGCCCGGCCGAAGGCGGCCGCGTCGAGCCGGACGAAGTCGAGGTCGGTCACGGCCGCGTCGAGCGCGGCGCGGGTGGCGGCCAGGATCTCCGGGGCATGGGCCTCGAGCTCGGCCAGCATCACGTCGGCGCGGAACAGGAAGTAGCCCGAGTTCCACAGGGCGCCCTCGTCGATCAGCCGCAGGGCGCCGTCGCGATCGGGCTTCTCGACGAAGCGCTCGACCGCGTGGTTGCCCGCGCCCCCCGCCAGGGCTGCGCCGACGCGAATGTAGCCGTAACCGGTGGCGGGCGCGGTCGGGGTGATGCCGAGGGTCATGATCGCCCCGGCCCGGGCGCCGGCGGCGGCGGCCTCGGCGGCCGCCACGAAGGCGGGGGTGTCGCCGATGACGTGGTCGGCGGCCATGATCAGCACGACGCCCTCAGGGTCGCGCCGCGCCGCGTGCAGGGTGGCGACGGCGACCGCCGCGGCCGAGTCGCGCCGCTCGGGCTCGAGGATGATGTCGGCCGCGATGCCGGTCTGCTGCAGCTGCTCGGCGACGATGAAGCGCGCATCGCTGCTGGTGAGTACGGTGGGGCGGGAGAACACCCGGGTGTCGGCCAGGCGCCGGGCGGTGTCCTGGAAGGTCGAGCTGTCCGGATTGACGAGCGGCGTGAACTGCTTGGGCATGCTCTCGCGCGAGGCCGGCCACAGCCGGGTGCCCGAGCCACCACACAGGATGATCGGATGGATCAAGACGCCGGCAGGCTCAGACATTCGACCAATCGCCTCGTAAATTGCAGGACGCATAGGGCCGACGAGCCCTATACAGATTGCAGTGCAACAATTGCGTGCTCTACCAGTTCAGCAGCAGCCACGCCACCTCGCATTGGCCTGGAATGACCACCAAGGGTCCGGTTTCCCCAATCCGCCGATCACACGGATCAGAGCATCGATCCGGCCGTCGGGACATCGGGTACGGGCCGCTTGGCCACATCCTGCGTGGCGACGTCAGCGCCGCGTCTTCAGAGGCTTGCGCGCCGCCGGCTGCGGGCGCCCGATCGGTTTGCGGGGTGTCTGAGCGGCCAAGGCCGCGCGGGCGATCTCCTGGGGTCTCGGATCGCCCCGGGCGATCCTCTTCAAAGCGTCGGCCATCTCCTCGATCATCTGCGCCGACTCACCCTCCAGGGTTTCCTCGGCGCGGATCCCGTTCAGTTCGGGCGCGATCTCCTCGGCGGCCTCACGCAGTTCGTCGACGAGTTCGGCGGGCGACCAGCGGGGATAGGATGTCTGCGGCATGACCCATCATGCCAGCGCATCTGGACGCCGACAACGGTTCGGCGCCTCGGTTCGAAGACAGTCCGTTGAACCTTCCTTGCCGTGCAGGCACACCCTGGGTTGCCGCCGGAGCAGGCGCACTCAGGCACTTCCAGTACGACGCAGCCTCGCTCAGGCCGGGTCGAACGGGCGCGTCGTCAAGGTTCTCGGACTGGCAGGCACCCAGTTCAGCGGCCGCCGGGGCCGCCATTGGCGCTGCCGTTGGGAAATGCCTGCTCCGGCCGGCTCGCATTCCCACCCGCGGCCGAATTGGTTGTCACCGTGTCGGCGCCGGTCGCACCGTAGGATATGACGACGTCATTACTGTTGCCGGTCGTGTTCGGCTGATTCTGAATGATGACGCCAGGGCGACCTTCCGGTCCCAGGACACCCTGGGCCAGAGCCGGCTGCGTTATCAGGATCGCGAGCGCACAAGCGCCCGCCACGAAAGCAGAAATCTTCATAGGAAATCCCGAGGTTCAAGTTCTTCGCATCAACCTGCGGCTCCGAGCGCCTGTTCCTGTGACCAAGGCGCGCCCCATTGATGGATCAGGTGCGGAGACACCCGGCCGTATCGCCGTGATCGCGCGCGCGAAGACCGATGATCAGCGTCTAAAGATGACGATTTCTACCCGGACAAGAAGTGGCCGGCGTCAGGTCAATCGAATCTGCCGTGTTGACGGGTTACGGCCCACCTATTGTCGCCCCCTTTGCAGGCTCGAGGCGAAATCGACTCGGGCCACTCTTGAACGGGGACCGAGACTCATGGAGCAACAAGAAAGCCGGACGCAGTTTCTGC
Organism: Methylobacterium sp. AC433; assembly: GCF_979253015.1. Classification (NCBI taxonomy): domain Bacteria; kingdom Pseudomonadati; phylum Pseudomonadota; class Alphaproteobacteria; order Hyphomicrobiales; family Methylobacteriaceae; genus Methylobacterium; species Methylobacterium sp. AC433. The sequence goes on along the minus strand of NZ_CEEDBN010000003.1, from coordinate 106,784 downwards.
GCGATGCGTCCTGAGCCAAGCTATTGCATGTCATTCACGCTCGGAAGCGGTTGCCCTGGCTTTGCTGCGACTACGCAACAATACCGGGATTACGCCATGCTGGGCGCGATCCACATGAGGGCATCGGTCGCGCAACGAACGGTTCTAAACAACCGAGTTCTTGAGCTGGACGCTCGAATGGCGGAGACGGAGGGATTCGAACCCTCGATACCCCTTTCGGGGTATGCTCATTTAGCAAACGAGTGCCTTCAGCCGCTCGGCCACGTCTCCGCAGGCCGTCGATCTAGAATTTCGCATCCGGCGGGTCAAGCTGCGATTGGTGGCGTCGCGGGGAAATCGAAGCGTTCCGGACCTCCGTGCCGGCTGAGGCACAGGGACTGGTCGATCGTCCGGGACAGCATCACGGCCCGACACGGTCGTGTCGAACCAATCCCCCGGCGCTGGCGAGGCGCTTGCGTTGAACCTTGCCGTTCGCGGTGCGCGGGAGCGCTTCGAGGAAGCGCACCTCGCGCGGGCACTTGTAAGCGGCCAGGCGATCGAGGCACCAGGCGAGGATGTCATCGGAGTCGAGATCGGTGTCTGGCTTCGCCACCACGAAGGCGGTGATCACGCTGAGGTCCGCCCGGACGGGCATCTCCGCCACCCCGACCTCGGCGACGTCCGGGTGCTCGATCAGGACACCCTCGATCTCGTTCGGCGAAACCCGGTAACCGAATGCGTTCATCAGGTCGTCGTTGCGGCCATGGAAGGTCAGGTAACCGTCCGCGTCCAGGCTCGCGAGATCGCCGCCGACGAACCAGTCGCCGCGCATCACCGACGCCTCCTCTTCGGGCCGGTTCCAGTACCCCAGCATCAGCCCGGGCTCGGAACGATGGATGGCGAGGAGACCGATCTCACCGGGGGGCAGCGGCTCGGCCGGGCCTTCCGTCGGCAGGATCGCGACGCGGCGCCCGGGCTGCGGCTTGCCGGGTGAGCCGGGACGCACCGGAATGGTCGGGCCGCTCGACACGTAGGTGGAGCACTCGCTCATCCCGAGGGCCTCGTAGAGGGGTTTCCCGGTCGCCTGCGTCCAGGCGGCGAGGAGTTCGGGCGCCAGCGCCTCGCCCGCCGTCACGCCGTGGCGCAGGGTGCCGAGGTCGACGGCACCGAGGTCGGCATATTTCAGGATCTGCCGGTAGAGGCTCGGCACGGCGGCGAACAGCGTCGCACCGTGGCGCGCGATGAGCGCCGGCCAGATCGCCGGATCGCGCGGGCCGTCGTAGAGCACCGCGGTGGCGCCGCAGGCCCAGGGGTCGGTGATGCCGACGCCGAGGGTGTAGGTCCAGTTCATCGTGCCGGCATGGAGCATCACGTCGTGCTCGGACAGGCCGAGCCAGTGCGCGTGCATCGGCCGGCGGCCGCGGATCGCCCGGTGGGCGTGCAGAACGCCCTTGGGGCGGCTGGTCGTGCCGGAGGTATAGACCAGGGTCGCCGGATCATCGGCGCCGGTCTCGGCGTAGTCGGGCAGGGCGGGGCCGGCCTTCATGGCGGCGATGTCGTCGGACCGGAGCAGGATCCGACCGCCGAGCCCGGCCCGATCGACGGAATGGCCGGCGCCGGCGACGACCACCGACGCGCCTGAGTTCTCCATCAGGAACGCCGCCTCGGGCTCAGTCAATTGCGGCGAGGAGGGCAGGGCGACGAAGCCCGCCGCCAGGGCCGCGAAATAGACGAGGACGTAATCGGCCTCGTTGCCCATGCGGATCATCACCCGGGCGCCGGGCTCGAGACCCAGGGACCGAAGCCCCGCACCGATGCTGCGCACCGCACGGTCGACCTCACCGAAGGTCAGGGTGCGGGCGTCGTCGCCGGCACCCGCCATGATGAGCGCCGTCTTGTCGGCGCGCAGGCGGGCGTTCTCGGCGAGGCAGTGACGGGCGCCGTTGAACCGAGAGGTTTCGGGGGCAACGGCATAGGATGCGGTCAAGAGAAGGCTCCGTGGCGACCCGCACAGGGAAGCCGAAAGCGGACGCCCCGACAAGGGCGCCCGCCTTCCTGCGACGGATTTGCCGGCGGCTCGTGCTCCTCAGCCGGTGATTTCCTTGGCGGCCGTCAGCATCTCCTTCATGGCCTCGGCGGCGGCCTGGTAAGCCGGCGTTCCGACGTCCCAGTTGTTCGCCTTGAGGGCTTCCAGCATCCGGTTGGCCTCGGCGACGGCCTTGGTTTCCGCGGCCGCGAGGCGGGCGAAGGCGGGATGGGCGGCGGGGGCCGTACCGGCGAGGTCGGCCCTGAGGCTGCGGCCGGGCTGCCCCGACAGGGTCGCCAGGACCGGGTCGGGCTGCGCCATGCCGACGAGGACGCGCGCGAGCCTCCGCTTCCAGGCACCGATGTCGGCCGGCAGGCGCACCAGGGCATAGAGTGGCACGTCGCGCGCATTGGCGTTCAGGGCCGTCTGGCCGGTGGCCTCGGCGCGCACGAGGCGGCTGGTGATCTTCTCGATCTCCTCGTGGGTTTTGGAGGCCTTGGCGGCGATGTTCTGGACGCTGGTGGAGATCTCCGAGGTCGCCGCGCGCTGCTGGCCAAGCATCTGGGAAATGGCTTGGTTGAGGTCGCTCGCCTGCGCGATGCGGGCGTTGGTCTCGACGATGCGGTGCTCGAGGTGATCGACGATGGTGCGGCCCGTGGTGACGGCGCTCCGGCTCTCGTGCACGGCTTCGGAGATCGCACCCATCTCGGCGGTGAGGGTGCTCAGGAGCCCGCGGATCTCACCGGTGGACTTGGCGGTCTGGGCGGAGAGCGACTTCACCTCGGCGGCCACGACGGAGAAGCCGCGGCCGGCCTCGCCGGCCCGGGCGGCCTCGATGGTGGCGTTGAGTGCGAGGAGGTTGGTCTGGGCCGAGATCGCCGCGATGGTGGTGGCCATCACCTCGATCTGGGCGATGGCGCGCTCGAGGACCACGACGCGGTCCGAGATCTGAGAGGTCCGAGCGTCGATCTCGTGCATCGCCGTGCGCGCCTTCTGCGCGTCTTGGATGCAGGCCTGAGTCTCCGCTAGGGCGCCCTGCGCCACCGCCACGACGGTCTCGGAGGTCTGGGCCACCTCCGCCACGGAGGCCGCCATTTCCTCGGTGGCGCCAGCGATCGTCTGGGTGGCGCTCGCCACCTCGCCGACATCGTAGGTCATCCAGCCGGTATTGGTGGCTGCCTCGGAGGCCTCGCGGGCGACGGAAGCGGTGCTGCCGAGGCTGCGCAGCAGCTCGGCTTCGCGGTTCGCGTGCAGCCGTTCGATCGCGGCCCGCAGGGGCCCCTCGGGGAGCTCGACGGCGGCGAGGGACTGGCTCGCCATCAGCGATTCGACGGCTCGAATCAGGCGTGCTTCGTCCCCGGCCTGGATGGTGCCGGGCGCGGCGTCGATGGCGGACGGCTTCGGGGCGGAACGGGCGAAGGGTAGGCCGAGCATCGGGAGTGATCCTGTAGGGCGTAGCGATGTGATCTACCGGTCTTCCATTAAAGTATCCTTATTCGTGATCACATCGGCGCCCCAGCAAGACGCCATGCGCAATCGCGCGCCCGAATTTGGGTGCAGCGCAAACAATTCGCAGTCCCATTCACACAATCAGTGCTTGTCATCTACCGGTCATCTAGGCGATTAGAGCCGCACCGGCTCAAAACTTCGAACTGAAAATTTCAGCTCTCCATCCTTGACCAAACGGTTACGGATCAAAATTTCGCGGTCCAGCCGTGAACGTCGGCCGCGACACGAGCTCAAGCTTGCGCCTCTTCCCGTCCGATCGCGGGATCCCGCTTCTGGTGTCAGGTTCGAACCGATGCGGCCCGTTCCCCACCCGGCCCCGGCCTTCCGTCGAATTGAGCCGAAATCGTTCATTTCGCGAGCCCCGTCGGCCATGTCGTCCGCGGAACGGAAACCTGCCCTGAGTTGTATTCGGGGATCGAGGGGCGCGGATCAGGCCGAGCGCGACAGCGCGACCTCGCGCGGACCGATGAGGTCGGCCTTCCGCTCCAGCAGGGTGGGCGGGGGCACCGGGGCCTCGATGGTGCAGACGACTCCCGCCGTCGCGAACAGCAGCTGAACCTCGCCGTCGAGTTCCCGGGCGAGGCTGCGCTCGATCAGGCGAGACCCGAAACCGGTCCGGGTTGGCGGGACGACGGGCGGCCCCCCATCCTCGCTCCAGCGCAGGATCAGCCGGGTCTCCGCCTGGCGCTCCACCGACCAGGCGATCGTCACGGTTCCCCCCTCCTGCGAGAGGGACCCGTACTTCACCGCGTTGGTGCCGAGTTCGTGCAGCGCCATGGCGATCGACAGGGCGAGACGCGGCGGCAGGCGCAGGGCAGGACCGGACACGAGGAAGCGCGAGCGCTGCCCCTCCGTCGCGTCCAGCGGCGCGATGGCGTCGGCCACGACGTTTCCGAGCTCGGCACCGTCCCAGCTCTCGCGAGTCAGGACGTTGTGGACCCGGGCGAGGGCCAGCAGGCGGGCCTCGAAGGCGGCCCGGGCCGCACCGGCCTCCGGTCCCTCCAGGCGGCGCAAGGATTGCCCGGCGATCGACTGCACCGTCGCCAGGGTGTTCTTGACGCGATGATTGAGCTCGTGGATGAGCAGTTGCTGGTGCTCCGCGGCGCGCTTGGCATCGGTGATGTCGACGTTGCACCCGGTATAGCCGAGGAAATTGCCGGTATCGTCCGTGCGCGGCACGCCCTCGCAGCGGATCCAGCGGACCACACCGTCCCGGTCGATCACGCGGACATCGGCCTGGAAGGGCACCCGGGCCGCGAAGGCATCCCGAAAGCGCGTCGCGAAGGTCTCGTAATCCTCCGCGAAGATGACGCGGCGCCAATCCTCACCCGTGAGTTCCGCCGCCGTATGGAGGCCGAACATGTGGTCGAAATGCATGTTGGCGAAACTGATCTGAGCCGTCTCGTCCGTCATCCAGATCAGGGCCGGCGCGGAATCGGCCATGTGCCGGAACCGGGCCTCGCTCTCGCGCAGGGCGCTCAGGCCCCGCTCCGTCTCGGCCAGGGCGCGGTCGCGCTCGTCGCTGCGCAGGCGCAGGCGCAACGAGGCATCCGCGAGCACGTCCCCGAGACGGCGGATCTCGTGGATGGGCGAGGTGATCCGGGGAATGACTTCGCCCCGCGCGAGGGCCGGACCCGTCGCAGCGAGCCGGCGCAGGGGTTGCGAGACGCGCGACCACAGATGGACGGCGAGGATGGACGAGGTCGCCAGCACGAGGAGCCCGAAGCCGCAGAACGCCCAGATCCAGTTGCGCAGGCGCGCTTCCACCAGGGCCTGAGGGATGATGGCGGCTGCCGTCCAACCGGTCAGGCGCGAGCGTGCCTCGACGACGGTCACGGCCTTCAGGCGCCGGTCCTTGCCCTCCCAGACGTTCGGCGTCGCGGTCTGATACTGGCGCAGAGTCGCGGGTTGCTGCGCGCCGATGAGGGCGTCCGGATCGGGCACCCGCGACAGGATGATCCCATCCCGGTCGGAGAGCCCAGTGATCCAGCCCTCGACGGCTTCCCGGGCGACGAGGCTCTCGAGACGGCTGATCGGCACGGTGAAGCTGAGGATGTGGCTGATGCCGCCCTCGCCGAGCACCGGCACGGCCACCGCGTAGGTCGCCTCGGTCGGCTTCATGCCCTTGACGTATCCGGAAACCACCGCGCGCTGGCTCCCCGATGCGATCTCGCGGTCAAACGGCAGCCCGCTGCGCGGCAGGGGCGCGCCGCGCGGAACCGCCGTGTTCACGACCTGCTGCCCATCCGGACGCCGCAGAAGGATGTCGAGGCCGACGGCATCGCGCACCAGGCGGGCCTGGGCGTCGAAGTTGTCGAACTCGCCATCCTTCAGTCGCGGCGACGTCGCCAGGGTCTGCAGCACCGAGACGAGCCCGGCGGTGTCGCGATCGACGGATAACGCGATGCCCCGCACGTTCTCGCGGGCATCCTGCTCGAAACGGGCCCGTTCCGTTCCGGCGTATCGGACAAGAAGGATCGCCGTGAAGATCAGACCCGGACCGATCAGCGCCACCACCAGGGCGACGAGGTAGACCTGCGTCGAGAATCCCCGTAGGCGGATATGGGCGTAGGCCGAGGCGAGCGACCTTGGCCTCCACCACCGACGCCCCGTGCGACGCTCGGTCGTGGATTCTCCGGGTGGCGGGCTGTTCATGGACGGTCGACGCCCGAACGATCGATATGGCCGAGGTCGCGCCCGGGGGCGAGCTGGTCCCGAACCCGCTGCTTCAACATCTTCACGTCCGGAAAGCCGCCGTCGCGCGTCCGATCCCAGATCAGGTGTGGTCCGCACTGGATCACGAAGACGCCGCCGGTGCCGGGAACGAGCGCCACTTCGCCGAGATCGTCCCGAAAGGTGGATAGGAGTTCCTGCGCCATCCATCCCGCTCGCAGCAGCCATTGGCACTGCGTGCAGTAGGTGATTGAAACCCGCGGCTTCTCGGGCGATGGGCGGGGCGTTTCGTCCATGGCGGGTAAAGCGACCGATCGTTCCCGGCTTGTCAACCGGCGCGCGGCACGCCTCCGGTGCAAACCGGGGGCGACCCGCTTTCGGCCGGGTTTTCCCCGGCTGCCAAGCCGTCTTCCGGCCATGCCGTCTCTCGCGGCCGGGTTTTCTCTCGCGGCCGGGTTTTCTCTTGCGGCCGGGTCTTCTCTTGCGGCCGGGTCTTCTCTTGCGGCCAAGTTTTTCGCCGCGCGCCTTTATCGCAGCGGGCGCGCACCTATGTGTCATCACGCGGCGCCCGGGGATCGATCGCGGGTGCCGGTCCGCTGCCGAGGAGTCCAACATGCGTTCAGGTGTCGTCACCCCGGCGGCGGGGCCGATCAGGACTTGGCTCGGCCGGGCGCGGATCGCGGTCGCCGCCCTCGCTCTGGGGACGACCCTGACCGGCTGTGGCGCCATCAACCGGGTTCCGACCCTGGAGGAGCGGGCCAAGTCCTCCTGGAGCGAGGTGCAGAACCAGTACCAGCGCCGGGCCGACCTGATCCCGAACCTCGTCGAGACGGTGAAAGGCTACGCCCAGCAGGAAAAGGACGTGCTGATCGGCGTCACAGAGGCGCGGGCCAAGGCCTCCAGCGTCAAGGTCGATGCCTCCACGGTCAGCGATCCGCAGAAGTTCAAGGAATTCCAGGACGCCCAGAACCAGCTCTCCGGCGCCCTCGGCCGCCTGCTCGTCACGGTGGAGCGCTACCCCGACATCAAGTCGAACCAGAACTTCCTCGCCCTGCAATCGCAGCTCGAAGGCACCGAGAATCGGATCGCCGTCGCGCGCCGCGACTACATCGCGGCCGTCCAGGACTACAATACGGAGGTCCGCACCATCCCCGGGCGCTGGATCGCGGCATGGTTCTATCCGGAGGCGAAGCCGATGGAGACCTTCACGGCGACGCCCAATTCCGAGCGCCCGCCGAACGTGAAGTTCTAGCCCGCCATGGGCCGTCCGCGCCCGGGACGCCTCGGAACGCCGTCGGGCCGGCCACACGCCCTCCGGCTTTCCGCGGCGGGCCTGCTCCTGGGTCTCTGGCTGGCCTTCGGCCTCACTGGCGTTGAGGCCCGCGCCGCCGAGCCAACCTTCCCGGCCCTGACGGGTCGGGTCGTCGATGCCGCCGGCATCCTGAAACCCGACGAGCGGGCGGCGCTGGAGGCCAAGCTGAAGGCCTACGAGGACAGGACCTCGGACCAGGTCGTGGTCGCAACGGTTCCGGGCCTGCAGGACCGTACCGTGGAGGACTACGCCAACCGCCTGTTCCGTGCCTGGAAGCTCGGGCAGGCGAAGACCAACAACGGCGCATTACTCCTCGTCGCCCCGACGGAGCGCAAGGTCCGGATCGAGGTCGGCTACGGACTCGAGGGTGCCCTGACCGACGCCCTCACGAAGGTGATCATCACCACCGCGATCACGCCGCGTTTCAAGACGGGCGACTTCGCCGGCGGCATCAACGCGGGCGTCGACGCGATGCTGTCCATCCTCGCTGGCGACGCCGAGGAATGGCATCGCAAGGCTGAGATACGCAGCGACGAGGCCGATCCCGGACAGGTGATCATCTTCATCGTCCTGTTCTTCATCGTCCTGTTCGTCGTCTACCGGATGAACCGGGGGCGACGGGGCGGCGGAGGCGGATTCATCGTCCTGCCGGGACCGTCGTCCGGTGGCTGGAGCGGCGGCGTCTCGGGCGGCTTCGACAGCGGCTTTTCCGGCGGCGGCGGATTCTCCGGCGGTGGTGGCTCGTCGGGTGGGGGAGGGGCGTCCGGTGACTGGTGAACGGCGTCCCTTCCTGGACCCGGCGGCGCGGACGCGGATCGGAGAGGCGATTCGCCGGGCCGAGACCGAGACGGCGGGCGAGATCGTGGTGCTGGTGGCCGCCCGCGCCGGGCTCTACCGCTCGGCCCCGCTGCTGCTGGCGCTCGCCGCCGGCCTCGCCGTGCCATGGCCCCTCATCGTGCTGACCCCCTGGAGCGCCGCCGCGATCGCCCTGACGCAGGTCGCCGTGGTCCTGCTGGCGCTGCTCGCGGGTCTCCATCCCCGCGTTCGGATGGCCCTGGTGCCGCGGGCGATCCGCCGCGACCGGGCGCACGAGCAGGCCCTGCGCGAGTTCACGACCCGCGGTCTCAGCCGCACGGAGGGGCGGACCGGCGTGCTGATCTACGTGGCCCGCGCTGAGGGCCATGCCGAGATCGTCGCGGACCACGGCGTCGCCGCGCGCGTTCCGCCAGCCGCCTGGGCCGGCGCGATCGAGAATCTGCTGGCGGCCCTGCGGCGCGGCGAGGCGGAGGCGGGGCTGACCACCGTCGTGGCCCAGGTCGGCACCATCCTGGCCGGGCCGCTGCCGCCGGAGGCGAGGCCCGTCGACGCCCTGCCGAACCGGGTGATCGAACTCGACTGACGATCGGGGGGCCTTGCAACTTCCAGTTACAATTCCCGGATGTGTGATTCAAACCCTAACGATTGAAACACCCCGCCTCTGGCTGTTCCGCAGAATTTGCGCGAGAAGCACCCTTGACGATCTGCCATCAAGGACAGGTCGCTGGAGCGAGACGTCATGAGTGCGGTATCGAAGCACGGGCCCTGGGCACTCGTGGGAGCGCTGGGGGCTGCAGCCCTCGCCATCGTCGCGACGACGCGCGGCGAAACGGTCAACGCCCTCTGGATCGTCGTGGCGGCGGTGTGCGTCTACGTGATCGCCTACCGCTACTACTCGCTCTTCATCTCCTCGAAGGTCATGCGGCTCGACAACAGTCGCCAGACCCCGGCCCACGTGCACAACGACGGCCTCGACTACGTTCCGACCAACCGCAACGTGCTGTTCGGCCACCACTTCGCCGCCATCGCGGGTGCCGGGCCGCTCGTCGGCCCCGTGCTCGCCGCGCAGATGGGCTACCTGCCGGGCCTCCTCTGGATCCTGGCAGGCGTGGTCCTGGCCGGTGCCGTGCAGGACTTCATGGTCCTCTTCATCTCGATGCGCCGGGACGGGCGCTCGCTCGGCGAGCTGATCCGGTCCGAGCTCGGCACCATCCCGGGCGTCATCGCCCTCTTCGGCACGTTCATGATCATGGTCATCCTGCTGGCGGTGCTGGCCATGATCGTCGTGAAGGCCCTGGCCGAGAGCCCCTGGGGCACCTTTACCGTCGCGGCGACGATCCCGATCGCGATGCTGATGGGCCTCTACGCCCGCTACATCCGGCCCGGAAAGGTCGGCGAGGTCTCGATCATCGGCTTCGTGCTGCTGATGCTGGCGATCGTCTACGGCGGCAACGTCGCCGCAGATCCGTACTGGGGTCCGTTCTTCACCTTCACCGGCACCCAGCTCTGCTGGCTGCTGATCGGTTACGGCTTCATCGCCTCGATCCTGCCGGTCTGGCTCCTGCTCGCCCCGCGAGACTACCTCTCGACCTTCCTCAAGATCGGCACCATCATCGGTCTCGCGCTCGGCATCGCCTACGTCGCCCCGCACATGCAGATGCCGGCCGTCACCAAGTTCGTCGACGGGAGCGGACCGGTCTGGGCCGGGTCGCTGTTTCCGTTCCTGTTCATCACCATCGCCTGCGGCGCGGTCTCGGGCTTCCACGCCCTGATCTCCTCCGGCACGACGCCGAAGCTGATCGACCGTGAGTCCGATGCCCGCTTCATCGGCTACGGCGGCATGCTCATGGAGAGCTTCGTGGCCGTGATGGCCCTGGTCTCCGCCAGCGTGATCGAACCGGGCATCTACTTCACCATGAACTCCCCGGCCGGCCTCGTCGGCACGACGCCGGAGAGCGCGGCCGCCGCGGTCACGAAGCTCGATCCCGCCTTCGCCATCACGGCGGAGCAGATCGCCCAGACGGCCAAGGACGTCGGCGAGCACTCGATCATTTCCCGCGCCGGCGGCGCGCCGACCCTCGCGGTCGGCATGGCCCACATCATCTCCTCGGCCGTCGGCGGCAAGGCGATGATGGCGTTCTGGTACCACTTCGCCATCCTGTTCGAGGCGCTGTTCATCCTGACGGCCGTGGACGCCGGCACCCGCGCCGGGCGCTTCATGCTGCAGGACCTGCTCGGCCTCGTCTCGCCGCGGTTCAAGGACACGACGGCCTGGGCGCCCAGCATCCTGGCCACCGCCCTGTGCGTCGGCGCCTGGGGCTACTTCCTCTACCAGGGCGTCACCGATCCGCTCGGCGGCATCTACACCCTCTGGCCGCTGTTCGGCATATCCAACCAGATGCTGGCTGCCGTGGCCCTCACGCTCGCGACCGTGGTGATCTTCAAGATGAAGCGCGAGCGCTATGCCTTCGTCACGATCATCCCCACCGTCTGGCTCTGCGCCTGCACCCTGACGGCGGGCTGGCAGAAGATCTTCTCGGCGGATCCGAAGATCGGCTTCCTCTCCCATGCCGACCGCTTCTCGGCCGCCATCGCCGAGAACAAGGTGCTGGCGCCGGCCAAGGACATGGCCGACATGCACAAGATCGTCTTCAACGATCGGATCGACGCGGCCCTCGCGGTGCTGTTCGTCGGCCTCGTGGTCGCCATCGCCACCTTCGGCATCATGGCCTGCGTGAAGGCCTACCGGGCCGATCGCTGGACCGCCCTGGAGAGTGGCGGCCCGGTCGCCGTTCCCGCGGAGTAAGCCCCATGGCGCTGTCGTCGACCGAGTTGCGGGACCGTCTCAAGACCTTCTCGAAATGCGTCTGCGACGGCGCCCGTCTGATGGTGGGGCAGGGCGACTACGAGGCCTATGCCGCCCATATCCGCAGGACGCATGCGGATCAGGAGCCCATGAGCGAGCGGGAATTCTTCCGGAACCGGGAGAACGCCCGTTTCGGCGTCGGCAACCGCAGCGGCTTCCGCTGCTGCTGATCGGTTCCGTCTGCCATCCTGGCGGATGTCAACCAGGCTGGCGGCCCCCCGCCCGCGGCGCTGGCAGCGCCGCGCTCGCGTCCATCCTGGAGCGCATCGCCAGGGATGGCGACCATGGCGCCGTCGCGAGCTTCCTGCGCATCCATCCCATGACTCGGGAACGGGCGCAGCGCATCCGCGCCCTGGCTGGCTCCGCCACCACCGACCGGCCCATCCTGACGGGCCAGGACTGGGCGTTGCTGAAGGGCATCTGCCGCGACGGCCCGGCCACATCGGCCCCCTGAAACAGGCGGCGACGTCAGGGTCCAGGCCGCCGGTTTACACCCGGAAACAAAAAACTCGGGTCCAGACCTCGATTGCGTCGCGTCGTCACGGCTACAGAGGAGCCGGTGGCATGCGACCACCGTGGTACACCAGCCTCGACGCGATCGCGTGGGAGCCGCATGGGCCTCGTTCAGTACGCTCTGAAGTTCCGCATCACGATCTACGTCCTCGCCGTGCTGATGATGCTCGGCGGCGCGGCGGCGGTCGTGGTCGCGCCCAAGGACGTGCTGCCCACCGTGGATATCCCGGTGGTCGTGGTAGTGTGGACCTATAACGGCCTGTCGACCTCCGAGATGGAGCGTCGCATCACCACCTACGCGGAGTTCTCGCTCTCCAACAACGTCAACAACATCGCCCGGATGGAATCCACGACCCTCCAGGGCACGGCGATCCAGAAGATCTACTTCGACGGTTCGGTGAGCATCGATCTCGCCATCGCGCAGGTCGTCTCGGCGATGAACTCGATCCGCGCGACGATGCCGCCCGGCGTGCAGCCGCCCATCGTCCTGCGCTTCTCGGCCTCCTCGGTGCCGGTGATCCAGCTCGCGCTCTCGTCCGACCGCGAGAGCCTGACCAAGGTCTTCGATTACGCCCAGTACCGAATCCGGCAGCGCCTGACCCAGGTGCCGGGTTCGACCCTGCCGTCGCCCTTCGGCGGCACGCCGCGCCAGATCATGGTCGACCTCGACCTGCATGCCCTGCAGGCCCTCGGGCTCACGGCGCTGGACGTCACCAACGCCGTGACGGCGCAGAACCTCACGATTCCCTCCGGCCTCGCCAAGATCGGTGAGCAGCAATACCCGGTGCAGCTCAACGCCTCGCCCGAGGCGATCGAGGCCCTGAACCAGATCCCCATCAAGGTAGTGGGCGGCCAGCCGATCCTGGTGCGCGACGTCGCCAACGTGCGCGACGGCGGCCCGCCGCAGGTCAACATCGTGCGCGCCGACGGCCTGCACTCGGTGCTGATGCGCATCTTCAAGAACGGCACCGCCTCGACGCTGGACGTGGTCAACAACGTGAAGAAGGCTCTGCCGGACATTCAGGCCGCCGCCCCCGAGGGCATGAGCCTGAAGCCGCTGTTCGACCAGTCGGTCTTCGTCTCCGCCGCCATCGAGGGCGTGATCCACGAGGCGATCATCGCGGCGGGCCTCACGGGCCTCACCATCCTGCTGTTCCTGGGATCGTGGCGCTCCACCATCGTGGTGCTGGTCTCGATTCCGCTCTCGATCCTGACCTCACTGGCGATCCTGGCGGCGCTGGGCGAGACCATCAACGTGATGACCCTCGGTGGCCTGGCGCTGGCGGTCGGCATCCTGGTCGACGACGCCACCGTGGCGATCGAGAACACCTACCGGCTGTTCGAGGAGGGCGAACCCTTCCGCAAGTCCGTGGTGGAGGGCGCGGCCGGCATCGCCAAGCCGGCGCTGATCTCGACCCTGTCGATCTGCGCCGCCTTCGTCTCGGTCTTCGCCCTCACCGACACGCCGAAATACCTGTTCACGCCGCAGGCCCTGGCGGTCGTGTTCGCGATGCTGACCTCCTACGTCCTCTCGCGCACCCTCGTCCCGGTGCTGATCGACGTGCTGGTGGCCCGGGAATACGATGCCAAGCACGGGCAGGGCGCCGAGCCGCGGCGGGGGCGCGTCGCCCGTTCCCTCGGCTGGATCGGCGGCCCGGTGCTCCGCTTGGCCGGCTGGTTCCGGCACGGCTTCGAGGTGCGGTTCGCGCGCTTCCACCGCGGCTATCTCGGCCTGCTCCACGTCGTCATCGCGCGCCGCGCAGCAACGCTGACCCTGGTGGCCGTCGTCTTCGCGACCACGGCCGGGCTCTTCGTCTTCGTGGGGCAGGATTACTTCCCGCAGGTCGCCTCGAGCCAGATGACCCTGCACCTGAGGACCCGGCCCGGCATGCGCATCGAGACCGCCGAGCAGGTCTTCGCCCAGGTCGAGAACGTCGTCCGCGAAGTGATCCCCGAGGGTGAGATCGACCAGATCCTCGACAATATCGGACTGCCGGCGAACAACTACAACTTCGCCTTCTCAGACGGCTCGTTCGTCGCCTACAACGACGGCCAGATGCTCATCAACCTCAAGGAGGGACACGGTTCGGTGGCCGACTACACCAAGCGCCTGCGCGAGGTGCTGCGCGAGCGCTTCCCCGACGTGGTCTTCTACTTCCAGCCCTCGGACATCATCACCCAGATCCTGAACTTCGGAACCCTGGCGCAGATCGACATCCAGGTTTCCGGTCGCAACACCGCCAAGGACCTGGAGGTGGCGCAGAACATCGTCCGCCGCCTGAAGGCGGTGCGCGGCGCCGTCGACGTGCACCTGCACCAGATCGTCGGCACGCCGCAATTCTTCGTGGACGTCGACCGGCGGCTCGCCTCCGAGCTCGGGCTGACCCAGCAGCAGATCGCCCAGGGCCTGAACGTCTCGCTGTCGGGCTCCTTCCAGGTCACGCCGAACTTCTGGACCGATCCGAAGACCGGCATCCCCTACCAGCTCTGGGTCCAGACGCCGGAGTATCGCAACGACTCGCTGACGGCGCTTCAAAACACGCCGCTCCTGGTCAATGGCGGCCCCGACGCGCCGGGCGTGCTGACGCTTCTCTCCAGCGTCTCCACCATGCGCCGCGAGGGATCGCAGACGGTCATCAACCACGTCAACACGCAGCCGACCTTCAACGTCTACGCAGCGGTGCAGGACAGCGACCTCGGCTCCGTGTCGAAGGAGATCCGCAAGATCATCGCCGACGAACAGAAGGCCCTGCCGGCGCCCGACAAGATCACGGTGCGCGGGCAGATCGAGAACATGGAATCGGCCTTCTTCCGGCTCCAGGTCGGCCTCGCGATCGCCCTCGTGGCGGTCTACCTCCTGATGGCGGTGAACTTCCAGAGCTGGGGCGACCCCTTCGTGGTGCTGGCTGCCCTGCCGCTTGCCTTCTGCGGCATCGTCGCGAGCCTGTTCATCACCGGAACGACGTTCTCGATTCCCTCGCTGTTCGGCGCGATCATGTCGGTGGGTATCGCCTCCGCCAACTCCATCCTGCTGGTCACCTTCGCCAAGGAGCATCGCGAGGCGACCGGATGCGGCGCGGTCGAGGCGGCCCTGCTGGCCGGCGAGACCCGCCTGCGGCCGGTGCTGATGACCGCGAGCGCGATGTTCCTCGGTCTGATCCCCATGGCCCTCGGAACGGGAGAGGGGGGCGAGCAGAACGCCGCGCTGGCCCGGGCGGTGATGGGCGGCATCGCGGTCGGCACCCCGGCGACGCTGCTCTTCGTGCCGTTCCTGTACGCCCTTCTGCGCCGGGGCGAGGTCAAGCCGTTGGAGGATTACGCGTGAGCCGTTGGCGGGTCTTGGGCATTGCTGGCAGGGTGAGGCCCGCCGGTTCGGGGATGGGACAGCCGTGATGCATCAGACCCATGACCCGTCCGACATTCCGCCGCCGCCCGGCAAGGCGCCGTTCCTGATCGCCGCGCTGGCCGCCATCGGCCTGCTCGCCTGGGGCGGGTACGGTCAGATGGAGCGGCGCGCCGCCGCCTCCGAGACCCAGCGCAAGATGAACAGTTTCGTTCCGGTGGTGCGCACCGCCACCGCGGAGCGGGCGGACAAGCCGATCGACATCACCCTGCCAGGCCAGACCGACGCCTTCGCCAAGGCGGCCCTCTACGCGCGCGCCACCGGCTACATCGCCGAACGCCGCGTCGACATCGGCAGCCGCGTCCGCCAGGGCGACATCCTGATGCGGATCGCCGCTCCGGATCTCGACCAGCAGCTGGCCCAGGCGGAAGCGCAGACGGGGCAACTCGAGGCCGCGCTCCTGCAGGCCAAGTCCATGGTCGACCAGGCCAAGGCCAACGTGAACCTCGCCAACGTCACCAACACCCGCACCACGACCCTCGCCGGCCAGGGCTGGGCCTCGAAGCAGAACGCGGACAATTCCCAGGCCAGCGTGCTCAGCCAGGCCGCGACCCTCGCCTCGGCGGAGGCCGGCGTGAAGGTGGCCCAGGCCAACATCAAGGCGCAGGCGGCCACGGTGGAGCGCCTGCGCGCGCTCACCGGCTTCAAGGACATCATCGCGCCCTTCGACGGCGTCGTCACCCAGCGCGGCGTCGATGTCGGCGACCTCGTGCACGCGGACGGAACGGGGACGGCCCTGCTCTCCATGGACCGGGACGACATCCTGCGCGTCTCGGTCAACGTGCCCCAGAACGTCGCGGTCGGCGTGAAGCCCGGCGTCGATGCCTCGATCAAGGTGCCGCAGATCGCCGACCGGACCTTTTCAGGCAAGGTCGAGCGCAGCTCCGTGGCGCTGCTGACCTCGTCGCGCACTCTCACGACCCAGGTCGACGTGCCGAACACGGACGGCGCCCTCCGGGCCGGGCTCTACGTCTACGTCACCCTGAAGGTGCCGCGCACCGAGCCCAACGTGCGGGTGCCGGCCGAGAGCCTCGTCTTCAACCAGCGCGGCACGCAGGTGGCGGTGGCCCGCGACGACGGTACGGCGCAGTGGCGCACGGTGACGATCCGGCGCGACCTCGGCACGACCGTCGAGCTCGGCCAGGGGCTGGAGGGCGGCGAGGAGATCGTGCTGAGCCCGCCCGCCGACCTGCGCGACGGCCAGAAGATCGAGCGCAAACCGCCCGTGGGCGACGGCAAGCCGCTGAAATCGGCGGCCCGGTAGCGCACCCTTCACACCCTCCGCGCCGCACGTTCCATCGGCCGAAATCGGGCGATCTCATCGGGGCGATCGGTGTTTCCGGCCTGTTTGGAGCCGATGAAATCCGGGCAGGTGTGACCCTGGGCGTCGAAGACCTATCGACCGCGGCGATCCCGGGATCGTGCCCCTGCGCGACCTCGAAGCCGACGAGCATCGACACCTGCGCGCTGTGGTGTCCTTCGTCGGAATCTGCCACCTCGGTGCACACCGCGGGGCGGGCGGGTCGATCGCGCCGGCAGACCCCGTCACGAAGAGAAGACAGGTTTGGCTTCATGAGGACAGCGAACGGGTCTCGCATCCGACACCTCCTGCTGCTCATTCTCAGTATCGTGTTCGTCGCGGCCGGTCTCGGGATGATCGTCACCGGAGCGGATGGCGGCATCACGACGACGGCGTTCTTCGGGGTCTGCGCGGCCGTCGCTGTCTGGCAGATGTGGCCGGGCCTGCTCGAGACCGAGACCCGTTCCGCCGACGCCCTGCTCGCGCGCTACCCGGGTCCGGTCGTCCTGCGCGCCTCGAAGCGCAAGCTCCTGTTCCTGGCCGCTCTGTCGGCCGTCTTCGGCGGGGTCATGCTCTGGATGCTGCTGCGCGAGGCGATCCCGATCGCCGCCCAGGTGCTGGTCTGGCCGGGCGTGGTACTTTTCCTCGGTGGGGCGCCCTTGATGATCGTCATGGCGATCCGGGGTTCGGCGCTGCACCTGGACGGGGTGGACCTGACGATCGTGCGGGCCGGCCGCTTGCGGCGGGTGCGCTGGCACGATGCCAGCGGATTCACGGCGGTCGCGGTGTCGGGCGCGGCGCAGCGGATCGTCATGTTCGACGACGCCAGCGCCGGCGAGACGCGCCTCGCGGCGATGAACCGCCAGCTCACCGGACGCGGCGTGGGCCTGCCGGACACCTATGGGTTGAGCCCGGATGCCCTGGCGGACTTGCTGGCGGCGTGGCGGATGCGGGCGGTCTCGGGCGAGCGTCGCCGCCTTCCCGACGTGGATCGGACCTGACTCCTCGAAGGCCCTGCGGCCCGTCACGGGTCCCGGCACGGCGGGGCGAGCCGCCATCGGATCGTCGCCTCGCAGCCGCAGGTGGTTGCGCGAAGCGAACCCGACATGGACAAGGCAGTCCCGGCGTTGCCCCGGCGACCCGCGATGGACCCCGACATGCCGGCTCAACCTCACAGCGAGATCGCGGACGGCGCGCGCTTCGCCTCGATTGCCGCTGCCATCACCTGCGTCGCGGTGGTCGGGATCGGGCTCAGCCTGACGATCCCGCTGCTCTCCATCGAGATGGAGCGCATGGGGGCCTCGAGCACCCTGATCGGGGTGAACACCGCGGTCGCCGGCCTCGCGGCCATTCTGACGGTTCCGTTCGTGCCGCGCCTCGCCGCCCGGCTCGGCGTCCTGCGCCTGCTCGTCGGCGCCATCGTCCTCGGTGCACTCTGCCTCGTCGCCTTCAAGCTGCTGCAGGGCATCGCTTGGTGGTTCGTGCTGCGCTTCGTGTTCTCCACGAGCCTCGGCGCCCTGTTCGTGCTCTCCGAGTTCTGGATCAACGCGGCCGCCCCGCCGGAGCGACGCGGGCTGGTGATGGGGATCTACGCGACGGTCCTGGCCCTCGGCTTCGCGGTCGGACCGGCCCTGCTCGCCGTCTTCGGCACACAGGGCTACGCCCCCTATCTCGGCGGCGGCGGCCTCTTCCTCGTCGCCCTGGTGCCGCTCCTGCTGGCCCGGGACCTGTCGCCCGTGATCGGTCAAGGGCGTGGGCGGTCCTTCTTCGCCTATCTGCGCCTCGCCCCCGCCGCCACGGTCGCGGCCCTGGTCTACGGCGCGGTGGAGACCGGCGGCTTCGCGATCCTGCCGCTCTACGGCCTGCGCCTCGGCTACGACGCCGGGACGGCGGCCGGGCTCGTCAGCGCGCTGGCGCTGGGCAACGTCGTGTTCCAGATCCCCTTCGGCTGGCTCGCCGACCGCATGGACCGCCGCCGCGTGCTGCTCATGGCCGGCCTCGGCGGCGCGCTCGGGTCGAGCCTGATCCCGCTCGCCTCCGCCTCGTTCTCCGCACTGCTGGTCCTGCTGTTCCTGTGGGGCGGGATCGCCGGCACGCTCTACACGGTGGGCCTCGCCCATCTCGGGGCGACGGTGCGCGGACCGGAGCTCGCAGGCGCCAACGCCGCCTTCGTGGTGCTCTACAATGTCGGCCTGATGCTCGGTCCGCCGATCATCGGGGGCGGCATGGACCTCGCCCCGCCCCAGGGCTTCGCCTACAGCCTCTGCCTGCTGTTTCTCGGCTACGCGGTGGTCGTCGCCCTGCGCATCGTCCAGCATCCGAAGCAGGATGCGCCTTGACGAATCCCGGCCGATGAGGCAATCACCCGCCGGTATTCAGCCGGCCAACGCCGGCCCTTTTGCGTTTCGCTGATGCGGAATGCCGCGATCACAGGAGCGCCGCGTCCATGGCCAAGGCCGTCACCGTTAAAGTCAAGCTGATTTCGACCGCCGATACGGGTTACTTCTACGTCACGAAGAAGAACTCCCGCACGCAGACCGAGAAGCTGTCGATGAAGAAGTACGACCCCGTCGTGCGCAAGCACGTCGACTTCAAGGAAACCAAGATCAAGTAAGCCCGCCGGGGCGTTCTCGCGCCGCACGGGTGTCCGAGGGGCCGTTTCTCCGGGAGGGGAAGCGGCCTTTTCGTTTGAGCGGCGGGACGGTTGATGTACCGCCGCGTTCGGGCGATGGAGAGCCCTCCGCGTCCCACCCGCAGGATGAGTTCATGGCAGACGATCCGGACCGCACCTTAGACGTCGACCTGTTCGTCATCGGCGGCGGCTCCGGTGGCGTCCGGGCGGCCCGCATCGCCGCCGGGTACGGTGCCCGGGTCCGGCTCGCCGAGGAGTATCGGGTCGGCGGCACCTGCGTAATCCGCGGCTGCGTGCCGAAGAAGCTCATGGTCTATGCCGGGCGCTTCGCCGACGACTTCGCGGATGCCGCCGGCTTCGGCTGGTCGGTGCCCGAACCGCGCTTCGACTGGAGCATCCTGAAGGCCCGGCGCGATTCGGAGGTGGCGCGGCTCGAGGGCATCTACGATGCCAATCTCGGCCGTGCCGGCGTCACCGTCGTTCCCGAGCGGGCCGTGATCGAGGATGCGCACACGGTGCGCCTCGTCGGATCGGACCGCCGCGTCACGGCCCGCACCATCCTGGTCGCGGTCGGCGCCCATCCGGTCAAGGAGCCGCTGATCCCGGGCGCCGAGCTCGCCATCACGTCCAACGAGGTCTTCGACCTCGAGACCCTGCCCGAGCGCATCCTCGTGGTCGGCGGCGGCTACATCGCGGTGGAATTCGCCGGCGTCTTCGCGCATCTCGGCAGCCGCACGACGCTGCTGCACCGGGGCGACCGCCTGCTGCGCGGCTTCGACGACGAGATCCGCGACGCCCTCGGCGAGGCCTATGCCGAGCGCATGGACCTGCGCCTCAACCGGACGGTGGAACGCCTCGACCGGACCGATGGCGGCATTCGCGTCACCCTCGACGACGGCAGCCATCTGGAGGTCGATCATGTCCTGACCGCCACGGGGCGGCGACCGAACATCGCCGGCCTTGGCCTCGATCGGGTCGGAATCGAGCCGGATGCGCGCGGCGCGATTCCGGTCGATGCGTTTTCGCAGACCTGCGTTCCGTCGATCTACGCGGTCGGCGACGTCACCGACCGGGCGGCGCTGACGCCGATCGCGATCCGCGAGGGCCATGCCTTCGCCGACACCGTGTTCGGCGACAAGCCCTGGTGCGTCGATCACGGCCTCATCCCCACCGCCGTCTTCTCGACGCCGGAGATCGGCGTCGTCGGCCACAACGAGGACGTGGCGCGCAAGCTCTACGGGGCCGTCGACGTCTACCGGTCGAGCTTCCGCCCGATGAAGGCGACTCTGTCCGGCCGCGCGGAACGTGTGCTGATGAAGGTGGTGGTCGATTGCGCGAGCGACCGGGTCGTCGGCGTGCACGTGCTCGGGCACGATGCCGGCGAGATCATCCAGGCCGTGGGCATCGCGGTCACGATGGGCGCCACCAAGGCGGATTTCGACCGCACCATCGCGGTGCATCCGACGGCCGGCGAGGAACTCGTCACGATGCGCAGCCCCGTGGTGACGAAGCACCCGGTGGGCGTCGGCTAGCGGCGCGGTGAGCGAGGCTCCGTCGCCCGATACGTCGCGGCGCTACATCTTCCGCCGGCGCGTCATCGGCAAGAACGCGCGCAACGACAGGATCCGCTACCGCGCGACGTTCCTGAACACCATCGGCACATCCCTGGTGATGCTGGGCTTCTTCCTGCCCGGCATCCGGCTCTACGACCGTTACGACTATCGCCTGACCCAGAGCGAGGCCCTGGACGTGATCTGGCGTTACTTCCAGACCGAGCCCGGCGTCGCGAGCCTCGGTGCCCTCACCCTGGGCTTTGCCCTGCACTGGATCGCCATCGGGCATCTCGGCAAGCTGGAGGATTGACCGCGGGTCAGCCCGGCGGCCACTTGAAGTCGTCGGCCCGGCCGGGTTGGGGCAGGGGCGCGGCGCCCCGCACCAGGGCCCGCTCGACGGTGCCCGACGGATCGGGATCGCGCGGCCGGCCGCTGATGAGGGTTCCACCCGGCGTCACCTCGGCCCGTCCGAGGGGCACGACGGGACCGGCAAGGGGCTTGACCGGAAGCGCCGGGATGCCCGGCGGCTCGGGCAGGCTCGGCAGCATCGCGGTGATCTGCCGGTCGATGGCGGCGGCATCGTCGAGTTTGGCCGTCTCGCCCTCCAGCGTCGGCTGCGGCGCCACCGCCACGGGGGCCGCGAGCGACGGCTGGGCCGGGGTGCCGGCCCCCATCATCCGCTTCAGCTCGACGTCGGCGAAATGCGCCATCTTGCGCGCGCCCGCCTTGGTGAAGTGCACGCCGTCCGCGGTGCGCAGCTTCGCCTCCTGCCCTTCGAGATCGGGACCCGTCGCGGTGTAGCGATTGCGATCGTCCACGAAGCCCGGCCAGATGTCGACGTAGGTCTGGCCGGCCTTGGCCACGCGCTCGCGAAAGATGTCGTTGATCGCCGCGATGTCCTTCGTCAGGGATTCGCTGCGCATGGGCGGCGCCCCGACCCAGATCAGCGGGATCTTGGCCTCGCCGAACACCCTGATCAGGGCATCGACCCGCTCGGCATAGAGGGTGCGCCAGCGGTCGCTCAGGGGGTCGAGGGTCTGGTCGCCCTCGCGGATGGGCTGACGATCGTTCGAACCCAGCATGATCACGGCGTAGCTGGTCTTCGGGTTCGCCTTCAGGAACTCCTCGGCGGCCTTCGGCCAGTCGACCACGTCCTTGCGCACGAGGCCGCTATCGGCCTTCGAGCGATCGACGACGCCGATCTCGGTGTTGTCCTCGAAGACGTTCGACAGCCCGCTCCCGAGGTGGCCCGCGAGCGTGTCGCCGAACACCGCGATGCGGGTCGTCGGCTCGACCTTCGGGACGGCGGGCTTCGGCTGGGCGACGACCGGAGCGGGGCGGGGGCGGCGGCGGACGGCACGTCCGTCGTCGTGACCCGAGCGCCCATCGTCGGCGTAGCCGCGATTGCGCGGCGGCGCTGGCCGGGCACTGGGAACAGGGGCGACCTGGGCCGGTGCCGGGCGGTCCTCCCAGGGCCAGTAGAACTGGCGCGGCGCCTCCTGCGGTGGCGCCGGCGCATAGCGCCGGTTCGCCTGCCGTGCTCCGTAGCCGTCGTCGTCCCGGTAATAGTCGCGCGCCCGGCGGCGCGGGGACGGGTAGTCGCCGCCCCGCGGCGCATCGTAGGAATCGCCCCACTGCGCGCGTGCCGGCGCGGCACCCGCGAGGAGCAGGGACAATCCGGAGAGGAAACACCAGGCCGCGCGCGATGCCGGCAAGGTCATGGGACGCCTCGATCGATCAGACCGGAGACCGGTCGGGTGCCGTCACCTTAGAGGAGGATGCGGGCGAGGTCTAAGGGCGGCGCCGGAGGTGCTCCAGCAGCGAAGGTGTGGCGTAGCCGTCCGCCGGCAGCCCCTCGGCGATCTGGTACTGGCGCACCGCCTCGCGCAGCTTCGGCCCGGCGCGCCCGTCGGCCTCGCCCGCGTAGAGGCCGCGCCCGGCGAGGCCGCTCTGGAGCGCCTGCAGCCCGGCCTTGTCGAGGCGGGCATCCCGCACGGGCCAGGGCGCGGCGAGGACGGGTCCGCCGGCCAGCCGGTCGGCGAGGTGCCCCACCGCCAGGGCGTAGGAATCCGACGTGTTGTAGGCGCGGACCACCTCGAAATTGTCGGTGATCAGGAAGACCGGGCCGCCGAGGCCACCGGGCAGGAACAGGCTGCCCAGGCCTGCGCCGGGCAGGGCTTCCCCGTCGGCACGCCTGACGCCGCGCTGGGCGAAATCCGCGAGGTTCCCGCGGTAGCGCGCGAGGTCGAACCCGGGCGGCAGGATCACCTCGTAGCCCCAGGACAGGCCCGGGTTCCAGCCCAGGGCCTTGAGATAGGCGGCGATGGAGGCGAGGGCATCGGCCTCCGATCCCCAGATGTCGCGATGCCCGTCCCCGTCGAAGTCCACGGCATGCGCCAGGAAGCTGGAGGGCAGGAACTGCACCTGACCCATGGCGCCGGCCCAGGAGCCCTTCATGCGCTCCGGCGTGACGTCGCCGCGCTCCAGGATGGTGAGGGCGGCGAGGAGCTCGTCGCGAAACAGGGCGCCGCGGAACTTCGCCTCCGCCAGGGTCGCGAGCGCCCGGATCGTCGGAACGCTGCCGGCGCTCGCCCCGAAATCCGATTCGACGCCCCAGAAGGCCAACACGATCCACCGCGGCACACCGTAGCGCGCCTCGATTCGGGCGAGGACGGGCGCGAGTCGCCTGGCCTGGGCCTGACCGCGGGCAATCCGCCCAGCCGAGACGGCGCCCACCAGATAGTCCCAGACGGGCCGCCCGAACTCGCCCTGCTTGCGCGTGCGGGAGAGGATGTCGGGATCGGGCCCGGAGATCCCCGCGAAGGCGGCCGAGAAGGTCCGGGGCGTGACGCCACGGGCCTCGGCATCCGGCCGCAGCGCGGCGACGAAGGCGGCAAAGCCCGATCTTGCCTCCATCGTCGCCGCAGCCGGTGTCGACGCGGCACCCGCCGCCTGGACGGGGCCGGCTCCGAGCAACGCGGCGAGGACGACGGGCGTCCAGCGCCTCACGTGCGATTGCGCCGGGTCAGGGCCTCTTCCCAGGCGAAGGCCTGGGCGACGATCCGGTCGAGGTCGTCGTTCTGCGGGGTCCAGCCGAGATCGCGGATGCGCTGCGCCTCGGCGACGATCTGGGCGGGATCCCCCGGCCGGCGCGGCGAGAGGCGAACCTCGAAATCGCGCCCCGAGACGCGCTTGACCACCTCGATCACCTCCAGGACCGAGTAGCCGCGGCCGTAGCCGCAATTCAGGGTCAGGCTCTCGCCGCCCGATCGGAGGTGGTTGAGCGCCACGCGATGGGCCTCGGCGAGGTCGGAGACCTGGATGTAGTCGCGCAGGCACGAGCCGTCGCGGGTCGGGTAATCGGTCCCGTAGACCTCCAGATGGGTCCGCTGGCCGA
This sequence comes from Methylobacterium sp. AC433, assembly GCF_979253015.1. Taxonomy (NCBI): domain Bacteria; kingdom Pseudomonadati; phylum Pseudomonadota; class Alphaproteobacteria; order Hyphomicrobiales; family Methylobacteriaceae; genus Methylobacterium; species Methylobacterium sp. AC433. The sequence goes on along the minus strand of NZ_CEEDBN010000003.1, from coordinate 82,805 downwards.
GGGCGGCCTGCGTCGCGACCTTGATCAGGTGGGTGGCATTCGGCGTCGATTGCCCGGTCCGGCCGCGCGGGTCGGCGCCGGCGACGTTGAAGTAGCGCAGGACGACGTAGGAGAAGCCATGGGCCTTGGCCGCATCGGCGATCATCCACTCGCTCATCAGCTTGGAGCGTCCGTACGGATTGATCGGCGCGGGCAGCAGATCCTCCGGCACCGGCACGACCTCCGGCTCCCCGTAGACCGCCGCCGTCGAGGAGAAGATCACGTGCTTGACCCCGCAGCGGACCGCGGTTTCGATCAATGCCCGCGTCTTTACGGTATTGGCCAAGTAGTAATGCAGCGGATCCGCGACCGAATCCGGCACGACGATGCGCGCGGCGAAGTGCGCGATCGCATCGATACGGTGCTGAAGGATGATTTCCGTGACCAGAGACTGGTCCGCGACATCGCCGACGACGAGCTTGACCTCGGGAGGGAGCGCCCAGTCGAACCCTGTCGAGAGGTCGTCGAGCACGACAACCTCTTCGTGTCCGGCGTCGAGAAGTGCCAGGACCATGTGGCTGCCGATATAGCCCGCCCCGCCCGTGACAAGAACCGCCATGACATCTTCTCCCCAAACGTCTCACCGACGATATATCGGAAATCGAGCTTGTCGGTTATGCCCGTAACGGCGACGCCTCGATCACCTCTGTCAGTGGAGGTTGTAGCGGGGCGACGTCAATCCATTCGAGGTTCTCCTCACCCTATCCTCGCTACCGGGTCCCGCTTGATGAAACCGATTCGCAAAGCCGTCCTGCCCGTTGCCGGCTTGGGCACCCGTTTCCTTCCGGCCACGAAGGCGGTTCCGAAGGAGATGCTCACCGTCGTCGACCGCCCCGTCGTGCAGCACGTCGTCGACGAGGCTCGGGAAGCGGGGATCGAGCACTTCATCTTCGTGACGGGACGCGGCAAGGCGGTGATCGAGGATCACTTCGACGTCGCCTTCGAGCTCGACCGTATGCTGCAGGAGCGGGGCAAGACCGAGGCCTACGAGGCCCTGAAGCGCGACCTGCCGGCCGCCGGCCAGACCAGCTTCACCCGGCAGCAGGCGCCCCTCGGCCTCGGCCACGCGGTGTGGTGCGCCCGCGAGATCGTCGGCGACGAGCCCTTCGCGGTCCTGCTGCCCGACATGCTGAGCCGGGGCTGCATGCAGCAGATGCTCTCCGCCTACGAGCGCCACGGCGGCAACGTCATCGCGGTCGAGGAGGTCAAGCCCGAGGAGACGCACCAGTACGGCATCGTCGGCGTCGGCCAGACCTTCGGCCAGACCTTCGAGATCAACGGCATGGTGGAGAAGCCGAAGGCCGGAACGGCACCGTCCAACTTCATCATCTCCGGGCGCTACATCCTCCAGCCCGAGATCTTCGACATTCTCGCGCACGGCGAGACCGGTGCCGGCGGCGAGATCCAGCTCACCGACGCCATGATCAAGCTCGCCAAGGACCAGGCCTTCTTCGGCATGCACTACCAGGGCCGGACCTACGACACCGGCTCCAAGCTCGGCTTCCTGACGGCCAACATCGCCTACGCCCTCGAGCGCAAGGACCTGTCCGATGCCCTCAAGGTGGAGATCGCGCAGCTCCTGAGCGAGCACTAGGGACGAGGCGCCGCCGCGGGAGGCGTGGTACGCCGCAGCGAGAATCTGCGTTGAACGACGTTCAAAGCCCTTGCATTTTGTGCGGCGCACTTTAGATTGTGCATTGCGGGACCGCGATGGCGTCGCGGTTCAGCAGCCCTTCTTGGGCGTTTCCTCCCTAGACTTCGGGCCGCTCTTCGGAGCGGCCTTTTTTTCGTCCGGTGTCCGGCGCGGCACGGCGGCTACCGGGCCAGCCGACGCCGTGAGGCTGGCTCCCAGAACATCGCCGGAATGCGGGCACGTCAGGTTGGAGGCAGAGGAGGCTACGGATCTGCACGCGACTGCGATGTCGGAGTCGCGGAGCGAAGGCTCGGCGTGGTGCCGCAGGGATCGATCATGCGCCGCCAAGCGGCGCGCGGGCCGGCCGCGCACGGGGCGGCGGTCGGCTCGCGGGACGACGGGCGCGAAAGCGCCGACGGACTCAGTTCAGGTAGGTGCGGATCCAGTTCGGCGAGAGGACCTCGCCATCCTCGGTGATGATCCAGGGCTGCTTGGCCGGATCGGACAGGGCGCCGGCCGCGGCCTCGATCGCCTCGCGCAGGGTGCGGTAGCGGGCAGGTTGGGCGAGGGGCGCCGGGACCGGAGCGGTGCGCCAGATCGTGAGATCGGCGGGGCGTTCCAGGGCTTGGGTTTCCATAGGTCTCGATTCCTTCAATCGTGAGGGTCGTTCCCCGCGATGCCGGATGTCCGGCCAGAAGTCTGTACGACCTCGAACCTGAACATTTGCCGCGGGACGTCTATCCGGGTGAATGGAAGCATCTCTAAGGCAGCTTTGAGGTCAAATCAGGCAAGAATGAAAAGCTCATTCCGGCCAGAACGCTCCCTCCCTCACATAAAGCGCGCTGTTGTTGATCAGCGCGCAGAATATGGCTGCTTTTGGACGCCCTCTCGTTCTGTTTTGTCGCTTTGGCTGACAATATCTAGCCGATGTTTATCTATGGTCGCGTCCGGCTTCCGTGTGCTGTCGCACCCTGATCCGTCACGGCACCCATCCAGTTGAAGGGCATTGGGTCACCGCCCAGTTAATGGACCTGCGAGGCGATGCGGTTTTCGCAGCATGGTGAAGAGGATGACACATGCCCGATCGGTATCCGCCGCAGCCGGCGGATCGCTTCCTGCGCTGGGCCGCCGGGGCGGCCCTCATCCTGCTCGCGCTGTTCGTGGCACAGCCCTACCTGACCGGCTTCCTGTTCTCGGCCGAGACCCCGCGGGCGGTCACCGCCCGGGGCGACCTCGCGCCCGCTGAGACGGCGACCGTGGACCTCTTCGCCCGCGCCAGCCCGTCGGTGGTCCACGTCTTCGTCCAGGCGGCGGCGCAGGGGCGGGCCCTGATGGGGGTCGACAGCGAGAACGGCGAGCAGGGCGGTGGCTCGCAGACCGGAACGGGATTCATCTGGGACGCGGCCGGGCACATCGTCACCAACAACCACGTGGTCGCGGCGGCCGCCCAGGGCGGCGGCTCCATCGCAGTGCGCCTGTCCTCGGGCGAGGTCGTCTCGGCGAGCCTCGTCGGCGCGGCGCCGAGCTATGACCTCGCGGTCATCCGCCTCGGCCGGACGACCGCCCCGCTGCAGCCCCTGGCGGTCGGCACCTCCGCCGACCTCAAGGTCGGCCAGTCGGCCTTCGCCATCGGCAACCCCTTCGGCCTCGACCACACCCTGACCACCGGCGTGATCAGCGCCCTGCAGCGGCGGCTGCCCACCAGCGCGGGCCGCGAGCTCTCGGGCGTGATCCAGACCGATGCGGCGATCAACCCGGGCAATTCCGGCGGACCGCTCCTCGATTCCGCCGGGCGGCTCATCGGCGTCAACACCGCGATCTTCTCGCCCTCCGGGGCCAGCGCCGGGATCGGCTTCGCGATCCCCGTCGACGTCGTGAACCGCGTCGTGCCCGAGCTGATCCGCAACGGCCGGACGCGCAATCCCGGCATCGGCATCATCGCGGGGCAGGAGGCCACCGCGGCTCGCCTCGGCATCGACGGGGTCGTCGTCCTGCGCGTCCTGCGCGGCTCGCCCGCCGCCGCGGCCGGCCTGCGCGGGGTCGATCCGCAGACGGGCGAGATCGGAGACATCATCGTGGGCGCCGGAGACCGGCCGGTGCACCGCCTCGCCGATCTCACCGCCGCCATGGAGGCTGCCGGCCTCGGCGCCTCGATCGAGCTCACCGTGGAGCGCGACGGGCGCACGCGCCGGGTCCGCCTGACCACCACCGACGTGGCGGAGAGCCGGCTCTGAGACCGCCCCCTCGTCACGGCGCGCGGCGCTCGCTAAAGCGGCGCATCGATCAGCGAAGGCGATCCATGGCCCGGCACCGCTCTCCCCCCGTCGTCCTGCTCTGGCTTGCCGGCGCCCTCGCCGCCGGCGCGGCCGAGCAGGTTCCGCCGCATCTCTGCCCGGAGAACGCACCGGAGGGCGTCCGGCTGCCGCCGCGACCCGGCTGCGGGACCGCCCGAGCGCGACCGGCGGCACCGGACGCGCAGGGCTTTCGCGACCTCGGCGGGGTGAAGCTGCGGGTCGGAGGCCGGGTGAGCGCCGAATACGGCACCGGCCGGTGACGTTCCTCGCCGGTGCGGTCGCGCTTCTCCTGATCTGGTGGTTCGGGCGGAACCTTCGGCTCCGGCATCCCGCCCTGACCACGCGCGTCCTGCGCCGGGTCGGAGGCTACGCCGCTCTCGCGGGGGCGGGCCTGTTCCTGGTGCGGGGCCGCGTCGAACTCGCGATCCTGTTCGGCGGGGGTGCCGTCTGGCTGCTCGAAGGCTCGGACGGTCTTCGGAGACGGGGCCGGGCCTTTGCCGCCCGCTTCGATCCGGTTCGCCTCACGGGCGCGACGATCGGCTTCGACGGGGCCGGCGAGGGGATCGCCCTTGCGGGACCCTATGCCGGTCAGCCCCTCTCGGTGATCCCGCTGCCCGCCCTGGTCGCCCTGTTCGGACGCGACGCGGAGACGACGCGGCGCCTAGAGGCGTATCTCGACCGCCGGTATCCCGGCTGGCGTGTAGACGCTCAGGGAGATCCCGACCCGGGGCCGCGCCGCGCGGCGTATCCAGGGGCGATGACGGAGCAGGAGGCCTATGAGATCCTGGGGCTTGAGCGCGGGGCGTCCCTGGAGCAGGTCCGCGCGGCTCATCGGACGCTGATGAAGCGGCTGCACCCCGACCAGGGAGGCACGGCCGAGCAGGCGGCCCGCGTCAACGCGGCCCGTGACAGGCTTAACAACCGACATCGCTGATACTCCACGCGCGTTGCCAGACAGGGAATGTCGAGGGTGCGGACGTCCGGCGATACGAACCGGGCGTAGCTGTGCTGTGCCGGGCCGCCCGCGGGCGGCTCCGGTCCCTTGCGGTGCCGTCAGCGCGAACTCAGCTGCGGGTGGCGAAACAGTTGAAGCCGTTGCGCTTCAGGGCGTTGCAGGCGTCCTGCGCGGTGTCCTGCTCGGCGAAGCCGGAGAAGCGGGCGCGGAACAGCGTGGCGCCGCCGTGCTCGACCTTCACGGTGTAGGGCGAGGCCTTGGCCAGCGCGCCGCCGGCCCGGCTGCGTGCGTCGGAGAGCATGGACTTCGCCTTGTCCTCGTCGTCCATGGCGCCGAGCTGGATGACCCAGGCCGTGGGCGTGATCCGCGCGCCGGCCACCGGCTTCGGACCTTCGGTGCGCGGGCCGTCGACGGAGGCGAGGCGGGCGTCGGTCTTGCCGCCGGCCGGGAACGCGGCCTGGCCGTTCGACGGCGCATAGGCCTGCGCCGAAGCCGGGAGGGCACCGGAGCGCCACTTCATGCCGGCGCTGCCGGGCGTCGTGGTGGCGGAGCGGTTGGGCGAGATGTCCAGGGGCTGGCCGGCCCGCAGGGTCGAGGCCGTGGTCTCCACGTCCGCCTCGTCATCGGCGGAGGCGACCTGGGTCCGGGTCCGCGAAGCGCCGTCGGCGACCACGGCCGGGCGGGCGCGCTCGGCGACCTCGGTGGTCGCGGGGGTCTGGCGGGAGCCGGCATAGGCGCGGGGCAGGGACTGGCGGACGAGGTCGGCCATGATGCGGTCGCGGCTGGCGCCGGACTTTCCGCCGAGCACGATCGCCACGATCTGCCGGTCGTCGAGCCTGGCCGCCGTCATCAGGTTGAAGCCGGAATCCCGGGTGTAGCCGGTCTTGATCCCGTCCACGCCCTGGACGTTGCCGAGGAGGCGGTTGTGATTGCCGATGACCCGGCCGCGGAAGGCGAAGGAGCGGGTCTGGAAATACTTGTAGTAGCGCGGAAAGCGGTCCTGGATCGCCCGGGCGAGGATCGTCAGGTCCCGCGCCGTGGTGATCTGGTCGGCATCCGGCAGGCCGGACGCATTGGCGTAGTGGGTGCGGCTCATGCCGAGCGCCTTGGCCTTCTGCGTCATCATCTCGGCGAAGCGTGATTCCGAGCCGGCGATGTTCTCGCCGATGGCGCAGGCCACGTCGTTGGCCGACTTGGTCACGATCGCCTTGATGGCGTCCTCGACCTCGATGGTGGATCCCGGGCGCAGGCCGAGCTTCGAGGGGGCCTGGGAGGCAGCGAAGGACGAGACGGTGAGGGGCGACTCGAGGGTGTAGCGCCCGCGCTCCAGCTGCTCGAACAGCATGTAGAGGGTCATCACCTTGGTGATCGAGGCCGGGTGGCGCAGCGAATCCTCGTTGATCGCGTGCAGCGTCTTGCCGGTCTTCACGTCCACCACCATGGCGGCGTAGGGCGGGTTGTAGCCGCCACCGCCGCCACCGCGGTGATGGTGGCCGCGCCGCGCCTCGGCCGGGGAGGCGAGGGCGGCCAGGACGGCGGCCGCCGCGATCGCGGCCGACAGGGCGGCCACCCGGCCGACGCGGGGAGTATGGCTACGCATCACGACTCACTGCCTCGACATGCACGGCCCATGGGCCGGCTTGCACCGCAACATCTCGGCGGGGGGTGCGGCCGTGCCGCCGTGACCCCGCAACATCTGTCAATCAGGCTAGGTGGACGCAGTTACGGCCCGGTTAATGCCATGAGACCGATTCTCGAAATCGATCGTCATGGTGCAGTGCAATATATCGCTTGACGTTCCATGTTGCATCGCACACATAGGCGATACGGGCCGCAATCGGCCTCGCGGGCATCTGCCCGACACGTCAGGGTAAGCCCCATCGGGGCGAAAGGATCATCAGATGAGCCAAGTTTACGAGAAGGCCGCCGAGATGAACAAGTCCGGTCTCGCCACCGTGATGAAGAGCGTCTCGTCGCTCGCCAAGACCAACCATACCGCCGGCATCGAGATGGCCGATTTCGCCAAGGAATCCTACAGCGCCGGCGCCGAAGCGATGAAGAAGCTGGCCGCCGCCCGCACGCTCCAGTCCGCCCTCGAGATCCAGGCCGACTACCTGAAGGCCTCCTACGAGCGCTTCCAGAGCCAGGCCAAGGTGATGACCGATCTGTATCAGGGCCTCGCCCAGGAGATCGGTGCGCCGCTGCAGGCCAAGGCTCCCTTCGACATGAAGACCTTCTTCGACTCGAAGGCATTCTTCGACCCCAAGACGTTCTTCGGTCCCAAGGCCTTCGACCTGAAGTCCTTCCCGAAGCTCCCGGGCTTCCCCGCGGCCGAGCAGAAGGCCGCCTGACCCGCGGAGTTCCGCAAGCGGAGGGATCCACTCGCGGACCCGGCCTCAAAGCCTGCCACTCGGCCTCGTGCGAGCCATCGCACGGGGCCGTTTCCGTTTTCACGCCGACCGTTCGCGGCTACGCGCTCGGCGACCAGCGCGGACCCGGACCGTGACGGTCTCGGACAAGTGCGCGCAGCCGACTGGCGAAGCGGCCGAACGCCCTATAGATTACCGGCGATGCGAGCGCGCCTCGCCGGCGCGACCCGCGGATGAGCAGCCAACGAGCAGCATGCCGCACCAAGGGGTCGATGCAATTCAGATGACCGACGTCCTGATACGGGGCAGCGAATCCTCGCGCGCGGGCGGCCCCGAAACCTTCACGCTTCACCGTCACCGCACGGATGTGCGGGCGGCGGACGAGCCGCGCGAACCGGGTGGTACGGATGACGGACGCTCCGGAACCGCCATCATCACCCGCACCAAGCCGAAGACCAAGCGACCGAGCCTCTACCGGGTTCTCTTGCTGAACGACGACTACACACCGCAAGAATTCGTCGTTCACGTCGTCGAAAAGTTCTTCAACAAGTCGCAGGAAGTCGCGTTTCAGATCATGATGCACGTGCACCACAACGGTGTCGGCGAGTGCGGCATCTTCACGTACGAAGTTGCGGAGACCAAGGTGACGCAGGTCATGGACTTCGCCCGCAAACACCAACATCCTCTCCAGTGCGTTATGGAAAAGAAATAGGCACCCCACACAGAGGCCACGCTTTGCCCAGCTTCTCTCGCAGCCTAGAACAAGCTCTCCACCGCGCCCTGGCGCTCGCCGGCGAGCGCCGGCACGAATATGCGACGCTGGAGCATCTCCTGCTCGCCCTCGTGGACGATCAGGACGCGGCGGCCGTCATGCGGGCCTGCAACGTCGAGGTCGACACCCTCAAGCGCGCCCTCGTAGAGTACGTCGACACCGAACTGTCGAACCTCATCGGGGACGGCCGCCAGGATGCCAAGCCGACGGCCGGCTTCCAGCGCGTCATCCAGCGCGCCGTGATCCACGTGCAGTCCTCCGGGCGCGAGGAGGTCACCGGCGCGAACGTGCTGGTGGCGATCTTCGCCGAGCGCGAGAGCCATGCCGCGTACTTCCTGCAGGAGCAGGACATGACGCGCTACGATGCGGTCAACTACATCAGCCACGGCATCGCCAAGCGCCCCGGCGCCTCCGAGGCCAAGCCCGTGCGCGGGGCCGACGAGGAATCCGCCTCCGAGCGCCCGAGCGGCGACGAGGGCGAGGGCCGCACGAAGAAGAAGGGCGATGCCCTCGACGCCTATTGCGTCAACCTCAACAAGAAGGCCCGCGACGGCCGGATCGACCCGCTGATCGGCCGCGAGGCCGAGGTGCAACGCACGATCCAGATCCTGTGCCGCCGCCAGAAGAACAACCCGCTCCTCGTGGGAGAGCCCGGCGTCGGCAAGACCGCCATCGCCGAGGGCCTAGCCCGCAAGATCATCAACAAGGAGGTTCCCGAGGTCCTCATCGAGGCCACGGTGTTCTCCCTCGACATGGGCACCCTGCTGGCGGGCACCCGCTACCGCGGCGACTTCGAGGAGCGCCTGAAGCAGGTGATGAAGGAGATCGAGGCGCATCCGAACGCGGTGCTCTTCATCGACGAGATCCACACGGTGATCGGTGCCGGCGCGACCTCGGGCGGGGCGATGGACGCCTCGAACTTGCTCAAGCCCGCGCTGGCCAACGGCTCCCTGCGCTGCATCGGCTCGACCACCTACAAGGAGTACCGCCAGTACTTCGAGAAGGACCGCGCCCTGGTGCGCCGCTTCCAGAAGATCGACGTCAACGAGCCGTCGATCCCCGATGCGATCGAGATCGTGAAGGGCCTGAAGCCGTATTTCGAGGAGTTCCACAAGCTCAAGTACACCACCGAGGCCGTGAAGGCCGCGGTCGAGCTGTCGGCGCGCTACATCAACGACCGCAAGCTGCCGGACAAGGCGATCGACGTCATCGACGAGACCGGCGCCTCGCAGATGCTGGTGCCGGAGGCACGCCGGAAGCGCACCATCGGTGTCAAGGAGATCGAGGCCACCATCGCCACGATGGCCCGCATCCCGCCGAAGACCGTCTCGAAGGACGACGCGGTGGTTCTCAAGAACCTGACCGAGAACCTCAAGCGCGTGGTCTACGGCCAGCCCAACGCCATCGAGGCGCTGACCTCGGCGATCAAGCTCGCCCGGGCCGGCCTGCGCGATCCGGACAAGCCGATCGGCTCGTACCTGTTCGCGGGTCCGACCGGCGTCGGCAAGACCGAGGCCGCCAAGCAGCTCGCCGCGTCCCTCGGCGTCGAGATGCTGCGCTTCGACATGTCGGAGTACATGGAGCGGCACACGGTCAGCCGCCTCATCGGCGCGCCGCCCGGCTATGTCGGGTTCGACCAGGGCGGCCTCCTCACCGACGGCATCGACCAGCACCCGCACTGCGTGCTGCTGCTCGACGAGATCGAGAAGGCGCATCCGGACCTGTTCAACATCCTGCTGCAGGTCATGGATCACGGCAAGCTGACCGATCACAACGGCAAGCAGGTCGATTTCCGCAACGTGATCATCATCATGACCACGAATGCGGGCGCCTCAGACCTCGCGCGCTCGGCCTACGGCTTCACCCAGGCCAAGCGCACGGGCGACGACGTCGAGGCGATCAACAAGCTGTTCGCGCCGGAATTCCGCAACCGTCTCGACTCGATCATCTCCTTCGGCCACCTGCCGAAGGACGTGGTGGCGAAGGTGGTCGACAAGTTCGTCCTCCAGCTCGAGGCGCAGCTCGCCGACCGCAACGTCACCATCGAGCTCTCGGACGAGGCGCGCGAGTGGCTGACCGAGAACGGCTACGACGACGCGATGGGCGCCCGGCCGATGGCCCGCCTGATCCAGTCGACCATCAAGACCCCGCTGGCCGACGAGGTCCTGTTCGGGCGGCTCAAGGATGGCGGCGCGGTGCGGGTGGTCCTGCGCAAGGGCGAGGGCGCGGAGAAGGACGGTCTCGGCTTCGAGTTCCCGGCCGGCCCGGTCACGCCCAAGCCCGAGAAGGACGTGGCCAACGCGGCCAAGAAGCACAAGCGCACGAAGGCCAAGGCCAGCGCGCGCAAGACGAACGACAAGCGCGACGACAAGGGCGGCCCGAGCGGCGGCTCCGGTGGCGTCCGAACCGTTCCGAAGGTGCCGTTGGTCAAGGCCTGATCGCGTTCCGTCGAACCGGCCCCGCCCGTGGGGAGGGGCCGGTTCGTCACGTCTCGAGGGTGCGGAAAACGACATCCGGCGGTCGACACGCGGTCGCCGGATGGTTAGCAAGCGCGGGAACGGAGAGCGGGCACTGCGAGAGACTGGCCGGATACCCCTCCCCAACGCTGAGATCGGTTGAGGAGGGGCGTCCCCGATGAACGACTTGCACGAGGGACCCCTCACGCCCATCGCGACCAAGCAGGCGCCGGCGCCGAAGCTCACGGCCCGCGAGCAGCGCCGCCTGCGGCGCAGGCGGCGCCGGCGCGGCGAGGAGATCCTGGGCTGGATCCTCGTCCCGGTGATCGTCTTCGGGATCTACTGGGGCGTGACCGCCGGCCTCGACTTCCTCGGAACCTCGCCGGGCCAGCTCTGGGACCAGCTGATGCAGGTCAAGGCGATGATGGAGAAGCGGAGCTGATCCGTCAGCCCCGCCGCAGGGCGTGGATCGAGAACAGCCGGCCGGGATCGGTCCAGACCGCCTCGGCGCTCCAACCGGCCTCGTGCGCCAGGGCGCGGAAGCCTTCGACCGTGTACTTGTAGCTGTTCTCGGTGTGGATCGTCTCGCCCTCGGCGAAGGCGATCACGCGATCGGCGATCCGGATCGTCTGGGCCTTCAGGCTGACGAGATGCATCTCGATGCGGGACGCCTCGGCGTTGAAGAAGGCGCGGTGGGCGAAGGCGTCGAGGTCGACCTCGGCGCCGAGTTCCCGGCGCATCCGCACGAGAAGATTGCGGTTGAAGGCCGCCGTCACGCCGGCCGCGTCGTCATAGGCCGCATCGAGCACGGCCTTCGCCTTCACGAGATCGACGCCGATGATCAGGGCGGCGCCGGCACCGAGCACACGCCCGAAATGGGCCAGCAGCCGGGTCGCCTGCGGCGGCTCGAAATTGCCGATGGTCGAGCCCGGGAAGAATCCGGCCACCGGGCCGTCCGACAGGCCGTCGGGCAGGGTGAAGGCGCGCGTGAAATCGGCCGCCACGGGTGCGATCGTCAGGTTCGGGAAGTCACGGGCCAGGGCTTCGGCCTCGCTCAGGAGAAAACTTTCCGAGACGTCCACCGGGACGTAGGCGGCCAGATCCGGCCGATGCACCATCAGGCGCCGGACCTTGACCGTCGAGCCGCTGCCGAGTTCGACGAGGTTGGCCCCTGCCGGCAGGGTGGCGGCGATGGACGCGCCCTGCGCCTCGAGGATGCCGAGCTCCGTACGCGTCGGGTAGTATTCCGGCTGCCGGGTGATCGCCTCGAACAGATCCGAACCCGCCGCGTCGTAGAAGTACTTCGCCGAGAGGTACTTCTGCGGCGCCGAGAGGCCGGCCAGCACGTCGTCCAGGAACTGACGCTCGGCGTCGATGGCGGCGATCGGGGTCGCATCCGTGAAGACGGGGTTGATGGTCAAGGGACGTCTCCGGATGCGCGACGATTCGAGGATCAGGACCGGGCGTCCGACAGGCGCAGGCCCGTGAACTGCCAGCGCTGGTGCGGGTAGAAGAAGTTGCGGTAGCCGACCCGCGCATGGCCCTGCGGCGTCGCCACCGAGGAGCCGCGCAGGACGAACTGGTTGGACATGAACTTGCCGTTGTACTCGCCGAGCGCCCCGTCCACCGGGCGGTAGCCCGGGTAGGCCGTGTAGGCGCTTCGGGTCCATTGCCAGACCAGTCCGAAGGCGTCGGGGAGATCGCCCTCGCGCGCCGCCACCTCCCATTCGAACTCCGTGGGCAGGTCGCGCCCGGCCCAGCGGGCATAGGCGTCGGCCTCGTAGTAGCTGATATGGGTGACGGGAAGCGCCGGATCGACCGGACGGATCCCCGCGAGCGTCATGCTCGCCCAGCCGTGATCGGCCTCGCGCCAGTAGCCCGGCGCCTGCCAGCCCTCGGCCTGGGCCGCGATCCAGCCGTCCGAGAGCCAGAGTTCGGGCCGCGCATAGCCGCCATCGGCCATGAATTCGAGCCACTGCGCGTTGGTCACCAGGGCCCGGTCGATGGTGCCGCCCTGGATGAGCGCGTCATGCCGCGGCGATTCGTTGTCGAAGGAGAAGCCCTCGCCCTCGTGGCCGATGGGCTCGATGCCGCGGCGCAGGTCGGTGCGGCCCGTCGCGCCCTGTGCCTGCGGAAAGCTCCAGGCCGCATCGTAGGCCGGTCCGAGCGGGTTCTGCGCGAAGGCGTGCAGGATGTCGGTGACCAGCAATTCCTGGTGCTGCTGCTCGTGATAGAGCCCGATCTCGAGGACCGGCAGGACCGCTTCGAGGGCGCTCGCCGAGGCTTGGCTCAGCAGGGCGTCGACGGACCGGTCCACATGCCCGCGATAGGCGGCGACCTCGTCCGCCGTCGGGCGGGTGATCAGGCCGCGCAGGATCCGCGGCTGACGCGGGCCGGCGGCGACGTAGTAGGAATTGAACAGGTAGTGCAGTCGCTCGTCGTAGATGGCGTAGCCCGGCAGGTGCTCGCGCAGCAGGAACTGCTCGAAGAACCAGGTCGTGTGCGCGCGGTGCCACTTGGTCGGACTGGCATCCGCCATCGACTGGACCTGCTGGTCCTCCGGAGAGAGTGGCGCGGCGCGGCGCTCGGTCTCGTCACGGACATAGTGGAAAGCCGCGATCCAGGCCGCACGGTCGACGGGTCTGGCCGAGAGGGGCGGGGGCGGGAAAGCGGATCGGCCAGGCTCCGCCTCAGGGGTCTCGCGAAACGCTGCCGTCGCTGCCATGGCGACCACTCCCAGACTTGAAGGTTCGGACTCGAACGTCAGGAGGAGATATGGCCGCGCGCGCATTCGGCAACGGAGGCGCATCGGGGTCCTTCGTCGCGGCCACGCTCGGACCATCGGATCGATCGCCTTTTTCCGGCCACGGTGACCTCCCCTTAACCCTCCGGGGCCGACACTTCGCCGTTGACGCGGGACAGTCGGGCCGGACTCGGATGCGGATCGATCTCATGGCAGGAGCGACCACGGCGGCCGTGGCACGGAGCGTCGCGCCGGCGCCGACCATCCTGGTGTTCGATTCCGGGCTGGGAGGCCTGACGGTGCTGGAGCAGGTCCGGCGCGCCCGGCCGGACGCGGCCTACGTCTATGCCGCCGACGACGCCGCTTTTCCCTATGGCCGCCTGTCGGAGCCGGTGCTGATCGACCGGGTGCTCGGCGTCATGGAGCGCCTGATCGGCCTGCATGCGCCGGATCTCGTGGTGGTGGCCTGCAACACCGCCTCGACCCTGGTGCTTCCCGCCCTGCGCCAGCGCTTCGCCACGCCGTTCGTCGGCGTCGTACCGCCGATCAAGCCGGCGGCCGAAGCGACCCGCTCGCGGGTCGTCAGCCTGCTGGCGACGCCCGGCACCGTGGCCCGCGCCTATACCCACGAACTCATCGAATCCTACGCGAGCGCCTGCGCCGTCACCCTGGTGGGCGCCCCGAACCTCGCCGGCTTCGCGGAGGCCGAGCTGGCCGGCCTGCCCGTGGACGACGACGCCCTGGCCCGCGAGATCGCGCCCTGCTTCGTCACCCTCGAGGACGGCCGGCGCACCGACGTGATCTGCCTCGCCTGTACGCACTATCCCCTGCTGCTCGCCCGCTTCCAGACGCTCGCTCCCTGGCCCGTGACCTGGATCGACCCCGCCCCGGCCATCGCCCGGCGGGTGATCCAGCTCCTCGGGCCCGTCGATCGCAGCGCCCCGGCCTCCGCTCCGATACACGGGGCCTTCACCGGCGGGTTCGGCCTGACCCCGTCGCTACGCCGCTCCCTGGCCGCGCGCGGCATCGACGGAATCGCGGTGGAGTCCCTGCCGCTGGGCCTGCAATAGCCGACGCGGCTCTGGCGCCCGGCCTCCGGGTCTGCGCAGGTGCGGGGCATCTGCGTGGGCGCAGGAATTTCCGAGGCGAACGAACCCACCATGCCGTTCATCAGCGTCACCCGCCTGCGCATCCGCGCGCTGCGCTTCCTGCCCGGCTTCGCGCTCCACGCCGTCCGGACCCGCAACCAGGTTCGGGCGGCCCCGGGCTTCACGGGCGGGGCGCTGCTGCCGGACCGGAGCTGGACCTTCTGGACCATGACGGCCTGGACCGACGAGGCCAGCATGCGCGCCTACATCCTGGCGGGCGCGCATCGGCGTGCCATGCCGCGCCTGGTCCACTGGTGCGACGAGGCCTCGATCGTACACTGGGTCCAGGACGCGGCGGACCTGCCGTCCTGGGCGGAGGCGGACGCGCGCATGCGCGCCGAGGGCCGGCCCTCCAAGGTCCGCCACCCGAGCGCGCGGCACGCGGCGATGACCTACCGCGAACCCCGCCTGACCCGTTCGGGGCCGATCCGCCCGGCGGCGTCGGCCTGAACCGAGCCGGCTCGGCATTGACGCGGAGGTCGGCCTGCTCTAACGAGGCGCCGGTGACGGGGCTCCGACGAGGGGCCCCGAAGCATTTTCCAGCGCACCCGTGGGCGGCAATGTCCGTCCTGTCGCTCCGTCCCCGGCCGAGGCCGGCGGCGAAGAGAGGAGGGCGCGTTCCTCGATAGATCTCCATTGCGAGAGGAACCGCGATGTCAAAACGCATTCAGGCGAAGCACAAGCTCGATCGCCGCATGGGCCAGAACATCTGGGGCCGCCCGAAGAGCCCCGTCAATCGCCGCGAGTACGGCCCCGGCCAACACGGCCAGCGCCGCAAGGGCAAGATGTCCGACTTCGGCACGCAGCTGCGCGCCAAGCAGAAGCTCAAGGGCTACTACGCCAACATCACCGAGAAGCAGTTCCGCCGCTACTACGCCGAGGCGATCCGCCTGCGCGGCGATTCCGGCGAGAACCTGATCGGCCTGCTCGAGCGCCGCCTCGACGCCGTCGTGTACCGCGCGAAGTTCGTTCCGACCCCGTTCGCGGCGCGCCAGTTCGTCAATCACGGCCACGTCAAGGTCAACGGCCAGCGCGTGAACATCGCCAGCTACCTCGTGAAGCCGGGCGACCTGATCGAGGTCAAGGATTCCTCGAAGCAGCTCGAGATCGTGGTCGTGGCCGCGCAGCTCGCCGAGCGCGACGTGCCCGATTACATCGAGGTGGATCACTCCAAGATGACCGCCCGCGTCACCCGCGTGCCGAATCTCGGCGAGGTTCCCTACCCGGTCCAGATGGAACCGAACCTCGTGATCGAGTTCTACTCGCGCTGATCCCCACGGATCACCGGCGACGATACGAAAGGGCCGCCCGCGAGGGCGGCCCTTTCTCGTTGCGGGTTCGTGCGGCCGGGGCGCATGCGGGGATGTCAGCGGGTGACGGCGCCGGCCCCTTGAGACGCGCGGTTGCGCGACTGCAGGGCGCGGGACGCATCCCGCGCGCTCGGCGGAAGTCCGGTCTCGGCGGCGGTTCCGGACTCGTCGCCCGGCACGCCGGGCACGAAGCCACGCTTGTCGCGTCCACCGGTCTCGAAGCCGTAGCCCGCATTCACGCCGGCATAGAAGCCGCTGAAATCCTCGGCCGAGGCCGGGACCTGCATCGCCAGGCCGGCGAGGCCGATCAGCGCGAGGAGGGCGGTCCGCATCGCAATCTCCGAAGGCGAGTCAGGTCTCGAAACGTGAAACGGCGGCCCGGTGGGGCCGCCGTTTCAGTCATGCCGTGAAAGGTGGCCGCAGCGCGGCCAGCCCCCCGGGACGATCAATCGTCGACGTTGATGCTCTGGGCCTCGCGACCCTTCTGACCCTCGACGACGCCGAGGACGACCTGCTGGCCTTCGGCCAGGGAGTCGAGGCCGGCGCGGGAGAGGGCGGAGCGGTGCACGAACACGTCCTTGCCGCCGTCGTTGACGGAGACGAAGCCGAAGCCCTTGGCCGGGTCGTACCACTTCACGGTGCCGGTCATCTCGGTGGACGGACCGCTGGCGAAGCGGCCGCCGCCACGATCACCGCCGCGGTCGCCATAAGCACCGCCGCCGCCACCACCGTAACCCCCACCACCGCCACCGCCGAAGCGGTCGCCGCCGCCGAAGCCGCCGCTGCGGGGCGGACGCGCGTCGCGCATGGGAGCGGCCTCGGCCGTGGAGGTGTCGACGCTGGTGACGTCCGTCACCTGCGGACCCTTCTGGCCCTGCGCGGTGTGGACCGTCAGGCGCGTGCCGGGGAGAAGGTCGGCATGGCCAGCTGCTTCGACGGCGCGGATGTGGAGGAAGGCATCGCCCGAGCCGTCAGCCAGCTCGACGAAACCGAAGCCTTTCTCCTTGTTGAACCACTTGACCGTCGCATCGCGCTCCGGCCCAGAGGGTGCCGCAGCGGCGCGCGACGGACCACGGTCGAAACCGCCGCCACCGCCGAAACCGCCACCGTAGCCACCGCCGCTCGGGGGAGCCTGATCCGGCCAACGCGGCTCGGCTCCACCCTCATCGAAGCCGCGCTTCTGCGGCCCCCGAAAATCACGACCACGTCCCATAGAAAGCTCGCAAAAACCGTCCGCCGACCATCAGTTTCGATAACCGCGTGCGCGCCATCCCAGACAGCCCACGCTCCGCCCTATCATTACTCCCAGCAGCGGTGACCAAGAATAACGCCTTAGTCCTGACTGAAAGCCGCCTTGATCGCAAGATGCTTCTGCCCCGCTTGGCGAGAGTTCCGTAACTTTCCTGCGGCAAAATGCGTAGCTTTTTCGCGCAGCCGCGCGGGTGGCCCGCCCCCTGCCTGCCATTTGAGCAGTTTCCGCCGGGCGCGATCGAGTCGATTTGCTGGCTGACGTTAGCAAAGCGCAAAGCTCCGCGGCGCTAGGGTGCCGGCGGGGCATGCTCGCCCCGACCCGCCGGGCCCGACGCCGCATCGATGATCGCCACTCCGAGTTTTCCGGACCTCTCGGCACTCGTGGTCGACGAGAGCCTCTATATCCGCCGCATCGTGCGCGACATGCTGATGCGCGTCGGCATCAAGCGGGTCCTGGAGGCGCCGGACGGGGCCGAGGCCCTCGGCGTCCTGGCCGAGAGCAAGCCGGACCTGACCATCATCGACTGGGACCTGGCGATCCTCTCGGGCGAGGAGTTCATCCGCCTCGCACGGACCCCCACCACCTCGCCGTCGCCGACCGTCCCGATCATCCTGATGCTGGCGCAGCCCCGCCGGAACGTGGTGGACCGGGCGATCTCGCTCGGCGTCAACGAGATCATCGCCAAGCCGTTCTCGCCCAAGACCCTCTGGTCGCGCCTCGACGAGGTGATCAACCGGCCGCGCCCGTTCTCGCAGGTCAAGAGCCTGCTCAGGCCGGTGCCGCGCATGGCCGCCGCCGGCAAGCTCGGCTGACCCGCCGGCCGCTCCGTTCGGGCCGCCGAAATCATCCCCGATCCACGCGCCCTCGTGATCGAGGCTTTGCAGTTTGCCGGGGAGACCTGTAGCGTCCCGGGGACGTGTTGGTCCGGCTCTCCGCCTGGGACCACGATCGGGGATTTCGGCTCGGCCGATGAGGGAAGAGAGCGCCGCGACCATGCCGGCCCGCCCGAGCGGTGGGAAGATGCCGTCACCGGCCCCCGCCTCGCGCGCCGACGCGCCGGGAACCCCGGGGCGCGCCAACCGGCGCAGCGCCTATGCCGCCCTCGACCTCGGGACCAACAATTGCCGCCTGCTGGTGGCGGAGCCGGCCGCGCACGGCTTCCGGGTCATCGACGCCTTCTCGCGCATCGTGCGCCTCGGCGAGGGCCTCGGCAGTTCCGACCGGCTCAGCGAGGCGGCGATCGAGCGGACCATCGAGGCCCTGCGGGTCTGCAAGGCCAAGATGCAGGCCCGCGGCGTCGTGCGGGCCAAGATCATCGCCACCGAGGCCTGCCGCCTCGCGGTGAACGGGGCCGAATTCGTCGAGCGCGTCCGCAACGAGGTCGGGCTCGACCTCGAGATCGTCGACCGCCAGACCGAGGCCTACCTCGCGGTGACGGGCTGCGCCGCCCTGGCCGACCCCTATTCCGAATCGGTGGTGATCTTCGACATCGGCGGCGGCTCCACCGAGATCGCCTGGCTCGACGGGGCGGCGACGAACCCGTCCGCCGACCCGACCCTGCGCATCCGGGCCTGGGATTCCCTGCCGGTGGGCGTCGTCACCCTGGCCGAGCGGCACGGCGGCTCCGACGTCACCCGCCTGACCTTCGAGGGCATGGTGGAGGAGGTGGCCGACCTGCTGGCGCGCTTCGCCATCCGGGCCGCGCCCGCCGCCAATGCCCGGCACTTCCACCTGCTCGGCACCTCCGGTACGGTGACGACGCTGGCGGCGATGCACCTGCGTCTCGCCCGCTACGAGCGCCGGCGGGTCGACGGCCTGTGGATGAGCGACGCCGATGTCGGCGAGGCCATCGACGACCTCCTCGACACCCGGCTCGAGCAGCGCGCGGACAATCCGTGCATCGGGCGCGACCGCGCGGACCTCGTGCTCGCGGGCTGCGCCATCCTGGAGGCGATCCGTCGGGCGTTTCCCTCCGACCGCCTGCGCATCGCCGATCGCGGCCTGCGCGAGGGTCTCCTGATGAACATGATGCGTGAGGACGGCGTCTGGCGCCGTGGGAGCTACCGGTGAGTGACAGGCGTGGTGCCGGCGCGGGTCTGCGCGGCGAACTCAAGCAGCGGGTCAAGACGGGGCGGGGCCGTACCGCCTCCCAGAAGCGCTGGCTCGAGCGCCAGCTCAACGATCCCTACGTGGCCCGGGCCAAGCGCGAGGGCTACCGCTCGCGCGCGGCCTTCAAGCTCATCGAGATCGACGAGCGCTTCAAGCTCCTGAAGCCCGGCCAGCGCATCGTCGACCTCGGCGCGGCCCCCGGCGGCTGGTCGCAGGTGGCGGCCAAGATCGTCGGCACCAGCGGCAAGATCGTCGGCATCGACCTTCTCGAGATCGAGCCCATGGTCGGCGTCGACTTCATCACCCTCGACTTCCTCGCCCCGGAAGCCCCGAAGCTGCTCACGGACCTCCTCGGCGGGCCGGCCGACCTCGTCCTGTCCGACATGGCCGCTAACACCACCGGACACAAGCAGACCGACCACCTGCGCATCATCGGCCTGGCCGAGACGGCGGCGGGGTTCGCCCGCGAGATCCTGGCGCCGGGCGGCTCCTACCTCGCCAAGGTGTTCCAGGGCGGAACCGAGGGGACCCTGCTGGCCGACCTGAAGCGCGACTTCGCCAGCGTGCGCCACGTGAAGCCGAACGCCAGCCGGGCCGATTCGAGCGAACTCTACGTCCTGGCTTCGGGCTATCGCGGCCCGGCCGGGGCCGCCGTCGATCCTCGGGACGACTGAACCGGGCCATCCTGGGGGCGCGCGAAGCGTGACCATAATGCGCCGGGTGCAATACAGCATGCAGTCTCGCGCAGACCTTTCCATTGTTCGGATCTGTCCAGGCCGGAATCTGCTCAGCTTATTCTCATTATAAATCGCGGGCCGGAATTATATCGGGTGGTTCGCGGGCCGGACTGTAGAACTATAGATCCGCGCCGCGATCTTGCGCAGTGCAACATTTCTGGTGCAGGACGGCGGCTTCGCGAGATCGCTGTGTGAGCCCGTTCCATGTCCGAGACTTTTCAACCTCAGCCCGGTTCTGAGACTGAAAAAATGTTCCATCGCCGCAAGTTCCTGGAATTCCTGTCGGCCAGCCCCGTGGTGGCGCCGTCGATGGTGAGCGCGCTCGCCGGCCTGACGGCCCTCGGCACCGATTCGGCCATGGCCCAGAGCTACGACGTCCTGCGCCAGTCCCCCGGCAATGTCGGCGAGATCATCGATTCCCCGAGCCAGGCCCTCAACGTCTTCGACTTCGAGCCCGCCGCGAAGAAGGCCCTGCCCCCGGCCCATTACGGCTACCTCGCCAGCGGCGTCGACGGCGACGAGACCCTCAAGGCCAACCGCGAGGGCTTCGAGAAGATCCGCATCCGCGCCCGCCGCCTCATCGACGTGCGCAAGATCGACACCACGGTAAAGATCTTCGGGGAGATCTGGGCGAGCCCGATCGTCCTGGCCCCGGTGAGCAGCCAGGCGGCCTTCCACCCCGAGGCCGAGTCGGCCGTGGCGCGCGGCGCCAAGGTCAAGGGTCACCAGATGATCCTGTCGACCGTAGGCAGCACCTCGATCGAGGACGTCATCAAGGAGCGCGGCGCGCCGGTCTGGTACATGCTGTACCCCACCGACGACTGGGCCGTGACCGAAGCCCTGGTGAAGCGGGCCGAGAAGGCCGGCGCCCCCGCGATCGTGCTCACCGTCGATCGTCAGGGCGGCCGCAACACCGAGACGCTGTTCCGGGAACGTCGCCTCGACACCCGCAACTGCTCGGATTGCCATACGCCGGGCTTCAAGAACGAGGTCAGCCGCAAGCCGATGTTCGACGACATCGACGTGTCGAAGGTGACGAACCTCTACGGCACCGGCATGACCTGGGACTACGTGAAGCGCCTGCGCGGCATCGTGAAGGGCAAGCTCGTCCTCAAGGGCATCGTCACCCACGAGGATGCCAAGAAGGCCCTCGATTACGGCGTCGACGCCCTGATCGTGTCGAACCACGGCGGCCGCGCCGAGGAGAGCCTCGAGGCGACCATCGACGCGCTGCCGGAGGTCGTCCAGGCGGTCAACGGCAAGGTACCCGTCCTCATCGACGGCGGCTTCCGCCGCGGCACCGACGTGATCAAGGCCCTGGCGCTGGGCGCCAACGCGGTCTGCATCGGACGTCCCTACGTCTGGGGTCTGGCCGCCTTCGGCGAGCCCGGCGTCACGGCGGTCCTGGCGATCATGCAGCGCGAGTTCGAGACGATCATGCGCCAGGTCGGCGCCACGAAGCTCTCCGAGATCACCCCCGCCAGCGTCAGCCGCGCCTGATCCCACGGTCCGCGCGGGGGTTTTCACCGCGCCGCCACGACATCGCTCCCCGGGCCGGACCGCCCGGGGAGCGATGGGCGTTTCGGGCCCTTCCGAAGCGGACCGAGCGCGTTGGTCCTCGGTCTTGCACGGATCTCTCCCTTCACCCGGCTTGAACTGGACCGGGGTCGATCCTCGACTTCCGGATCCGCCCGTTTGGCGCGACAACTCCACACCGACCGATGATCGGGCGCGAGACCCGTCCCGATTTCTTCCCGAACGGACGATCACCGGCATCGGGATCGCGCGTGATTACGCTTTCATTAGCCCTGATCCGCACGAAGGTCCGAGGGTCTCGGTGAAATCAAGACATCGTCCACGCTCCTCAGTCTACAGCGACCGGAGCTGGTCCGGGCACTTGGCCCCGGACGCACAGGCGATGTGGAGTTGCCCATGGTCTCCCGGTTTCTGGTGTCCCTGCTCGCGACCGGGATCGGGTTCGCCGCGACCGCGGCGGCGGCCAAGGACGTTCCCTTCGCGAAGGTGAAGGACTGGGAGATCAGCCGCAGCGGGGAGGGCGACAAGGCCAAGTGCCTCATGGCCCGCGGCTACCAGGATCCGGACGACGAGAATGCCAGCTCGGTCGTCGTCGCGACCTATCCGGGCTTCCTGATCCTCTCCCTCGGCTACCAGGGCTGGTCGCACGACAAGGGGGACCGCACCGTGGTTCTCCTGGCCGGCGGCAAGGTCGTCCTTCCGCGCTCGAAGTGGAAGTCGGACGAGACCCAGCTCACCGGGGAGTTCCCGGACACGCTCCTGCCGCACCTCCTGGGCGCCGACGCCATCGTGCTGCGCTTCAAGGACGGCGACGCCGACTTCAAGATCCCGGCCTTCGCCGAAGCCTACGAGGCCCTGAAGCGCTGCAACGGGGACACGGCGCCGGTCGCGACGGAGATCCCGTCGGAAGGCCGCATCGCCAACTACGCGAGCGGGCTCTACTTCCAGAAGGCGTTGACCGATTGCGAGGTGGCGAGCACGGGCAAGCAGCGCGCCGACCTCGACGCCAAGCTGGCGGGCATGCGCCCGGAGATGAGCCCGATCCAGGCCCTGATCGACATCGAACTCGCCAAGCGGTTCAGCGACCCGAAGGAGCCCTTCTGCCCGAAGGCGGCCGACGCGGCGGCTTTCGGGACAGCCCTCGACCAGTACCTCGTCCTGCCGCCGGAGGCCTTCGCGGCCGAGACGGCGCGGCGCCAGGAGAAGAAGAACGCGGCCGCGCGGCCCTCGGAGACCCGGATCAAGGTCTACGGCATGGGCCTGATCCTCCAGAAGCTTCTCGGGAGCTGCGAGATCCCGACCACCGCCCGGCAGCGGGCCGCCTTCGATGCCAAGCTCGCGGCCCTGGCGCCCGAGATGACGACGGTCCTGGAAGAGGTTCAGGGCAAGCTGCAGCCGACCCTGACGAAGCCGGTTGCCGAACTCTGCGGCGCATTCCGCGACCTGTCGGAGGATCCGCAGCCCATCGTGGCGTTCTCGACCCAGACGCCCGAGGACTTCGCCGGGTTCATGGATGCCCGCGAGGCCGCCAAGTCCGCGGCCAAGCCGGCGGACACGCCGGTGCCCGGCGCCAAGCTCTGAACCGCGACCGTCCCCGCCCCAACCGGAGAACCCCGTCATGAAGCGCCCGTCGCCGGCCCGGACCTGCCTGTTCGGCCTCCTCGCCAGTCTCGTTTCCCCCGCGGTCGCGTCAGCCCAGGAGAGTCGTCTCCCGGAGCGTTCCCTGTTCGAGAGCCTGAACGGCTGGCAGGTCGAGCGGACCGACAGCATCACCGGCACCAATGCCTGCGTGATCGTGCGGTCCTACGTCGACGAGGACGATGACGACGCCGACAATTCCGTCACCTTCGCGCTGGAGAACAAGGCGCTCGTCGTGGTGCTGACCTACAGCAAGTGGCAGCACGACAAGGACGAGAAGATCGTGGCCGCCACCGAGCTCGGCGGCAAGACCGTGAACGCCAAGGCGACCTGGACCGGCAACGGCACACGGCTCGTCGGAACCCTGCCGGCCAACCTCGTCGAGAAGGCCGCGGAATCCGAGGAGATTCTGCTCAAGGGCAAGGGCTGGAAGGCGGGCTTCGACCTCAGCGGCGCCTCCGAGGCCTTCGCGGCGATGAAGCGCTGCAATGCCGGCGAGGCGCCGAAGCCGCGCGCCTGACGCCTCAGATCCGGCAGGCGCCCGCGAGGGCCGTGTTCTCGGCCTCGGTGAAGATTCGGGACCGGATCAGGAAGCGCTTGTCGCGGCCGTTCTCCAGGGAGAACATGCCGCCGCGGCCGCGCACCACGTCGAGGATGAGGTGGGTGTGCTTCCAGACCTCGAATTGCGGCCGGCTGATCCAGAAATCCGCCCCCGCCACGGTGCCGAGATGGACGTCGCTGTCGCCGGTCAGGAAGTCGCCGACGGGATAGCACATCGGCGACGAGCCGTCGCAGCAGCCGCCGGACTGGTGGAACATGACCGGACCGTGATCGGCCCGCAATTCCTCGATGAGGTCGATGGCGGCCGGGGTCGCGGTGACGCGCAGGGGCGTCCCGTCGGCGCCGGCCTGATCGGCGGTGGTCGGGTCGAGGGCGGTCTCGCTCATGGGGCGGTCTCCGGGAAAGGCCTTTCGGGAGAGATAGGGCGGCGAACGAAAAAGCCCCGGCCGTCGTCCGGCCGGGGCAAGTCTCACGCGGGTCTGCGTGTCTCGAACGGGTCCTAGAAGAAGCCGAGCTTCTTGGCCGAGTAGCTCACCAGCATGTTCTTCGTCTGCTGGTAGTGGTCGAGCATCATCTTGTGGTTCTCGCGGCCGATGCCGGACTGCTTGTAGCCGCCGAAGGCCGCGTGGGCCGGGTAGGCATGGTAGCAGTTCGTCCAGACGCGGCCGGCCTGGATGGCGCGGCCGAAGCGGTAGGCGCGGGTCCCGTCGCGGGTCCAGACGCCGGCGCCGAGGCCGTAGAGGGTGTCGTTGGCGATGCTGAGCGCGTCGGCGTCGTCCTTGAAGGTCGTGACCGAGAGGACGGGGCCGAAGATCTCCTCCTGGAAGATGCGCATCTTGTTGTGGCCGCGGAACACGGTCGGCTTCATGTAGTAGCCCTCCGCGAACTCGCCATCCTTCACGTTGCGCTCGCCGCCGGTGAGGCACTCGGCGCCTTCCTGCTTGCCGATGTCGACGTAGCTGAGGATCTTCTCCAGCTGCTCCGAGGAGGCCTGGGCGCCGATCATCGTGGCGGGATCGAGGGGCGACCCTTGCGTGATCGCCTCGACGCGCTTGATCGCCCGCTCCATGAAGCGGTCGTAGATCGACTCGTGCACCAGGGCGCGGCTCGGACAGGTGCAGACCTCGCCCTGGTTCAGGGCGAACATCGTGAAGCCCTCCAGCGCCTTGTCGAAGAAGTCGTCATCCTCGTTGGCGACGTCGGAGAAGAAGATGTTCGGCGACTTGCCGCCGAGCTCGAGCGTCACCGGGATGAGGTTCTGCGAGGCGTACTGCATGATCAGCCGGCCCGTCGTCGTCTCGCCCGTGAAGGCGATCTTGGCGATGCGGGGCGAGGAGGCCAGCGGCTTGCCGCATTCGAGGCCGAAGCCGTTGACGATGTTGAGCACGCCCGCCGGCAGCAGGTCGGCGATGAGCTCGGCCACCACGAGGATCGAGGCCGGGGTCTGCTCGGCGGGCTTCAGCACGATGCAGTTGCCGGCCGCGAGCGCCGGGGCGAGCTTCCACACCGCCATCAGGATAGGGAAGTTCCATGGGATGATCTGGCCGACGACGCCGAGCGGCTCGTGGAAGTGGTAGGCGACGGTGTCGTGGTCGATCTCGGAGATCGAGCCCTCCTGCGCGCGCACGCAGCCGGCGAAGTAGCGGAAATGGTCGATGGCGAGGGGGATGTCGGCGTGGGTCGTCTCGCGGATCGGCTTGCCGTTGTCCCAGGTCTCGGCGAGCGCGATCAGGTCGAGGTTCTCCTCCATCCGGTCGGCGATTCTGTTCAGGATGCGGGCGCGCTCGCCCGGCGCGGTGCGGCCCCAGGCCTCCTTCGCGGCGTGGGCGGCGTCGAGCGCCTTGTCGACGTCGGCGGCGTCCGAGCGGGCGACCTCGCAGATCACCCGGCCGGTGATCGGGGAGGTGTTCTCGAAGTAGCGGCCCGCCACGGGCGCGACCCACTGGCCACCGATGAAGTTGTCGTAGCGCGCCGAGAAGGGCGCCTTCGTACCCTGGTTGAGAAACTCCGGCTTGTTCATCGCGTATCCTCCTGATTGTTCTTATGGGCCGCAGTCAAAGCCAGGCGCAGGGTCAAATCAAGGTGGACTTTTGGCCAACGGACGGGCGCGGCCCGGATGTTCGGCGCGCCGGATGGCGTCCTGGCGCGCGGCGGGATGGTAGACCCGTTCGGACGGGTTGGCGACCCGGACGGGCCGAGGCTCAGCGCGGAGCGAGGCGGGCCATGCGGCGGTTGCCGATGCGGCGCGCCGTCGCCGCGTCGATGCGCGGTCCGGAGCGGGCGCCGCCGGCGAGGTCGAGGAGGAGGCCGGTCGCCCGGCCGTCGGGCTCGATGTCGAGGGCGATGCGGGTCCCGTCCTCGGCCACGAAGACGCGGTCGCTCTCCGGGGCCAGGACGAGCCGCGCCGGGCCGGCCCCACGGGCGACGAGGCACTCCCCCTCGCGGGCGAGGGACACCACGGCACGGGGTCCCGTCCGGTAGAACCCGACATAGCGGTCGAGCACGGCGGCCGGCACCGCGATCTCGGTGGCCTCCGGCCGGCTGAGGACGAGGGCGCCGAGGCGGCGGGACAGGGTCTGGGCCGGTCCGGTCTCGGTGTTGCCGAGGACGACGATGCTGAGGCCGAGATCCGGATAGGTGTCCTTGATCGCCGAGAAGCCGTTCAGGAATCCGCCATGGGACAGGAGCCGCTCGCCGTAGGCCCGGCCGACATAGAGGCCGAGCCCGTAGCCGTGGCCGCCGTCGCGGACCATCTCGGCCACCGAGGCCGGCCGCAGGACCCGGTCCGAGTGCAGCGCGGCGTCCCAGGCCACGAGGTCGTCGAGGGTGGAGACGAGACCGCCGGCTCCGAGGGCCGCCGCCGGCACCACGGGCGGTGCGTTGCGCCACTGCCCGGCGACCCGGTGATAGCCGGCGGCGCGCTGCGGGACGACGGCGTCGGGATCGGCGTCGCCGGTCTCCGCGAGCCCGGCCGGCGCCAGGACCAGGCTGCGCAGGGCGTCCGCGAAGGGCGCGCCGGTGATCCGCTCGATGATCGCCGCGAGGAGGATGTAGCCGGTGTTGCTGTATTCCTGCGCCGTCCCCGCCGGGAACAGCAGCTCCTCGCGGAAGAGCCGGCCGACGACCTCCATCGGCGTCCGGGCGGCCCGGGCGATCGTGGTCGGAAAGTCGGGCAGCGCCGTCACGTTGGGCAGGCCGGCGGTGTGGTCGAGGAGCATCCTCAGGGTGATGGGCGCCCAGGTCGCCGGCAGGCCGGGCATGTGGTGCGCGGCCGGATCGGCGAGGCCGAGCCACCCCGCCTCCTGCAGCTTCAGGATCGCGGCGGCGGTGAATTGCTTCGTCAGGGACGCGATGCGGAAGCGGGTCTCGGGCGTGTTCGGCACGGACCACTCGCGCTGCGCGGCGCCGTAGGCCCGGCGGAACAGCACCGCGCCGTCGCGGGCCACGATGACGGCGCCGGAGAAGATGCCGGCGCGGGCATAGGGCCGCACCAGGGCGTCGGCCCGGCCGGCGAGATCGCCCGCGGGCGGCGCCTCGCCCGCGACGGCCTCGGCTTCGGCTTCGGCCTCGGCCGATGCGGAGCGGACCGGGAGGAGGGCGCCGAGGAGGGCGAACTGAACGATGCGGCGACGCGTCTCGTACATGCTGCCGCTGGTCCGCTCCGCGACGCGCCGCGATCCCGGCGCCCGGGCACGGTTCTCCGGAATTGTGGCGCGAACGCGCCGAGGGGGCCGCGCGGCTGCCATGCGGCGCCCCCGATGGCCCGGCCGCGCCGAAGGCACCAAGAGCCGGACGAAGCGTTCTGGCTCGACGGGTGACCCGCCGCGCCGCCCCAGCCCCCGAGGACCGTCCCAGGTGAGCACCACCCCGGCCACGAATGCGCACGCCCCGACGGCGCGGCTTTCCGAACCCGCCGCCCGGCCGTGGAAGGGCCCGGGCTTCGGCGAGTTCGTCGGCATCGTCGCGCTGATGATGGCGGTGACGGCGATCTCCATCGACAACCTGCTGCCGGCGTTTCCGGCGATCCAGGCCCGCTTCGGCGTGGCCGATCCCAACAGCCTGCAACTCCTGGTCTACGTCTACATGATCGGCTTCGGCACGGCGCAGATCGTCTACGGGCCGCTCTCGGACACCTACGGGCGGCGCCCGGTGCTGCTGGCGGGCCTGGCGATCTACGTCGTCGGCACCGGCCTCGCGATGGTGGCGCCGTCCTTCGGCTGGCTGCTCGCGGCGCGGATCATCCAGGGCATCGGCGCCGCCAGCGGGCGCGTCCTGTCGACGGCGATCGTGCGCGACCGCTTCGCGGGGCGCGAGATGGCGAGCGTGATGTCGCTCATCATGATGGTGTTCCTCATCGTGCCGATGATCGCGCCGGCCATCGGCGGCGCGATGCTGCTGTTCGGCTCCTGGGTCTACGTCTTCGTCTCGATGCTGGCGCTGGCCGGCATCCTGGTGGTCTGGTTCGCCTGGCGGATGCCCGAGACGCTGCATCCCGCCTACCGGCGGCCCTTCTCCCTCGGGGCCGTGGCCCAGGCGGTGGCGATCACCTTCCGCAACCGCGTCGCGGTGGGCTACGCGACCGCGCTCGGCCTGCTCACGGGCTGCATCATGGGCTATGTCGGCTCGGCCCAGCAGGTCTTCGACACGGGGCTCTATCATCTCGGGGGCCTGTTCCCCCTGGCCTTCGGCCTCGTCGCCGGCGCCATGGGGGCGGCGACCCTGGTGAATGCCCGCCTCGTCCGGCGCCTCGGCATGCGCCCGCTCTCCCATGCGGGCCTGAGCCTGTTCGTCGTCGTGGCGGTGGGGCAGGTGGTGGCGGGGCTCGCCTATCACGGCCACCCGCCCCTGGCCCTGTTCCTCGGGATCCTGGCCGCCAACCAGTTCCTGATCAGCTTCGCCATGCCGAACTTCAACGCCCTGGCCCTGCAGCCCCTCGGCGAGATCGCCGGCACGGCCTCGTCCTTCCTCGGCTTCTACACCACGATCCTCGGGGCCTTCTGCGGGTTCCTGATCGGGCACGCCTTCGACGGATCGGTGCTGCCCATCGGCATCGGCTACGCGCTCCTCGGCGGCCTCGCCCTCGCGGTGGTGGCCTGGACCGAGCGGGGACGCCTGTTCCGCGGCGGCGTCTCCGGTTGAGGGCGCGGCGGCCTTAACGCCGTCTTCAGCCGGTCGCGACAAAGCTCGGCATTCCAGGATGCCAGACGGAGCCCCAGACGTGACCGGCCGAGCCCAAGACGGACTGCTCCTCCTCGCCCGGCTGCTGCTCGCCGCCGCGCTGCTGCCCACCGGCATCGCCCGGGCCCTGAACGTCTCCGGCTTCGCCGTCACCCTCGCGGCCACCGGCCTGCCCTCACCGAACGCCGTCGCCACCGCGGCGGTGATCGTGCAGGTGTTCGGCCCCGTCGCCCTCATCCTCGGCGTGCTGCCGCGCCTGAGCGGACTGGCCCTCGCCGCCTTCGCGGGGGTGATGGCGGTCCTGCTCCACCCCTTCTGGCAGTTCGTGGGTCCGAGCGCGGTGGCCGAGCGGACCCTGCTGCTGGCCGATTTCGGTCTCGCCGGCGGCTTCCTCATGTACGCCATGACGGGTCCGGGCCGCTGGAGCTGGCAGGGCTGGCGCCAGGGCGCCCGCGCCGCCGCGAACCCGGCCAAGGCACCGACCAAGCCGACACCCGCCGCACGGGGCGGGCAGAAGCCGAAGCGTGCCCCCAGGCGCGCTCCGGCCCGGGCCGCGGCCTGAGCCCCGAACCCCGTTCGGGTCCTACGGCATCGCGTTGCGCGGGGCGGTGGCGACGAGGCGGTGCCCCGAGACCTCGGCGCCGGCATCCGGGCTGAGCCGCCGGAACGCGAAGAACGACATCACCGAGATCAGCGCCACGGCGAGGAAGGCGGGGGCGAAATCCTGCGCCGCGATCTCGGTGCGGCCATGCGCGGCGGCGGCGCCCTCCAGGGCCAGCGCCCCGAGGGACACCCCGAGGCTCAGCGAGAGCTGCTGCGCCACGCTGGCGAGACTGGTGGCGGCGCTCATGTCGCGGTTCTCCAGCTCGGCATACGCGATGGCGTTGACGCAGGTGAATTGCAGCGAGCGCACGCAGCCGCCGATCAGCAGGATGCAGATGATGACCGCGTGCGGAGTCTCCGCGGTGAAGAGGCCGTTCACCGCCAGGAAGGCCGAGGCGACGAGGGCATTGACGAGCATCACCCGCCGGAAGCCGTAGGCGCGCAGGATGCGCGGGCCGATGATCTTGATCAGGAGCGCGCCGGCCGCCGCCGCGAAGGTGATCAGGCCCGAGCGCAGGGGATCGAGGCCGAAGCCGATCTGCAGCAGCAGCGGCAGCAGGAACGGGATCGCCCCGGTGCCGATCCGGAACAGGCTGCCGCCGGTCACCGCGGCGCGGAAGGTCGGATAACGCAGCAGGTCGAGGCGGATCACCGGATGGGCGATGCCGCGCGAATGCCGGAAATACAGCACCAGCAGGACGGCGCCGGCCACGAGGCAGCCCCAGGAGACGCCGTCCGGCAGGAGGTGGCGCCCGGTGGAGGCGAGCCCGAGCATCAGCGTGGCGAGCCCCAGTCCGGAGAGCAGGAAGCCGAGGACGTCGAGGGGCGGGCGCTCGGCTTCGCGGACGTTCTCGAAATAGATCGTCGACAGCACGATGCCGACGATCCCGATCGGGATGTTGATGAAGAAGATCCAGCGCCAGTCGAAGTAGGTGGTGATGAAGCCGCCCAGCGGCGGCCCGCAGATCGGTCCGATCAGGGCGGGAATCGTCAGGTAGGCCAAGGCGCTGACGAGCTCGCTCTTGGGCACGCTGCGCAGGATCACGAGGCGTCCCACCGGCACCATCATGGCACCGCCGACCCCCTGGAAGAACCGCGCGGCGACGAAGCCCGTGAGCGAGTTCGAGGCCGCGCAGGCCAGCGAGCCGGCCATGAACACCCCGAGCGCGACCCGGAACACCGTGCGGGCGCCGAAGCGGTCGGCCATCCAGCCGCTGATCGGGATGAAGATCGCCAGGCTGACGAGATAGGCGGTCAGGGCGAGCTTGAGGGCGATCGGGTCCTCGTTCAGGCTGCGGGCGATGGCCGGGAGCGCGGTGGCGATCACGGTCGAATCCGTGTTCTCCATGAACAGCGCGGTGGCGACGACGAGGGGAACGATCTGGGACGTGCGCATCGGCGAGACATAGGTCCGGTCGGGCCGTTCGGGTGCCTCATACCGACGAAAAGCTGCACTGCGCCAAGTACACGTCCGGTGACGAATGGCACGGGATGAAAGGGGCATGCCGCACGTGCAGAGCCTGGGGCTTCCGACGGCGTGGCCCTGCGGCCACATCGGTCCAGCTTCGGACGATCGGCGCCCTCGCTCACCTTTCCACAATGTTGCTGGAGCCGCTAAGCTCGGCGGCATGATCTGGACGCCGCGGGTCTCCTCCGGGAGGCGTGCCGAGCGTCCACCCGCGCGTCCCCAAGAAAGTCACCGATGCTTCCGAGGTTCGAACATCGACGCAGGCTGGCAGGCTTCGTCTCCTGCCTCGCCCTGGCGGCCGCGGTCGCCGGGTGCGGCACCGTCGTGCTCACCGAATCGGGCGCCCTGACCCGATACGACCGCCTTGCCGGCAGCGACGAGACGGCCAGCTCTTCCAGGATCTTCGTCGATCCGGCGGCCCTCGCGGCCACCCGTACAGTGCGGATCGTGCCCACCACCTTCTCCGAGGTCGTGGCGCCGGGGCTGACCCCGGCCGAGCGCAAGCTCGTCGCCAACGCGGCCGACCGCGCGCTCTGCTACGAACTCTCCCTGCGCTACGACGTGGTCTCCGGCCGGAAAGCGGACCTCACCGTGCGCTCGGCGGTGACCCGGATCGACCTCACCAACGTGCCGGCGGCCGGCGCCACGGTGGCGACCTCGGCGGGCATCACCATCGCGTCCCAGCTCGGCGCCGGCTTCGCGACGGCGGTGGGCCGCATCCCGATCCCGCGCATCCCGATCGGCCTCGGCAGCCTCACGGTGGAGGCCGAGGCGCTCGACAGCCGCAACGTGCAGCGGGCCGCCATGGTCTGGGGCGGGGCGAGCAATGCCTTCACCAACCAGGCCCGGTTCTCGCCGGCCAGCGATGCCTACGACCTCGCCGGCGAATTCGGCCAGGATTTCGGCTTCTACCTCGCCACCGGGCAGGACCCGTTCAAGGCGCCGCTCACGCTGCCGACCTACGACCGCGTCCGCATCACCACCCTCGGCGAAGCGCCTCTCGACCCGGATTGCGAGGCCTTCGGCCGCGCCCCCGGCCTCGACGGCATTCTGGGCGACTATGTCGGCGCGCCGCCGGAATGGACGGACAAGGGACCGGCCGAGGGCCTGCCGGGCGCACCGCGAGGCGTGCGCTAGGCGCAACCCCCACCGGAGAACGGCGCCGCGGGCGCATTTTCCTGTCGGACGGGCTCACCGGCGGCTTTGCGCCGGTTCCCCGCGCATGATACTGGCCCGTGCCAACCCAGTGACGTCGGAACGCCCGCGAGGGCCCGGCGCAGCACCCGTTCCGGAGTTGGTTCATGGCCCGCATCACCGCTGAGTCCATCATTGAGGGCCTGACCTTCGACGACGTCCTGCTGCGCCCCGCAGCCTCCTCGGTCATGCCCGCGGACGTGAAGATCGCGAGCCGGCTCACCCGCTCGATCCACCTCAACCTGCCGATCCTGGCTTCGGCCATGGACACCGTCACCGAGGCGCCGATGGCCATCGCCATGGCGCAGAACGGCGGCATGGGCGTCATCCACCGCAACCTCGAGCCCGCCGAGCAGGCCGAGCAGGTCCGCCTCGTCAAGAAGTACGAGTCGGGCATGGTGCTGAACCCCATCACCATCCATCCCGACGAGACCCTGGCGGACGCGTTCTCGCTGATGAAGCAGAACCGCATCTCGGGT
Organism: Methylobacterium sp. AC433; assembly: GCF_979253015.1. NCBI lineage: Bacteria > Pseudomonadati > Pseudomonadota > Alphaproteobacteria > Hyphomicrobiales > Methylobacteriaceae > Methylobacterium > Methylobacterium sp. AC433. Next base: position 50,331 of record NZ_CEEDBN010000003.1, on the reverse strand, counting down.
ATTCCGGTGGTGGAGCGCGGCCCCAACGGCTCGCGCGGCAAGCTCGTCGGCATCCTTACCAACCGCGACGTGCGCTTCGCCACCAACGCGACCGAGACCGTCGCCGACCTGATGACCCGCGACCGGCTCATCACCGTGCGCGAGGGCGTGAGCCAGGACGAGGCCAAGCGCCTGCTGCACCAGTTCCGCATCGAGAAGCTGCTCGTCGTCGACGACCACTACCGCTGCATCGGCCTCATCACCGTCAAGGACATCGAGAAGCAGGTCGCCTATCCGGGCGCGGTCAAGGACGAGCAGGGCCGCCTGCGGGTCGCCGCCGCCACCACCACGGGCGACGGCGGCTTCGAGCGGGCCGAGCGCCTCATCGATGCCGGCTGCGACGTCATCGTGGTCGACACCGCCCACGGCCACTCGATCAAGGTCCTCGACGCCGTGCGACGGGTGAAGCAGCTCTCCAACGCCGTGCAGGTGGTGGCCGGCAACGTCGCGACGCGCGACGGCGCCCAGGCCCTGATCGATGCCGGCGCTGACGCCATCAAGGTCGGCATCGGCCCCGGCTCGATCTGCACCACCCGGATCGTCGCCGGTGTCGGCGTGCCCCAGCTCACCGCCCTGATGGAGGCCGTCGAGGCCGCGCAGAGCGCCGACGTGCCGGTCATCGCCGACGGCGGCATCAAGTACTCGGGCGACCTCGCCAAGGCGATCGCGGCCGGCGCCTCCGTCGCCATGCTGGGCTCGCTCCTGGCCGGCACCGACGAGGCGCCCGGCGAGGTGTTCCTGCACCAGGGCCGCTCCTACAAGAGCTACCGCGGCATGGGCTCGGTGGGCGCCATGGCCCGCGGCTCGGCCGACCGCTACTTCCAGGCCGAGGTCAGCGACACGCACAAGCTCGTCCCCGAGGGCATCGAGGGGCAGGTGCCCTACAAAGGCCCGGTGGCGGCGGTGCTGCACCAGCTCGCCGGCGGGCTGCGGGCCGCCATGGGCTATGTCGGCGCCCCGACGATCCCCGACTTCCAAGAGAAGGCGCAGTTCATCCGCATCACCAATGCGGGCCTGCGCGAGAGCCACGTCCACGACGTGACCATCACCCGCGAGAGCCCGAACTATCCCGGTCGCGCCTGAACAGCCCTGGGGCGCCCGCGCCGGACGTCCGGCCGGGCCACCGCGCGAAGGAACCGCCGTGACCGTCCAAGCCATCCTGGCGCCCGTCTTCGCGCAGGTCCTCCTGACCTTCGCGCTGCTGTTCTGGACGGGGCGCCGGCGCCTCTCCGCCGTGCGCGGCGGCGCTGCGAAGGGCCGTGAGCTCTCTCTGGGCCAGCGCAACTGGCCCGCCCCAGCCCAGCAGGCCGCCAACAGCTTCTCGAACCAGTTCGAGATCCCGGTCCTGTTCTACGTCCTCGTCGGCTTCGCCCTGGCGACGCGCAAGGCCGACCTGATGTTCGTGATCCTGGCCTGGGTCTTCGTCGCGACCCGCTTCGTCCATGCCGGGGTCTACCTCACCACGAATCACATCCCCTACCGCTTCCGCGCCTATGCCATCGGCACGCTGGTGCTGCTGGTGATGTGGATCCTCTTCGCGATTCGAATATTGCTGGCGCCGATCGGCGTCTGACCCGCGGCATCGACGGGATCGGAGCCACGTCGGGGCTTGATCCAAGAACGACGAAAGGGATGAGACCATGCGCGTGCTCGTTGTCGGCGCCGGAGCCACCGGTGGATACTTTGGCGCGCGCCTCGCGGAGGCCGGTCGCGACGTCACCTTCCTCGTGCGTCCGACCCGCGCGGCCAAGCTCGCCAGCGCCGGCCTGACGGTCGAGAGCCCCGCCGGCGACCTGCACATTCCGGCACCCCGGACGGTGACCGCCGCCGACCTCGCCGCCGGCAAGGGCGGCGCCTTCGGCCTCGTGCTGTTCTCGTGCAAGGCCTACGATCTCGACAGCGCCATCGCCGACGTCGCTCCGGCCGTCGGCCCCGACACGTCGATCCTGCCGCTGCTCAACGGCATGCGCCACCTCGACGCGTTGGACATGGTATACGGTGCGGACCGGGTACTGGGCGGCGCCTGCGCCATCGTGGCGACCCTCGGCCCCGCGGGCGAGATCCGCCAGATGAATCCGCTCCACACCCTGACCTATGGCGAGCGGGCCGGCGGCCGCTCCGCCCGGGTCGAGGCCATCGAGGCCCTGATGCGGGGCGCGAACTTCCAGCCGCGCCTCAGCGAGACCATGGTGCTGGAAATGTGGGAGAAATGGAGCTTCCTGGCGACGCTGGCCGGCTCCACCTGCCTGATGCGCGCCACCATCGGCGACATCGTCGCCGCTCCTGGCGGCCTCGCCTTCATCGAGGCGCTGATGGAGGAGTGCCGCGCCATCGCCGAGGCCGCCGGCCACGCGCCGCGGCAAACCGCTCTGGACAACACACGCAAGACCCTCACGGCCGAAGGCTCGGCCTTCACCGCCTCGATGCTGCGCGACATCGAAGGCGGCGCCCGGATCGAGGCCGATCACATCATCGGCGACCTGATCGCGCGGGCCCCCGACGCGGCCGGGCACCCGATGCTCGACCACGTCTACACGCATCTCAAGGCCTACGAGAACCGCCGCGGCCGCGAGACGGCGGCTCAGTAGCGCGGGCCGGGCGGCGGGGGAGGGGGCGCGCCGTATTCGAGTTGGGTCTTGGCATCGAGCCGGCGCGGAGGCGGGGCCGACAGGTCGGGAGCGTCCGGCGCCGGGGAACAGGCGGCGACCGCCAGCATGACGAGGCCGGCGAGGCTGAGATGGATGACGGGAGACATGGGGTTCTCTAAAGCTCCGGGCGTCCGCTCCGCGCGGCTCCAAGGTTCAAGCTGAGCCGTAAACGCGCCGGAAGCTCGACTGTATTGTGTCCGGCCGCCGCCCGAAGCGTGGCCGTATCGCGGCGCCCGCCGATGAATCCGAGGATCTTGCCCTGACGCCCCCCGCACGCCTCTCCGCCGCCATCGAGGTCCTCGCCGATATCGCCGCGCGCCGCCGCCCCGCCGCTGATGCCCTGAAGGATTGGGGTCTCGCTCACCGCTTTGCCGGCTCGGGCGATCGGGCCGCCATCGCCAGCCTCGTCTACGACGCCCTGCGCCGGCGCGCTTCCGCCGCCTGGATCATGGCGGACGAGAGCCCGCGCAGCCTCGTCATCGGTATGCTGCGGCTGCAATACGGCCGCGCCGCCCCAACCATCGCAGAGATGTTCAGTGGCGAGCGCTTCGCCCCGGAGCCCCTGTCCGACGACGAACGGAGGCGTCTGGCCGAGGGGACGCTGGCCGACGCACCACTGCATGTCGCCGGCGACGTGCCCGAATGGGTTCTGCCCTCACTGGCAGCGACTCTCGGCTCCGAGACCCTCGACGAGTTGCGTGCCTTGAGCCGGCGCGCGCCCCTCGACATTCGGATCAACACCCTGAAGCGCAGCCACGCGGAGGCCCTGGCAGGCCTCGCCCACCTGACCCCGGAGCCGACCCCGCACGCGCCGAACGGCCTGCGCATCCCCATCGGCGAGGACGGGCGGGGACTCGCCCTCCATGTCGAGCCGGAATTCATCGACGGCTGGTACGAGATCCAGGACGAGGGCTCGCAACTCGCGAGTCTCCTGTGCGGCGCACGGCCCGGCGAGACCATCATCGACCTCTGCGCCGGCGGCGGCGGCAAGACCCTGAGTCTGGCCGCGATGATGGAGAATTCGGGCCGTCTGGTGGCCAGCGACGACGATCCGCGCCGGCTCGCCCCAATCCACGAACGCCTGCGCCGGGCGGGCGCCACCGCGGAGATTCGCACGCCCCGCGCCGGCAAGGCCCGCACCGACGTCCTCGCCGACCTCGACGGCAGCGCCGACCGCGTGCTCGTGGATGCCCCCTGCACCGGCTCCGGCACCTGGCGGCGCAATCCCGACGCCAAGTGGCGGATGCGCCCGAATGCCCTGAGCACCCGCAGCGCCGACCAAGCCACAGTGCTCGACCGGGCAGCGCGGCTGGTGCGCCCCGGTGGTCGCATCACCTACATCACGTGCTCGCTTCTGACCGAGGAGAACGATGCAGCCATCGCCGGCTTTCTCGGGCGCCGTTCGGAGGATTTTGCAGTGGTCTCCGCCTCGCAGATCCTCGCCGCATACGCACCCGACCTCGGCCCGGCTATTCGCCTGACGCAGCATGGCCTTCAGATGAGTCCCGCCCGGACCGGCACCGACGGCTTCTACGTCGCCACCCTCCAGCGGAGCGACTGAAACGCGGAATGGCCCCGCGAGGGGCCATTCCGGAAGTTCAAGCCGCTGCCCCTGAGAGGCGGCGGCGCACGTCTCAGAAGCAGCGGCGCTTGCGCACCACGACCACCCGGCCCAGCGGCCCGCGGCGCTTGGTGACGACGGTCGTGCAGCGAGGGCCGCGGATCACTCGGCGCTCGACGACGCGGACCTGCTCCAGCCCGCTGGCCGGTGCAATTCCGGCCGGGACGGGCAGGGCGGAAGCCGAGGTGGTTCCGAAACCGGCGAGGGCGAGGGTGGCGATCCCGAAGATGGTGGCTCTCATGGCTGAGGCTCCTGTTCGTTGCTGGGGGGCACGGTGTCGTCGCTGGGCGGTGAACGGACAGTTAACGCCTGGGAGCCCCGCATCCCCAGCCCGATGCCGATCGCGTGACGACTCTGCGGGCCGATCCGTTGCACCGGATCGAGGCCTCGTCTAACTCCGGTTCCATGACGACAGAACACGACAAGATCCTCATCGTGGATTTCGGCAGCCAGGTGACGCAGCTCATCGCGCGCCGCGTACGCGAGGAGGGGGTCTATTGCGAGATCGTTCCCTTCACCAAGGCCGCCGAAGCCTTTGCCGAGACGAAGCCCAAGGGCGTGATCCTTTCCGGTGGTCCCGAATCGGTGACTACCGAGGCCTCGCCCCGGACGCCCCAGATCGTGTTCGATTCCGGCGTTCCGGTCTTCGGCATCTGCTACGGCCAGCAGACCATGGCGGCCCAGCTCGGCGGTGAGGTCGAAGGTGGGCATCACGCCGAGTTCGGCCGGGCCGAGATCGAGATCCTCTCGGAATGCCCCCTTTTCAAGGGCGTCTGGCACGTGGGCGAACATTACCCTGTCTGGATGAGCCACGGCGATCGCGTCACCAAGCTGCCGGACGGCTTCACCACGGTCGCCATGTCGAAGAACGCTCCCTTCGCGGCGGTGGCCGACGAAGCGCGCAACTACTACGCCGTGCAGTTCCACCCCGAAGTGGCACACACGCCGCACGGCGCCCTGTTGATCCGGAACTTCGTGCGCGACATCGCCGGCTGCTCCGGCGACTGGACCATGGGTGCCTACCGCGAGGAGGCGATCGAGAAGATCCGCGCGCAGGTCGGTCAGGAGCGGGTGATCTGCGGCCTGTCCGGCGGTGTCGATTCCGCCGTGGCCGCGGTGCTCATCCACGAGGCGATCGGCGAGCAGCTTACCTGCGTCTTCGTCGATCACGGCCTCCTGCGCATGGGCGAGGCCGAGGAGGTCGTCCGCCTGTTCCGCGACCATTACAACATCCCCCTCGTCCACGTGGAGGCCCAGGATCTGTTCCTGGGCGAGCTGACCGGCGTCAGTGACCCGGAGCAGAAGCGCAAGACGATCGGACGCCTGTTCATCGACGTGTTCGAGGCCGAATCGAAGAAGATCGGCGGCGCCGCCTTCCTCGCCCAGGGCACACTCTACCCGGACGTGATCGAGAGCGTGTCGTTCACCGGCGGCCCCTCCGTCACCATCAAGTCCCACCACAATGTCGGTGGGCTGCCCGAGCGCATGAACATGCAGCTCGTCGAGCCCCTGCGCGAGCTTTTCAAGGACGAGGTCCGCGTACTGGGCAAGGAGCTGGGCCTGCCAGAAGCCTTCGTTGGGCGTCACCCCTTCCCGGGCCCGGGTCTCGCCATCCGCTGCCCGGGCACGATCACCCCCGAGAAGCTCGAAGCCCTGCGCAAGGCAGATGCGATCTACCTCGACGAGATCCGCAAGGCCGGTCTGTACGACACGATCTGGCAGGCCTTCGCGGTCATTCTGCCCGTGAAGACCGTCGGCGTGATGGGCGACGGCCGCACCTATGACCACGTCTGCGCCCTGCGCGCCGTGACCTCGGTCGACGGCATGACCGCCGACTTCTACCCCTTCGACATGACCTTCCTGGGCCGGGTCGCCACGCGGATCATCAACGAAGTCAAGGGGATCAACCGAGTGACCTACGACATCACCTCGAAGCCGCCCGGGACGATCGAGTGGGAGTGAGCTCGGGGCGGCTCCGTCAGAGCAGAACAATCTTTCTGTCAGCGACATGGCTGTCGGCAAAATAAAGCGCATCTGGGCCGGATGACCCTTGCAGCGCTACGGTTGGCATGTAGTATACCAAAGGTCCCTCCCAGGGATTCATGTGACGCAACTTTAACCCCGCAGACCTTAGGGTCCGCGGGGTTTTGTCGTCCCGACATTCCGCGTCACGGGAGGTTCGGGTGAAGGCCTCGTTTTAGGAAGCGTTCCGCGTAACGGAATGACCTGCCTGAGTAGGCAAGGAAGCCACACCGATCGCGCGTTGCGCGAGGCGACCAAAACGTGAATCGGCCACGCTTGTATCTCTAGCGACGGCCCTCTACAGACCGACGCGCCATCCGGTCGGGTCGGTTGAGTGCATAAATGCGATGACGCGCGAGATTAATCAGATGACTGACCCTCAGGGTTCGTTCGCTCCACTCGCCGGCCTGAAGCATCGCACACAGATCTCAATTCTGTTAGTTGCCTCAATTCTTTTCGTTGCTGGATTTCTCTGGCTTCCGGGCACGTTTGCGGGTGCTTCGACATCCTCGACGCCGGCGGCCGTCACGGTCGCGCCCTCGGGCCCTGGCGACTTTGTCCTCAGCGCCGACCAACTCGCGGCCATAGACACGGAGACGGTTGAGCAGCGCCTCTTCTACGAGGAGATCACGACCGAGGGTAAGATCGGCGTCGACGAGTATCAGGCGACACCGGTGTTTTCGCCCTATCCAGGTCGTGTCATCGCCATCTTCGCGCGCACCGGCGAACAGGTGCAGAAGGGCGAGCGATTGTTCTCGATCCAGGCCAATGAGATGGTTCAGGCTCAGAACGACTATCTTGCAGCGCTCAACGTCCTGGCCAAGGCGCGCTCGCAGCTCGGCTACGCCCAGGCGGCCGAGAAACGCCTGCACGACCTCTATGATTCGCGGGTCACCACCCTGCGGGAGCTCCAGTCCGCGCAGAACGACCTGAACACGGCCAGCAACGATGCCCGGACGGCCGAGGTCGGCCTCGAGGCGGTGCGCAACCGCCTGCGCATCCTCGGACTGCGCGACGACGAGGTCGCCAACCTGCAGAAGGGTTCGATCAATCCCGAGACGGCGATCAATGCGCCCCTGAAGGGAACCATCATCCAGCGCAAGATCGGACCGGGCCAGTATGTCGGCACCGGCGGCAGCGACCCCTCCTACATCATCGGCGACCTGTCCAAGGTCTGGCTCATCGCGCAGTTGCGTGAACCGGATGCGGCCAAGGTCGACCTCGGCGACCGCCTCAAGTTTCGTGTCCTGGCCTATCCCGACAAGACCTTCGAGGGTCGGATCAATTTCATCGGCTCCTCGGTCGATCCCGCGACACGCCGAATCACTGTCCGGGCCGACATCGACAACAGCCAGAACCTGCTGAAGCCCGAGATGTACGCCACCGTGCGCGTCATCAACGAGCGGGAGACCTTGTCGCAGTCGGTTCCGCGCGCGGCCGTGGTCCTCGAGGGCAGCAAGGCGAGCGTCTGGGTGCTCAAGACCGACAATTCCGTCGAGAACCGCCGGGTCAAGCCCGGCATCATCGACGGAGCCAAGATCGAGATCCTCGAAGGTCTGGCGACGGGCGAGCGCGTGATCTCGCGCGGCTCCCTGTTCATCGACCGGATGGTGACCCGGGGCTGATCCGTCGGCCCTCGGCAGCAGGAAACCCACGCATGACCGGCCTCGTCCATCTCGCGCTGCGCCAGCGTGCCCTGGTGGTGCTCGCGTTCGTCCTGTTGCTGGCCTGCGGGCTGGTGGCCTTCCGAACCCTGAACATCGAAGCCTATCCGGATCCGACCCCGCCGATGATCGACGTGATCACGCAGGCGCCGGGCCTTTCGGGTGAGGAAATCGAGCGCTACGTCACCGTGCCGATCGAAGTGATCACTTCGGGCCTGCCAAATCTAAAGCAGGTCCGTTCGGTCTCGCTCTACGGCCTGTCTGACGTGAAGCTGCAGTTCGGATTCGAGTTCAGCTATCGCGAGGCCGAGCAGCAGGTACTCAACCGGCTGGCCCAGCTCGATGCCCTGCCGAACGGCGCCAAACCCACGATCTCTCCGGTGAGCCCGATCGGCGAGATCTTCCGCTACAAGCTTACGGCTCCGGCTGGCTACAGCGTTCTCGACTTGAAGTCCCTTCAGGATTGGGTCCTGCGCCGCCGCTTCCGCGCCGTGCCGGGCGTCATCGACGTGATCGGCTGGGGCGGCAAGACGAAGACCTTCGACATCGCGGTGGACCTCGACCGGCTCACTGCCTACGGCTTGACCCTCTCGGGCGTGGTGAAAACGCTGAACGATAGCAACCTCAACGTCGGCGGCAACCGGATCAACCTCGGGACGCAGTCGGCGGTGGTGCGTGGCGTCGGCCTGATTCGCTCGACGGACGACATCGGCGAGACCGTGCTGACCCAGTCGGGCGGCGCGCCAGTGCTGGTCAAGGACGTCGCCACCGTCACCATCGGGCATCAGCCGCGCCTCGGCATCGCCGGCATGAACGACGACGACGACATCGTCCAGGGCATCGTTCTGATGCGGCGTGGCGAGGAAAGCACGCCAACCATCGAGGCCGTCCAGGCGGAGGTCGGACGCATCGAGGCCATGGGCTTGCTGCCGCCCGGCGTGAAGATCGAGCGCATCTACGACCGCGCCGATCTCATCGCCGTCACCACACACACCGTGTTGCACAACATGCTGGTCGGCATCGTCCTGATCCTGATCGTGCAGTGGCTGTTCCTCGGCAACCTGCGTAGCGCCCTCATCGTGGTGGCGACGATCCCCTTCGCGCTGTTCTTCGCCGTGATCATCCTGGTGGTGCGAGGCGAGTCGGCGAACCTGCTCTCCGTCGGCGCCCTGGATTTCGGGCTGATCGTCGACGGCACGGTGATCATGGTCGAGGCGATTTTCCGGCGGCTCTCCGGTCACGGTACCCCGACCGGGGAGGTCGTCCGGCCGGGCCTCGCCGGCAAGCTCCTGCGTATCCGTCAGGCCTCCGGCGACGTCAGTCGCTCGATCGTCTTCGCGGCGATCATCATCGTGACCGGCTTCCTGCCACTCTTCACTCTCACGGGGGTGGAAGGCCACATCTTCGGGCCGATGGCACAGACCTACGCCTATGCGCTGCTCGGTGGTCTCATCGCCACCTTCACGGTGACGCCGGTCCTCTCCGCCTACCTGCTTCCGGCCCATGTCGAGGAAGTCGAGACGATCCTCGTCCGGACCCTCGACCGGCTCTACCGGCCTGCGATCCGCGCCGCCCTGGGTAACCGCATCCTCACCCTCGGCCTCGCGTTGCTGCTCACCGCCGGCGTCGGCGTCGCGGGACGCCAGCTCGGCCTCGAGTTCCTGCCCAAGCTCGAGGAGGGGAATCTCTGGCTTCGCGCCACCATGCCGGCCACGATCTCGCTGGAGGAGGGCAACCTCTACGTCAACCGCATCCGCCGCATCATCGCCGCGGTGCCGGAGGTCGAGAGCGTGGTCTCCCAGCACGGCCGGCCGGATGACGGGACGGATGCGGCCGGCTTCTTCAACGGTGAATTCTTCGCACCCCTCAAGCCGGCGGAGAAGTGGCGCCCGGGTATGAGCAAGGACCGGATGATCGCTGCCCTTCTGGACCGGCTGCGGACCGACTTCCCCGGCGTCGAGTTCAACGTCTCCCAGTACCTGCAGGACAACGTCGCCGAAGCGGTGTCGGGCATCAAGGGCGAGAATTCCTTCAAGGTGTTCGGACCCGACCTCGAAACCTTGACGGAGGTTGCCAACCGGGTCGAAGCGGTGCTGCGCAAAGTCTCCGGCGTCACCGATCTCGGTGTGTTCACGTCGCTCGGCCAGCCGACGGTGCAGATCGACGTCGATCGCATCCGCGCGGCGCGCTACGGCCTCACCCCCGGCGATATCAATGCCACGGTGCGCACCGCCATCGGCGGCGACAGCGCCGGCGACCTCTACGACAGCGGCTCGGACCGGCACTATCCGATCGTGATCCGCCTCGCCGAGCAATTCCGCCAGAGCGTGGCCTCGATCCGCAACCTGCGCATCTCGGGGCAGGGGCCGAACGGAACCCTGATGCAGGTGCCCCTCAGCGAGGTCGCGCAGGTCGCCCTCGTCTCAGGCCCGGCCTACATCTACCGCGAAGGCCAAGAGCGCTACTTGCCGGTCAAGTTCAGCGTTCGCGAACGCGATCTCGGCAGCGCGATCCTGGAGGCGCGCGAGCGTGTGAACACCGAGGTGACCCTACCGCGCGGCTATCGCCTCGAACTCGTGGGCGAGTTCAACAACATGCAGGGCGCCCTGGCGCGCCTGTCAGTCACGGTGCCGATCGCCATCGGCCTCATCGCGATCCTGCTCTTCATGAACTTCGGTTCGGTGATCGACATGCTGCTGGCGCTCAGCGTCATCCCGATGGCAGCGGCCGGCGGCGTCCTCGCGCTGGTGATCACCGACACGCCGTTCAGCGTGTCCGCCGCCATCGGGTTCATCGCGCTGCTGGGCATCGCCGTGATGGATGGCATCATCGTGCTCTCGCATTTCAACGGTCTCATCGCCGAGGGCGAGGAGCGGGTGCGCGCGATGCTTCGGACCTGCCACACACAACTCCGGCCAGTGGTGATGACCTGCGTGGTCGCTGGCGTGGGCCTCCTGCCGGCTGCATTCTCCAACGGCGTGGGTTCGCAGGTTCAGAAGCCGCTGGCGCTGGTGGTCGTCGGCGGCATGAGCCTGGCGCCGCTCCTGATCCTGCTGATCCTGCCGGTGCTCATCATGACGCTGTCACGGCGGAAGCCCGGACTGGCCGAGGATGAGGATGGGGATATGCCGGCAACAGCGGCTTCACACTCGGCTTCGATCACCGCTTGACCCCGCCCAAAACCCCGAGGCGGCATGGGGCCGCCGACGGGTCTCACGCGGGTGATCAGGAAACGCTTGAAGGCGCAGCTGGAAGCGATCGATCGCCTCGCTCTTGCGGCGATGACCGGGTCGACGCACGAACCCGGCGCGATGGCGAGGTCGGTCAGGTGGCTGGGTAGATTTGGCTGACGCGACGCTTGCTCTGAGATCCCCACGACCCGCTCGGAAGCGGGTCGACCATGGGACCGATGGAGTGAGCGTTCAGTTGTTGATGGTGAGCGTGGCCTTTGTCACCGGCATCTCTGGCGGGGTCGCGTCCGCGATCTGGCCCGTAGTCGGATGCGGGGTGCGCGCACTCATCCAATCTGCGCCGATCTGAACGGTCAGCAGGAGCAGAAGCGCCGCCACCAGCACGTTCGCCGCTCGCTGGAACGGACGAACGGACAACCGAACGGCCGCTTCCAATCCATCGGCATCCGTCGTCACGGAGTTCATCCGGTCCGAGATCGGAAGAAGCCACGGCTCACTCGGAAGGGCCTGAAGCCCTCCCATCTCGTGAGCGCCCGGCAGGTTCTGGAACAGTCCGCTGGACATATCCGTACTCCTGGTTGGTGAGTGGCAGCCGAGTGTGGAAGGCTGATCGTTCATGTTCAGTTAATCTGACTTTTTGTTCATTTCAAGTTCAGGATCGGAATGCGCCTTTCGTCGATCCTCCGCTTTGTGTCCGACGGCACTCTCAGAGCGTTCTCCGGGCGATCGTTTCCGCTCCGCGCGATACCGACAGGCTCACGATATGGATCGCGGTCGATCCGGCATCGCCGAGCCGGCGTCGGCTCGACGGAGCCTCGGCCGGCCTGTTTCCCGACCGTCAGCTTCGCAGTCCAGGCGCCTCCTGGCCCGTGCGGGCGACGTACTCGGTGTAGCCGCCGCCATACTGATGGATCCCGTCCGGAGTGAGTTCGAGGACGCGGTTCGACAGGGCGGCGAGGAAGTGCCGATCGTGGCTCACGAACAGCATCGTACCTTCATAGTTCGCCAAGGCGGCGATCAGCATCTCCTTTGTGCCCATGTCGAGGTGGTTGGTGGGCTCGTCGAGAACGAGGAAGTTCGGCGGATCGTAGAGCATCCGGGCCATGACGAGGCGGGCCTTCTCGCCGCCCGAGAGCACTCGGCAGCGCTTCTCCACATCGTCGCCTGAGAAGCCGAAGCAGCCCGCCAGCGCCCGGAGTGAGCCTTGGCCGGCTTGTGGGAAGGAATCCTCGAGAAAACCGAACACCGTGCGATCACCGTCCAGCACATCCATCGCATGCTGGGCGAAATAGCCAAGCTTCACGGTCCCGCCCACCGCGACGCTGCCGTCGTCGGGCTCCGCTGTGCCGGTCACGAGTTTCAGGAGCGTCGACTTGCCGGCCCCATTGATGCCCATCACGCACCAACGCTCGCGACGCCGAATCGAAAAATCGAGGCCCTCGTAGATCGTGCGGCTGCCGTAGCGCTTGTGCACTTTCTTGAGCATCACGACGTCGTCGCCGGAGCGGGGGGCGGGCAGGAACTCGAAGGCGACGCTCTGGCGGCGCTTTGGGGGCTCCACCCGCTCAATCTTGTCGAGTTTCTTCACCCGGCTCTGTACCTGGGCGGCGTGGGAGGCCCGCGCCTTGAAACGCTCGATGAACTTGATCTCCTTGGCGAGCATCGCCTGTTGGCGCTCGAACTGCGCCTGCTGCTGGGTCTCGTTCAGTGCCCGCTGTTGCTCGTAAAAGGCATAGTCGCCCGAATAGGTGGTGAGTTGCCCGCCATCAATCTCGACGATCTTGGTGACGATGCGGTTCATGAACTCGCGGTCGTGCGAGGTCATCAGCAGAGCGCCCTCGTACCCCTTGAGGAAGGCCTCGAGCCAGATCAGGCTCTCCAGGTCAAGGTGGTTGCTCGGTTCGTCGAGGAGCATGGCGTCCGGATTCATCAGAAGGATGCGGGCGAGCGCCACGCGCATCTTCCAGCCGCCCGAGAGCTTGCCGACGTCGCCGTCCATCATCTCCTGGGAAAAGCTGAGGCCCGCCAGAACCTCGTAGGCACGGCCTTCCAGAGCGTATCCGTCGAGTTCCTCGAAACGGGCCTGAACCTCGCCGTAGCGCTCGATCAACGCCTCCATCTCGTCGACCCGCTCGGGATCGGCCAGGGCCTGCTCGACCTCTTTCAGCTCGGCCCCGATCTCGCTGACCGGGCCGGCGCCGTTCATCACCTCGGAGACCACGGTCCGGCCGGACATCTCGCCGACATCCTGGCTGAAGTACCCGATGGTGATGCCCCGGTCGGCGGCGACCTGGCCCTCGTCGGGCTGCTCCTCGCCGGTGATCATCCGGAACAGCGTGGTCTTGCCGGCACCGTTGGGCCCGACGAGGCCGACCTTCTCGCCCCGCTGAAGGGCGGCGGAGGCCTCGATGAAGACGATCTGGCGACCGTTCTGCTTGCCGATTTTTTCGAGGCGGATCATGGTTTCACGGAGGTTCGGGCGGGTTCAGCGGCCTTACGGCATGCGGGCGCCGAGGGGTAGTGCAGGGCGGCACCGGGCCGGCGCCTTCTCCTAGTTCGGCGCCGATGGTCCTTGAGGCGAAGACCGGCTAGGCTGGCCTATTAACGGTCTCTGAGCGCCTCCGATGGTCCACACCGGCTACAATCCGGCGCTCGTCGCCCTGTCCGTCACGATCGCGATTTTCGCCTCCTACACCGCCCTCGATCTTGGGGGACGCGGCCGGGTCTCGGCGGGCGGGCGCCGCTGGGCTTGGATCGCTGCCGCCGCCTGCGCCATGGGCGGAGGCATCTGGTCGATGCACTTCGTCGGAATGCTGGCTTTCGAGATGGGCATGCCGGTCGCCTACGATCTTGGCGCCACGGCCCTGTCCCTTCTGCTCGCCGTCGTCTGCACCGGAGCGGCCTTTGGCTGGATCGGCCGGCGGGGAGCGACGCATCGCGACCTGTTCGTCGCAGGGCCGGTCATGGGCGTTGGAGTGGCCGCCATGCACTACACCGGCATGGCGGCGATGCGCATGCCGGGCCACCTCACCTATGCTTGGCCGCTGGTCGCGCTCTCGGTCGTCATCGCGGTCACGGCGGCGACAGCGGCCCTCTGGCTGACCCTGCGTCGGAACAGCGTGTGGCAGACACTCGTCGCTGCCGGCGTAATGGGCGTCGCGGTCGCGGGCATGCACTACACCGGCATGGCCGCAGCGACCTTCACGGCCGAGGGCGCTGTCGGGCACGCGACCGGCCTCAGCGCCGCGCAGCAGAACCTCGCCCTGGCCGTGGCCGGCGCGACCTTCCTGATCTTGTTCCTGGCAATGCTCGCGTCCTCCTTCGACCAGCAGCGGGTCCAGGGCGAACTGCAGGCCAGCGAGGCGCGCTTCCGTGCCGCCGTGCAGGCGGTGCGCGGCGTGCTCTGGACCAACGATGCAGAGGGCCGGATGCTCGGCGAGCAGCCCGGCTGGAGCGCCATCACCGGCCAGATCCGGACCGAATACGAGGGCTACGGCTGGGCCAACGCGGTTCATCCCGACGACCAGCAGGCCAGTATCGACGCCTGGAACGAGACCGTCCGGGCGAGCCAGACCTTCGTGCACGAGCATCGGGTTCGCTCCGCCGACGGCGCCTGGCGGCACTATGCCATCCGTGCCGTGCCGGTCCTGAATGCCGATGGGTCGATCCGGGAATGGGTTGGAGTGCACACCGACATCACCGAGCAGCGACAAGCGGAGGCGGAACTCCGCGAATCCAACGAGGAGATCCAGCGCTACGCCTACATCGTCAGTCACGATCTGCGCGCGCCCCTCGTCAACGTGATGGGGTTCACGAGCGAGCTGGAGACGACCCGGGACGACGTGCGCGCCGCCCTCCAGGGGCATCCGCAGGCGGAGCGGATCGACGCGGATCTCGGCGAGGCTCTCGGCTTCATCAAGGCTGCAGTGACGCGCATGGAGCGTCTGATCGCCGCCATCCTGAAGCTGTCGCGGGAGGGCCGGCGCAGCTTCACGCCGGAGCGACTCGACATGACGGGCCTCCTGCGGCGCCTCGCGGATGCGCAGCAGCACCAGATCGAGCAGGTAGACGCCCGCGTCACGATCGCACCGGACCTGCCCCGCCTCGTCGCCGACCGGCTGGCGATCGAGCAGATCTTCGGCAATCTCATCGACAACGCGGTGAAGTATCTCGACCCGGCGCGGCCGGGCCGCATCGAGGTCAAGGCACAGGCGCTGGGGGGCGGTCGCATCCGCTACACCGTCGCGGACAATGGCCGGGGCATCGCGGAACGCGACCATGCGCGGGTCTTCGAGCTGTTCCGGCGCTCCGGCGCTCAGGACAAGCCCGGTGAGGGCATCGGACTCGCCCACGTGAAGGCGCTGGTGCGCTCGCTCGGGGGTCGGATCGAGGTCGCGTCGGAACTGGGGGTCGGTACAACCTTCAGCGTGACGCTGCCGCGCGAGACCGCTACAGGTCGGGGACAGGATGAGCCGCCGATGCGGCTCGCTGCGGAATAGGTGCGGAGCGAAGCGTGAACGCCGTCGAAATCGTCATGATCGAAGACGACGAAGGCCATGCGCGCCTGATCGAGCGCAACATCCGCCGTGCCGGCGTGAACAACACCATCCTGCCCTTCCGGGACGGGACGACGGCGCTCGAGTACCTTCTCGGCGCCGATGGAACCGGTGAGGCGAGCGCCAAGCGTCACCTGCTGATCCTCCTCGACCTGAACCTGCCGGACATGACCGGCATCGACATCCTCGAGAAGGTGAAGGCGAATACCCACACCAAGCGCTCGCCCGTCGTCGTCCTGACCACCACCGATGACCAGCGCGAGATCCAGCGCTGCTACGATCTCGGGGCGAACGTCTACATCACCAAGCCGGTGAACTACGAGGGCTTCGCCAACGCCATCCGGCAGCTCGGGCTGTTCTTCTCGGTCATGCAGGTGCCGGAAAACCCATGACGTCCGCACGCTCATGACCGAGCCCGCCCCCTCAGGCCGCGGTCGCGTCCTCTACATCGACGACGACCCCGGCCTGGGGCGGCTCGTCCAGCGCACCCTCGCGGCTCGGGGCTACGCCATGGAGATCGCCGTCGACGGCGATGCCGGCCTCCTGCGTCTCGGGCAGGGTGGCATCGACGTCGTCGCGCTGGATCATCACATGCCGGGCCAGACCGGCCTCGACATCCTGCCGACGATCCGCGCGCTGCCAGACGCGCCGCCGGTCGTCTACGTCACCGGGTCGGAGGACAGCCGCGTCGCGGTGGCGGCCCTGAAGGCGGGCGCCGTCGACTACGTCTGGAAGGATCTCCAGGGCCAGTTCCGCGAGCTCCTCGGCGAGGCCATCGACACGGCGCTCCGGCAGGAAGCGCTCCGGCGCGACAAGGAGCAGGCCGAGCAGGCGGTGCGGGAGGCGCGGGACCGTGCCGAGATCATGCTGCGGGAGGTCAACCACCGCGTCGCCAACTCGCTGGCCCTGGTGGCGGCGCTGGCGCACATGCAGACCAACGCGGTCACGGATCCGGCCGCGAAGGCCGCGCTCCGGGAGATGCAGGCCCGGATCTCGGCGATCGCGGGCATCCATCGCCGGCTCTATACCTCCGACGACGTCGAGGCGGTGGACCTCGACGCCTACCTGGCGAGCCTCGTGGAGGAGCTCCAGGCGGCCATGAAGGCGGCCGGGCGCGACCATGCCATCCGCCTCGACGCGGCGCCGGTGCGGCTCGCCACCGACAAGGCGGTCTCGATCGGCGTCGTCGTCACCGAGCTGGTGACGAATGCCTACAAATACGCCTATCCACCGGAAGTTCCAGGAGAAATCCGGGTCTCCGTCGCGCGCGAGGGCGCCGATGGACTGACCCTGACGGTGGAGGATGACGGGATCGGCTGGACCGGCGAGGGCCAGCCGCGAGGCACCGGCCTCGGCTCGCGCATCATCCGGGCGATGGCGGCGAACCTGCGCTCGGGCCTGGTCTATGGCGGCGGCCGGAGCGGAACCCGGGCCACCCTCTCGTTCCAGGGCTGAGGATTCCTCAGACCAGGGCGCCGGCATTCATGATCCCGTCGGGGTCGAGGGCGCGCTTGACGGCCGCGATCAGGCGCAGGCGGGCGGGATCGGAATAGCGCTCCAGGAGGTCGCGCTTGAAGCGGCCGATGCCGTATTCCGCGCTGTATCCGCCGCCGTATTCCAGCGCGATCGTGTAGAGGTCGTGGGCGAAACCCGCCTCGATCTCGCGCGTGAACGCGACCCGGTCACGGCCCGCCGGCACGACGAGGTTGTAGTGCAGGTTGCCGTCGCCGACATGGCCGTAGACCGAGAGGCGGACGTCCGGCAGGCGCTCGGCGAGCAGGGCGGCGCCGCGATCGAGGAAATCGGTCAGGCGGGAGATCGGCACGGCGATATCGTGCTTGACCGATCCGCCGGCATGCTTCTCCCCCTCGGGAATCGTTTCGCGCACCGCCCAGAAGGCCCGGCGCTGGGTCTCGGACTGGGCCAGCACCGCGTCGACGACCCAGCCCCGTTCCATCAGGGCCTCGAGGCAGCCCATCAGCACGTCGTCGAGGGGGATGCGGTCCGAGGAGGCGGTGAGCTCGAGGAGCACGGCCCCGCCGGGTCCGGCCTTCAGTCCGATCTCGGCGCCGCGCATCTCGGTGACGAGGCCGAGGGAGGAGGCGGAGATCAGCTCGAAGGTCGAGGCGAGGTCGGAGGTCTCCCGGCGCACCAGGGCGGCCATCTCGGGTATCGGCGCCCCAGCGGCGAGTTCGAGCCAGGCGGTCGCCCGCTGGCCCTGGGCCGGCCAGAGCTTGAGGACCACGCCGGTGATGATGCCGAGGGTGCCCTCGGCCCCGATGAAGAGCTGCTTCAGGTCGTAGCCGATGTTGTTCTTGCGCAGGGTCCGCATGTCGGAGAACAGCGATCCGTCCGGCAGCACCACCTCCAGGCCGAGGACGAGGTCGCGCGCCATGCCGTAGCGCAGGACCTGGAGGCCGCCCGCATTGGTGCCGAGGTTGCCGCCGAGGCGGCAGCTGCCTTCGGAGCCGAGGCTCAGCGGCAGGAACAGCCCCTCCGCCTCGGCCGCCGTCTGGGCGTCGGCCAGGATGGTCCCGGCATCGCAGGAGAGGGTGAAGTTCAGGGGGTCGACCCCGCGGATGCGGGTCATCCGCTCCAGGCTGACCACGAGCTGGCGCCGGCCGGGCTCCGGCGTCGCCCCGCCGACATAGCCCGTGTTGCCGCCCTGGGGCACGAGGCCGAAGCCGTGGGTCCGGGCGAGCCCGACGATGCCCTGGACCGCCTCGACGCTGCGCGGGCGCAGCACCGCGGGCGTCTCGCCCTGCATCAGGTCGCGCTGGTCCCGGGTGTAGCGCCCCGTCAGGGCCGGGTCCGTGAGGACACCGCCGGCGCCGAGGAGGGCCTCGAACGGGGTCAGGGCGTCGCGATCCGACAGGGATTCCGGCATGGGGGTTCTTCCGGCAGGGCGCGTCGTGGCTGGCCGCGCGCAGGTTCGGCCTTCGCGGTCGAACCATGTCGCGCGGCGGCGCCGAAGGAAAGCGCTCGCCTTTCAACCGGAGGAGACGTGTCAGCCCCCGGACCGGCCCAGCAACTCAGCCGTTGCGGAAGGTATAGCTGTAGCCGTTGAGCGCCGGGGCGCCGCCCAGATGGGCGTAGAGCACCTTCGAACCCTTGGGGAAGAAGCCCTTCCGCACGAGGTCGATCATGCCCTGCATCGACTTCCCCTCGTAGACGGGGTCGGTGATCATGCCCTCCAGCCGGGCCGAGAGGCGGATGGCCTCGACGGTCTCCTTCGAGGGCACGCCGTAGACCGGGTAGGCGTAGTCCTCGTTGAGCACGATGTCGTCGGCGGCGATGGCCGGGGCGCCGATGAGCTCGGCGGTGTTGCGGGCGATCTCCAGCACCTGCGCCTTGGTCTGGGCCGGGGTGCAGGAGGCGTCGATGCCGATGACGTTGCGGGCGCGCCCGTCGGCGGCGAAGCCCACCACCATCCCGGCATGGGTCGAGCCGGTGACGGTGCAGACCACGATGTAGTCGAAGTGGAGGCCCATCGCGGCCTCCTGGGCGCGGACCTCCTCGGCGAAGCCGACGAAGCCGAGGCCGCCGAACTTGTGCACCGAGGCACCGGCGGGGATCGCGTAGGGCTTGCCGCCCTTGGCCTTCACGTCCTCGAGGGCCTTGGTCCAGCTCTCGCGGATGCCGATGTCGAAGCCGTCATCCACGAGCTGCGTCTCCGCGCCCATGATGCGCGACAGCATGATGTTGCCGACGCGGTCGTAGACGGCGTCCTCGTGCGGCACCCAGGCTTCCTGGATCAGCCGGCACTTCATGCCGATCTTGGCCGCCACCGCCGCCACCATGCGGGTGTGGTTGGACTGGACGCCGCCGATGGTCACCAGGGTGTCGGCCCCGCTCGCGATGGCGTCGGGCACGATGTATTCGAGCTTGCGCAGCTTGTTGCCGCCATAGGCCAGGCCGGAATTGCAGTCCTCGCGCTTGGCGTAGATCAGCACGTCGCCGCCCAGATGGGCGGTGAGGCGGGGCAGGTGCTCGATCGGGGTCGGGCCGAAGGTGAGGGGGTAGCGCTCGAATTTCGACAGCATGGGCGGAATCCTTCGTGGTCAGCCCGGAAAAGCTAGCAAACACTTCGCGAAAGGTGCTCTCGAAATCAGGGCTCGGATTTTGCAGAGTGGAGCCGGCAGGCCGTATCGGCGCACATTCCTTGCGTCTCTGCTCCCTCTCGCGAAAGGATCTTTCATGGACGCTGGGCTGGACCGCATGGACCTGAAGATCCTGCGCTTGCTCCAGGCCGACGGGCGCATGGGCAATGCCGAGATCGCCAAGCGGGTGAACACCAGCGCGGCCACCTGCCACCGGCGCATCCAGCGCCTGTTCGACGAGGGCTACGTCCGGGGCGTGCGGGCGCAGATCGCGCCGGAGAAGGTCGGGCGCGGCTCCCTGGTCATGGTCGGCGTGGTGCTGGACCGCTCGACGCCGGAGAGCTTCGCCGCCTTCGAGGCCGCGGCCCGGGCCATGCCGATGGTGCTCGACTGCCACCTCGTGGCCGGCGATTTCGACTACTTCCTCAAGATCCGCGTCTCCGACATGGCGGATTTCAACCGCCTCCACAGCGCGACGCTGATCGCCCTGCCGGGGGTCCGCCAGACCCGGACCTTCTTCGTGATGAAGGAGGTGGTCGACAATGCCCCGCTCGACCTCTGAGCGGGGCGTCGACGGGGGGCGTTCGGTGGAGGGTCGCGCCGGACCCCCACGCGCGGCACGCCCTCATCCCGGAGCCGCGCAGCGGAGCGCGAGATCCCGATCCGCTGGTTGCGCCGAACCTGGCGCGGTCGGACGCCGCGGCTTCATCGGCAATCAGACCGGCTGCAGCGCGTCGGGAGGAGATCGAGGCGGAGGCGGCTCTGCCCGCATCCCGAACCGGAAGGTCGCCGACGTGCGACCCGAGACGCAACGGTGCTCCCTCTCCTGGAAGGAAACGGGACCCGCGCCGCCCATGGGATATACGAAGGCGGCGGTCACGGAGACGCGCGACGTCCGCCCGATCAGTCCAGGAAAAAGGGTCACGCCCATGTCCGATCAGCCGCAGGGGATTCCGGAGGCCGTGCGCGCGGGGCGTCCGACGGTCTGGCGCAACCCGGGGAGCCGCCCGGCCGGCGAGGTCCTGCCCGGCCTCGCCTACGGCCTCGCCGAGGTGCGCGCGGCGGAGGCGCGCTGGCGCCGGTTCGATCCGCTGCTGGCGGCCCTGTTCCCCGAACTGGAGACCGGACGGATCGATTCGCCGCTGCTGCCGCTGGCCCCGGAGGTCGCGGCCCATGTCCGCGGCGGCGACGGTCCGGCGGTCTGGGTCAAGGCCGACCATGACCTGCCGGTGACGGGCTGCATCAAGGCGCGCGGCGGCGTCTACGAGGTGCTGGTCACCGCCGAGCGCCTGGCGCTCGCGCAGGGCTGGCTGCGGGACGGCGACTCCTACGCGCGCCTGACCGAGCCGGAGATCCGGGCCGCCTTGGGGGCCTACACGGTCGCGGTGGGCAGCACCGGCAATCTCGGCTTCAGCGTCGGGGTCATGGCGCGCGCCCTCGGCTTCCGGGTCGAGGTCCACATGTCCCACGATGCCAAGGCCTGGAAGAAGCAGCGCCTGCGCGACATCGGCGCCCGGGTGGTCGAGCATGCCGGCGATTACGGCAGCGCGGTCGCGGCGGCGCGGGACGCCTTCGCGGGCCGGGCGGACGCGCATTTCGTCGACGACGAGAGTTCGGTCGACCTGTTCCTCGGCTATGCCGCCGCGGCCTTCGACCTGCAGCGCCAGCTGGCGGCGGCCGGGATCCGGGTCGATGCCGCGCATCCCCTGGTGGTCTACCTGCCCTGCGGGGTCGGGGGCGCGCCTGGGGGCGTCACCCTGGGGCTGAAGCTCCTGTTCGGCGACGCCGTCCACTGCGTCTTCGTCGAGCCCGTCGCCGCGCCCTGCATGCTGGTGCAGCTCGCCGCCGGGCTCGACCGGCCGGTCAGCGTCTACGATATCGGCCTCGACAACCGCACCGCCGCCGACGGCCTCGCGGTGTCGAGCGCCTCGCTCCTCGTCGCCGGCACGGTCGGCCCGCTCATCGCGGCTGTCGTCACGGTGGCGGACGACGCGCTCTTCGCCGGGGTGCGCGACCTCTGGCAGCGGGCGGCCCTGCGCCTCGAACCCTCGGCCGCCGCCGCCTTCGCGGCCGTCAGCCCGACCCTGGCGGCCCTGCCGGACCTGCGCGGCGCCACCCAGGTGGTGTGGACGACCGGCGGGGCGCTCCTGCCCGAGGCGGAGTTCCAGAAGGCGCTCGCGGCCGCGGCGTGACGGGTTTCGGCTGGGGGAATTCCGCCGTCCTCGACGCGCGGCACCGCGTCATCCCGGCGCCGAGCAGCGGAGCCCGGGATCCGGACACGCGGGTGGTGCCGAGCCTGACGCCGTCGGCGGCTCCGGTCGGCGCGTCGGAACGACGGCGCGAATCCACCGGAGACCGGACCGGGTGCACCGTATCGCGAGGCGATGGGAGCGGGGCGGCTCTGCCCGCATCCCGAACCGGAAGGTCGCCGACGCACGACCCGAGACGCGACGGCGCTCCCTCTCCTGGAAGGAGAGGGGACCCGCGCTGCGCGCGATACCGGAATCCGTTGCTTCCTCCGCTGTCATCGACGGCGATGTCCGATGAGCGAGTCGGGCTGCGCCGAGACGCAACGGCGCTCGCTCTTCCGGCGGGGGAGGGAACCCGTGCCCGGCGGCGAGACGCGCCCAGTGCCTCGCGTTCGCCTACGGCTCCGCCGCCGCCCCATCCGCGACCCGCGCACACTCGCCCGCATAGGCGTTCAGGATCGCCGGGAGCAGGCCCGGGAAGCGCGACTCCACCTCCGCCCAGCGCGAGTGGTTGCGCATCTCGACGCCGCGGCGCTCGCTGCGGATCAGCCCGGCCTCGCGCAGCACCTTGAAGTGGTTGGAGAGCGAGGATTTCGGAATCACCCGGTCACCGACCGCCGAGAGCGCCGAGCAGGCCTCCACGCACCCCGCGCGCATGATGTTGGCGAAGATCGCGGCCCGATCCGGGTCGGCCAGCGCGTGCAGGATCGCACGCGTCTGCAGGTCCTCGAGGGCGGGGTGGAACAGCGGTCTCATGTTTTCGACATATGGACCCTTGACCCACACTTCGGTAGTTCCGAACTTCCGAACTGTGGGACGCCGGGTGCCGCATCGGCACCGGCCCATGTCGGAAGGATGCAGAGATGTCGAAGCTTCAGGGCAAGGTCGCGGTCGTGACCGGCGCATCGAAGGGGATCGGCGCGGGGATCGCCAAGGCGCTGGCGCGGGACGGCGCGGCGGTGGTGGTCAACTACGCCTCGAGCCAGGCGGGGGCGGACGCCGTGGTCTCGGCGATCACCGCCGAAGGGGGCCGGGCGATCGCGGTCCGGGCGGACGTCTCCAAGACGGCGGAGGCGCAGGCCCTGATCGAGGCGGCGGTCGCGCAGTTCGGCCGGCTCGACGTGCTGGTCAACAATTCCGGCGTCTACGAATTCGCCACGATCGAGGAGGTCACGGAGGCGCATTACCACCGGCTCTTCGACGTCAACGTGCTCGGTGTCCTGCTCGCCTCCCAGGCGGCGGCCAAGCACCTCGGGGAGGGCGGGAGCATCGTCAACATCTCCTCGGCCATCACCCATGTCAGCACGCCGGCCGCCGCGGTCTATAGCGGGACCAAGGGCGCGGTGAACGCGATCTCGGGGGTCCTCGCCAACGAGCTCGCCCCCCGCCGCATCCGCGTCAACACGGTCAGCCCGGGCTACGTGACGACCGAGGGCACGCAGAGCGCCGGCGTCGCCGGCTCGGAGATGGAGACCGGGCTCATCGCCCAGACGCCGCTCGGCCGCGCCGGACACCCGGGCGACATCGCCGACGTGGTCGCCTTCCTGGCCTCGGACGACGCGCGCTGGCTCACCGGCGAGAACATCACGGCCAGCGGCGGCCTCCGCTGAGCCGCCCGGTCCGGCCCCGGATGTCCCGACGGGGCGTCCGAGGCCGGAGCCGGGTCAGAGGCCCGGCGGCACCCAGATCGGCAGGGCGGCGGCGTCGACGGCGCGGGGCAGCAGGCCCTCGGTGCGGAAGGCGTCCGCGATGGTCTGCTGCTCGGCGAGGGCGGCGCGGGTCACGGGCTCGACCCGGTAGCTGCGCCGGGCATTCGCCTGCCGGACGATGGCGGGGTCGAGCTTCCACAGGGCGCCGAGGCGGGCGGCGGCGGCCTCCGGCTCGGCCTTCACCCAGGCCCCCGTCTCGCGCAGCTTGCCGAACAGGAGCGCGAGCACGTCGGCGCGCCGCGTCGCGTAGTCGGCGCCGGCGAGGTAATAGCGCTTGTACTGGGACAGGCCGGTGCCGTCCCGGAGGATGCGGGCGCCGGTCTGCTGCTCGGCCGCCGACAGGAACGGGTCCCAGGCGACCCAGGCCTCGACGCTGCCGCTGGCGAGCGCCGCGCGCCCGTCCGACGGCGTCAGGTAGGCGGGGTGGATCGCCTTGAAGGGGAGCGTCTCGGCCGCGAGGGCGGCCAGCAGCAGGTAGTGGCTGCCGGCCCCCTTGGTGACCGCGACCTTGCGGCCCTTCAGGTCGGCCACCGACCGGATCGGCGAATCGGCGGCGACCAGGATCGCCTGCGCGCTCGGCGAGGGGGCCTCCTGCGCGATGTAGGCGATCCGCGCCTGGGCGGCCTGGGCGAAGATCGGCACGGTGTCGGCGACATCCGCCGAGACGTCGATCTGCCCGGCATTGAGGGCTTCCATGATCGGCAGGCCGCTGGTGAACTCGTGCCACGAGACGGTGACGTTCAGCGGGGCCAGGGCCTTCTCCAGCGCGGAATCCTCCTTGAGGAGGGCGATCAGCGCCGAGGATTTCTGGAAGCCGATGCGGAGCTTGTCCGCGTCGGCCGCGCGGCCGGCGCCGGGCGCGAGGGCGAGGAGGCTGAGCGCGGCGGCGGCGGCGCGCAGCGCGTGGCGGCGATGGATCATGGCGTCTCTTCAGGTTTCGGGATGCTTGTGGATCGGATCGACCCAGTGGACGGTCTCGGGCCGCTCGACGGGCTCGACATCGGTGATGTTGACCACCACCGCCTCGTTGTCGGAGCGGACCAGGACGCAGTTCAGGGGCTGGTCCGGATCGGCGTTGATCTCCTGGTGCGGCACGTAGGGCGGCACGAAGATGAAGTCGCCGGGGCCGGCCTCGGCCACGTATTCGAGCTTGTCGCCCCAGCGCATCCGGGCGCGGCCCGAGACCACGTAGATCACGCTCTCCAGGGCGCCGTGGTGGTGGACGCCGGTCTTGGCGTCGGGGGCGATCGCCACGGTGCCGGCCCAGATCTTCTGGGCGCCGACCCGGGCATGGTTGATCGCCGCCTGCCGGAACATGCCCGGCGTCTGGGCGGTGTTGGCATCGAGCGCGTCGCCCGGGATCACCCGCACGCCGTCGTGCTTCCAGCGCTCGGCCGGGGAGGCGTGCGCGGGGTCGTCGTGGTGGTGGTGGTGATCGCCGTGGTCGTGGTCGTGGTCGCCGTGCATGGCTCGCCTCTCGCGCTGGGGGTCGCGGCTCATCGTACCGCAGCGGCGGCCGGTTCGAAGCTGCGATCGAGGATCGCTTCGGCCTTCGGCGCCCGGGCCTGCGGGATCAGCCCGGAGCGGACGTAGAGGTCGATGTTGCGCTGCTCGTCGGCGACGACCGCCTCGTCGATGGGCACGGCCCGGTACTGGGCGCGGGAGAACCAGCGCAGGGGCACCGCCTCGGGCAGGCCGATGAGCTTCGACCAGACGGCCGCGTAGGGGGCGGGGTCCTTCAGGGCCCAGTCGCGGGCCGCCACGAGGCGCCGGCCGAAATCGGCGAGTTGCGCCCGCTTGGTCTTCAGGGCGGCGTCGCTCGCCACCGCGAAGCTCAGGCCCGGGGTGATGCCGTTGCCGTCACGGACCACCCGGGCGAGGCCGGCGAGCTCGGCGGTGGAGGTGTAGGGCTCCCAGGTCGCCCAGGCATCGACGCTGCCGCTGGCGAGCGCGATCTTGGCATCCGCGGGCGGCAGGAAGCGCAGGGTCACGGCGCTCGCCGGCAGGCCCGCCTCCTCGAGGGCCGCGAGCACGACCTGATGGCCGATGGAGCCGCGGTTGGTGGCGATGCTTTTCCCCTTCAGCTCGGCCACGGACCGGATCGGCGAATCCTTCGCCACCAGGATGGCGAGGCCGTCCTGCCGGTTGCGGAAGGCCAGGAACGCCTTCACCGGCACCCCGGCGGCGGCCGCGAAGGTGAAGGGTGCGTCGCCGACCCCGCCGGCGTCGATCGCCCCGGCATTCAGCGCTTCGAGAAGCGGCGCCGCGGCGGGAAACTCGCTCCAGTCGAGGCGGTAGGGCAGGTCGGCCAATACGCCGGCCGCCTCCATCAGCGCGCGGGCGTTGCCGCGCTGGTCGCCGACGCGCAACACCGGCTCGTCGGCACGGGCGAGCCCCGCGAGGGTCAAGAGGGTCGGGGCCAGAAGCGCGAGAACCGCAAGGACGCGCCGCATCACGCCGCCTCCGCCTGGGCGCCGCGCCGGGCCAGCAGCCGGCGGAAGGCCGGGATGAGGTCGCGGCCATACGCGAGGGCGTCCTCCAGCGGGTCGAAGCCCCGGATCAGGAAGGTGCGCACCCCGAGGTCGTGATAGGCCAGCAGCGCCTCGGCGACCTGCTCGGGCGTGCCCACGAGGGCGGTGGAATTGCCCGACGCCCCGGTCTCCCGGGCGATGGCGGTGTAGAGCCTTGTGTCGAGGCGGTTGCCCTGCGCCGCCGCCGCCAGCAGCCGGCGCGAGCCCTCGTTCTCCGGGGCCGCCGCCGGGCCGAGCCCCTGCGCGGCGCGGGTGGCGCGGGTCCGGGCCAGGATGTCCTCCGCCCGCGCCCAGGCGGCCTCCTCCGTCGCCGCCAGGATCGGCCGGAACGACAGGCTGAAGCGCGGAGAGCGCCCGTGCGGCGCGGCCGCGGCGCGGACCTTCCGAATCGCCTCGCGGACCTGGTCCAGGCTCTCGCCCCAGAGGGCGTAGGTGTCGGCGTGGCGGCCCGCCACCGCGATGGCGGCCGGGGAGGCGCCGCCGAAATAGACCGGGATGCCGCGCGGATCGACCGGCTTCACCGCGGAGAAGCCGCCCGCGACCCGGTAATGCGCGCCGGCGAAGTCGAAGGGGCTCGCGGCGGTCCAGACCTGGCGGGCGACCGTCAGGAACTCGTCGGTGCGGGCGTAGCGTTCGTCCTTTGTCAGGTGGTCGCCGTCCTGGGCCAGTTCGCGGTCGTCGCCGCCGCTGATCGCGTGGATGGCGACGCGGCCGCCGGTGAGCTGGTCGAGGGTCGCGAACTGGCGCGCGGCCACGGTCGGGGCGGTGAAGCCCGTGCGGTGGGCGATCATCAGGCCGATGCGCTCGGTCACAGCCGCGATCTGCGCCGAGAGCAGGATCGCGTCGGGCGCGGTGGCGTAGAACGCCAGGAGGATGCGGTCGAACCCGCCCCATTCATGCGCCTGGGCGAGCAGTCGCAGGTAGTCCCGGTCGATGGCCGGACCCGCGGGCGCGTGGATCTCGGACTGGTGGCGCGGGGCGGCGAAGCCGATGAACTCGACGGCGTCCGGGCTGAGGAAGCTCATGGAATCTCCTTGCGGCGTGGGGCGGAGGCGTGAAGGTCGTAGTCAGCGGGAGAGCGCGGCCCGGCCGGCGGCCGTGCGCACGGCATCGCCCTGGGGCCAGTGGATGCGCCCGCACAGGACGTCGCGCAGGTGGCGCTCCAGCGGGTTGGCGCGGGACAGGCCGGGATTGCCGGAGAGTTCCACCGCGCGCTGCACCACCGCGATGGCGTTCTCGGTCACGGTGAGCTTGAGGAAGCCGGATTCCTGCGGTGCGGGCGTGGAACCGCGATCCACCTCCGCGGCGATCCCGCGGACGAGTCGGGCGCCGAGCGACAGGAGCCGCGCATTCTCGCCGACCGCCTCCTGGAAGCGGGGTAGGGCGGCGAGGCTGTCGCCGAGGCTCGCCGGACGGCGTGCGGTGGCGAAGGCGACGAGCCAATCCTGGGCCGCCCGCGCGACGCCGTCGTAGAGGGCGGCGATCAGCACCGCGTTCCAGGCCTGCTGGTCCGGATCGGGGGCCCGCCAGCCTTCCGGCGCGCGCAGGTCCACCGCATGGTCGTGCGGCACCCGGACATCCTCCAGGATCACGTCGTGGCTGCCGCTGGCGCGCAGGCCGAGATGGTCCCAGCTCTCGACCACGCGCACACCCGGCGCATCCATCGGCACCAGGATGTTGCCGATGCGCGGCGCGGCGTCCTCCGTTCGGGCGAAGACGAGCCCGTAGGCGAGGGCGGGGCTGCCGGTGGAGTAGATCTTGCGGCCCGTGACACGCCAGCCGTCGGCGGTCTCCCGCGCCACCGTCGACGGGATGCCGCCCCGCGCCGGCGTCCCGAGATCCGGCTCGACCCGCAGGGCGTTGATCAGGGCGCCCTCCGCGACGGCGGCCCGCCCGACCCGGTCCGCGAGGCCGGTGGGCCACGATCCGGCGCGGGCGATCAGCGCCTGCTGGATGAGGTGCATCGCCAGCACCAGGGCCGTCGACGGGTCGCCCTGCGCGAGGGCTCCGATCGTCGCCGCGGCCCGTTCGAGGCCGGCCCCGGCGCCGCCCAGCCGCTCCGGCACGGTCAGGCCGAGGAGCCCGGCCTTCCGCAGGTCGGCGATGTTCTCGTGCGCGAAACGCCCGGCGCGGTCGTGGTCTTCCGCCCGCGCGGCGAAGCGCGCGGCGAGGCCGGCGACGGACGCGGGCGGGGTGGAAACGGGCGGCATCGGGCGGGTGTGTGCTCTCGACGTTTCGGGGGCCGCCGGAGCGGGATCTCGCCGGCTCGTTCGAAGGGCCGTGCGACGTCTCCATCGTCCCGTTCCCGCCGCCGTGAGTCAACGAGAACGTTCGTTTTTCAGAACGCGCGTTCGGAGGAAAGCCTTTCGAGAAACCGAGCCGATCGAGAAGGTTTCACGCAGATCGGGTTTTTTGGCGAGAACTGCGCTTCGAACTCCGCCACAGCTTTCGCATCTCACCCGCTGGCCTCGCCGCTTGTTCTCTAAAAAGAACGTCCGTATGAGCCGGGCAAGGATGCGACGCTGCGGGAGCCATGACGATGAGACCGACGTCCCGGACGCTGCCCATCGCGGTCATCGGCGGCGGCTTCAGCGGCATGATGGCGGCGGAGCAGCTGCTGCGCGTCCTGCCGCCCGACCGCGCCGTATTGCTCTGCGAGCGGGGCCATGCCTTCGGCCTCGGGCTGGCCTATTCGACCCTCAACCCGGACCATCTTCTCAACCTGCGGGCGACGCAGATGAGCGCCGACCCGGAGCAAGCCGGGGCCTTCTCGGACTGGCTGGTCCGGGCCGAGCTCGACCCCACCGAGCGCATGGGCCTGCGCGAGACCGAGGCCGGCACCTTCGCGTCGCGGGGGCTGTACGGCCGCTACCTGTCCGAGCGCTGGACCCGGCTGGCGGAAGGGGCGGGCGACCGCCTCGTCGCGGACAGGGCCGCGATCGTCGATGTGGAGCCGGTGCCGGAGGGCTTCGTCCTGCACGGGGAAGGCGTTCCGCCCCGGCGGGTCGCCGGCCTCGTCCTGGCCATGGGCAACCTGCCAGGTCCCGAAATCGCGCGGAGCCGGCACCGGCTCGATCCGTGGCGCCCGGAGGCGTTCGGCGCCCTGGATCCGGGGGGCGACGTGCTGGTGGTCGGCACCGGCCTGACCATGATGGATTCGGTGGCGGCCCTGCGCCGCGAGGGCTTCGCCGGCCGGGTCGTGGCCGTGTCCCGCCGGGGTCTGCTGCCGAAGCCCCACGCCGCCGTCCCGGTCGGCCGGCGTCCTGATTTCAGCCCCGAGATCCGCGCCTCGGCGCGACAGCTCTTCGCCGCCGTCCGGCGCGAGGTCGCGGCGGCCCGGGAAGCCGGCGCCGACTGGCGCGGGGTCATCGACGCCCTGCGCCCGATCACCGATTCCCTCTGGACCGGGCTGCCGCGGGCCGAGCAGGCCCGGATCCTGCGCCACGTCCGCCCCTACTGGGACGTGCACCGCCACCGCACGGCGCCCCCGGCGGCGGAGGCCATCGCGGACGAGATCCGGCGGGGGAGCCTCGTCGTCCGGGCGGCGCGGATCCTCGCCATCGACGACGCGCCGGACCGGGCGCTGGTGACGATCCGCCCGCGCGGCACCGACGGCCGCGAGCGGATCGAGGCCCAGGGCATCCTCGACGCCACCGGCTTCAGCCGGCTCGCCGAGACCGGCGACCCGCTGATCCGCAACCTGCTGGCCCGCGGCCTCGTCCGGCCCGGTCCGTTCGGCCTCGGGATCGCGGCCGGCCCCGACGGCAGGGTCGCCGGCCAGCCGACCGACGCCCCGGTCTGGGCCTTCGGGCCGATGCTGCGCGGCGTGATCTGGGAATGCATCGCGGTGCCGGACATTCGCGACGCGGCCCGCCCCCTGGCCCGCGCGGTGGCCGACCGGCTGGGCGATCGCCTGGCCGCCTGAGCCTTTCGTCGAATCGCCCCTCGGTGCGACGCCGCTCTCCGTTCCGGCAGATCTTTGGAAGCACATTCCCGTCCAGCGCGGCTATTTTCAAGACGATCGGCGGTCCCCACACGCCGCCGACCAGAGACGATCCGATGACCCAGCCGCTTCATCAATCCCGCCGTCCCGCCCTCTGTTGCCGCCGCGTAGACACCGACGCGACGGAGAGAGGCAGACATTTCGGCAGGGACGACGACCATGAGCTTTCACACCACAGCCTTTGAGCCGGCCGGGCCGGCCGGCCCCGCGCTCCTGCTCGGATCGCGCGAAGCCCGGCGCAGTTACGGCCGGGCCGCCGTCGCCGCGGCACTCGAGAACGGGCTCCTGCCCGACGAACTCTCCGCGCTTCTGGCCGGCCGCCGGGTCGTCGAGGCCTTTCCCGTCGCCTGGCGCGAGAGCGAATCGGACTACGCCGACCGGGCCGTCGCCGAGATGATGGTGGCCTACCTGAGCCAGCCCATCGGCTGACGCCCCCCCAGACCGACCTACCGACCAACCTGACGGATCGGGCTCCCGCGAGCCTCGGAGACGACGATGACGCATGCCCTCCTGTCCCGGCGCCGCCTCCTGCGCGCCGGCGCTTCGGTCGCGGCGGCCCTGCCCTTGGGCCTCGCCTCCGGCGCGGGGCGAGCCTGGGGACCCGGTCCCAGCCTGCCCTTCGATCCGGGACCGCTGTGCCGGGCCGCGGCCGAGACCGGCGCCGCGACCGGTCCGCTGCGGCCGATCAAGCTGGCCTGGAACGCCAACGCGATCTGCACGGCCTCCGCGCCGGTCGCCAAGGAGAGCGGGATCTTCGCCGCGCACGGCCTCGACGTGGAATTCATCAATTTCGGCGGCTCGACCGAGGCGCTGCTGGAGGCCATCGCCACCGGGAAGGCCGATGCCGGCATCGGCATGGCTCTGCGCTGGCTCAAGCCCCTGGAACAGGGCTTCGACGTGAAGATCACCGCCGGCCTGCATGGCGGCTGCCTGCGCCTGCTCGGCGCCAAGTCCGCCGGCATCAGCGACGTCGCCTCCCTGAAGGGCAAGACCATCGCGATCAGCGATCACGCGAGCCCGGCCAAGAACTTCTTCGCGCTGTTGCTCGCCGATGCAGGGATCGACCCGGAGCGCGAGGTCGAGTGGCGGCCCTACCCCTCCGACCTCCTCAACCTCGCGGTGGAGAAGGGCGAGGCCCAGGCGCTGGCCGATTCCGATCCGCGCACCTGGATCTGGCTCAAGGATTCCCGCCTCACGGAGGTCGCCACCAACCTGACCGGGATCTACGCCAACCGCTCCTGCTGCGTCGTGGCCCTGCGCGGCAGCCTGATCCGCAACGACCGGGCCGTCGCCACCGCGCTCACCCGTGCGGTGCTGGCCGGCGGCCATCGGGTCCATGCCGATCCGGAGGAGGCCGCCCGCGTTTTCTCGAATTACGGCGGCAAGGGCTCCGTGGCGGACCTCGCGGCGATGCTGCGCAGCCACACCCACGGCCATGCCCCGGTGGGCGCCACGCTGAAGCAGGAGATCGCCCTCTACGGCGACGAGCTGAAGCGCGTGAACGTCCTGCGCCGCAGCACCGACACGGCGAAGTTCGCCGATCGCGTCTATGCCGACGTGCTGAGCTGAGGGGCGCGAGCATGACGAGCGCCCTCTCGAACGCCCTGCCGCGACGCGACTCCGCCGGGCCAGCCGCCGCGCGGGGCGCTGCGAAGAATCCGGCCCGGCCGCGCATCGGCGATGCGGCCGCGGGCCTGCGCCGCACCGGTGCGATCGGGTGGAGCCTGGTCGCCGCCGGGGCCGCCTGGCTGAGCGTCGCGGCGGTCAGCCTCGGCCTGCCCGAGGACGGGGACTTTCCCTATACGGCGGTCTTCGCCCAGGGCGCCGCGGCCCTCGGCGGCCTCCTGATCCTGGCCGGTCTCGTCCGGACCCGGCTCGGGCACCCCGGCGCACGCCTCGGACATTGGGGGCCGTGGCTCCTCGTGCTCGGCCTCGGCCTGATCGCCTGGGAGCTGGTCACGGCGAAGTACGCCCTCCTGCCGATGCCGTTCTTCCCGCCGCCCCAGGCCATCCTCGAGGTCTTCCTCGAGGATGGGCCGAAGCTCGGCGGGAGCATCCTGGCCTCCCTGAAGCTCCTGGCCGGGGGCTACGTGCTCGGGGCGCTGGCGGGATTCGGCCTCGGCGTCGCGGTGGGATGGTCGCGCAGGGCCGGCTACTGGGTGCATCCCGTCCTGCGCTTCGTCGGCCCGCTGCCGGCCACCGCCTGGCTGCCCCTGGCCTTCTTCGTGTTTCCCTCGTCCTGGTCGGCCTCGACCTTCCTAGTGGCGCTGGCCACGGGCTTTCCGGTCACGGTCCTGACCTGGTCGGGGATCGCGGCGGCCAACAGATCCTACTACGACGTCGCCCGCACCCTCGGGGCGTCGCAGAGCTTCCTGATCCGCAAGGTGGCGATCCCGGCGGCCCTGCCGCACGTCTTCGTCGGGCTGTTCATGGGGCTCGGCGCCTCCTTCGCCGTGCTGGTGGTGGCCGAGATGCTCGGCGTGAAGTCCGGCCTCGGCTGGTACCTGCAATGGGCGCAGGGCTGGGCGGCCTACGCCAACATGTACGCCGCGCTCATCGCCATGGCGCTGATGTGCTCCAGCCTGATCACCCTGCTGTTCCGCCTGCGCGACCGGGTGCTGTCCTGGCAGAAAGGCCTCGTCCAATGGTAGCCGCCCCGCTCGCGCCCGTGACGCCCCGCGGCGCGGCGCTCGACATCCGCACCGTCTCCCACGCCTTCCTGATCAAGGGCGCGCCGCTGCCCGTCCTCGACCGGATCGACCTCACGATCGAGCCCGGCGCCTTCGTCGCACTGCTGGGACCCTCGGGCTGCGGGAAGTCGACCCTGCTGCGCCTCGCGGCCGGCCTCGAACCGCCCGATGCCGGGCGCCTCGACCTCGACGGCGCGGCCATCGCCGGCCCCGATCCGAGCCGGCTCCTCGTCTTCCAGGACCCGACGCTCTATCCCTGGCGGACGGTGCGGGGGAACGTGTCGCTCGGCCTCGAGGCGCGCGGCTTGCTGCGCCACAACCGCCACCGGGTCGATGCCGCGCTGGAGCGGGTCGGCCTTTCGGGCTTCGCCGAGGCCTATCCGCACCAGCTCTCCGGCGGGATGGCCCAGCGCACCGCACTGGCCCGGGCACTGGTCAACGATCCGCGCCTGCTCCTCCTCGACGAACCCCTGGGCAAGCTCGACGCCCTGACCCGCCTGACCCTGCAGGGCGAGCTCGTCCGCCTCTGGCAGGAGACCGGGCTGACCGCCATCCTCGTCACCCACGACGTGGAGGAGGCGCTGGTGCTCACCCAGCGGGTCATCGTCCTCAGCGACCGCCCGGCGCGCATCCGCGCCGACATCGCCAACGACGCGCCCTATCCGCGTCACCGGGACGATCCCGACCTGATCCGCCGGCGCCGGGAGATCCTGGCGATCCTCGGGCACGACGCCTAGGACGGGCCGCCGGGCGCCGGCGCGGAGGCCCGGCGGGCACGGGTGTGCAGCAGGTTCAGGAT
The DNA here is from genome assembly GCF_979253015.1 of Methylobacterium sp. AC433. Lineage (NCBI taxonomy): Bacteria > Pseudomonadati > Pseudomonadota > Alphaproteobacteria > Hyphomicrobiales > Methylobacteriaceae > Methylobacterium > Methylobacterium sp. AC433. Next base: position 16,509 of record NZ_CEEDBN010000003.1, on the reverse strand, counting down.
CAGCGCCGTCCAGCCCGTCTGGTGCGAGGCGCCGAGGCCGCGGCCGGTGTCGCCGTCGAAGAACTCGTGGAAGAGCAGCGCCTCCTCGGCGCCGGGGGCCGGCGGGATCGGCGGGCGGTCGCCGAAGACGGGGCGGCGGCCCTCCGCGTCCTTGGCGAAGAGGGCGATCAGCCGGTCCTCCAGGGCGTCCGCGATGGCGGCCAGGGTCAGGTGCTCGCCGGAGCCGGTGGGGTACTCCACCAGGAAGTCGTCGCCGTAATAGGTGTGGAAGCGGCGCAGGGCCTCGATGATGAGGTAGTTCATCGGCATCCAGACCGGACCGCGCCAGTTCGAGTTGCCGCCGAACATGTTCGAGGTGGAATCGGCCGGGTCGTAGCGCACGGTGAAGGAGGCCCCGAACTCGTTGAGCGCGTAGGGCTGGTCCCGGTGCGCCTTCGAGAGGGAGCGGATGCCGTGGGCCGAGAGGAACTCGGCCTCGTCGAGCATCCGGCGCAGCAGCGCCTTCATCCGGTGGCCGCGCAGCAGCGACAGCAGCTTGCGGTCCTGCACGCCGCCCTCGTCCCAGCGCGAGACCAGGCGGGCGAGGTGGGGGCGGTTCTCCAGGATCCAGTTCAGGCGCCGGGCGAAATCGGGCAGGCGCTGGAGCACCCAGGGCTCGATCACCTCGACGGCGAAGAGCGGCACCAGGCCGACCACCGAGCGGACCCGCAGGGGCAGCATGCCGCCGCCGGGGATGTCGACCTCGTCGTAATAGAACTCGTCCTCCTCGTCCCAGAGGCCGAAGCCCTCGCCGCCCATGTCGGTCATGGCCTCGGCGATGAGGAGGAAGTGCTCGAAGAACTTCGAGGCGGTGCTCTCGTAGACGTCGTTGTGGAGCGCCAGCTCCAGGGCGATGCGCATCATGTTGAGGGCGTACATCGCCATCCAGGCGGTGCCGTCGGCCTGGTGGATGCGGCCGAAGCCCGGCGGCGGGCGCGAGCGGTCGAACACCCCGACATTGTCGAGGCCGAGGAAGCCGCCCTGGAAGACGTTGCGGCCGTCCGCGTCCTTGCGGTTCACCCACCAGGTGAAGTTGATCAGGAGCTTGTGGAAGACGCCCTCCAGGAAGGCGAGGTCGCCGCGCCCGCCGCGCCGGTCGCGGTCGATCTCGAACACCCGGTAGGTCGCCCAGGCATGCACGGGCGGGTTGGCGTCGCCGAATTCCCACTCGTAGGCCGGCAGCTGACCGTTCGGATGCATGTACCATTCGCGGGTGAGGAGCAGGAGCTGCTTCTTGGCGAAGTCCGGGTCGAGCAGCGCGAGCGGCAGGCAGTGGAAGGCGAGGTCCCAGGCGGCGAACCAGGGATATTCCCACTTGTCCGGCATCGAGAGCACGTCGGCCGCCGCGAAGTGGCGCCAGTGCACGTTGCGGCCGCCGTCGCGCTCCTTGGGCGGTACTGGCTGGAGCGGGTCGCCCTTGAGCCAGAGCCGGACGTCGTAGGCGTAGAGCTGCTTCGACCAGATCAGGCCGGCGGCGGCCTGCCGGTAGATGGCGCGGGAATCGGCGTCGCCGATGCCGTCCTGGAGGGAATCGTAGAAGGCGTCGGCCTCCGCGATCCGGCGATGGACGATGGTGCCCTCGCGATCGACCGGGCGCAGGCGCGGTCCGGCCGAGAGCCGCAGGCTGACCCGGGTGGTCTCTCCCGGCTCGAGCTGCCGCTCGTAGTGCAGCCCGACCTTGGTGCCCGCATCGCGCCGCACGGCGCCGTCGTCGCCGTCGACGATCGCCGCGTGCAGGCCGTCCTTGAACGGCCCGGGGGCGTCGGGCTCCCAGCCGTGCAGGCGCAGGTTGGTGTCGTTCTCGCAGAAGAGCGGGTCCGGATAGCCGTCGAAGTTCAGGCGGTAGGACCCGAGGCGGGGATGATCGCAGGCGACGCCGCCGTCGGCGCACAGGGTGAGGCTGGGGCGGTTCTTCGCCGCCTCCTCGCGCCAGGACCAGGTGTTGCGAAACCAGAGCTGCGGGACGATGTGCAGCTCCGCCGGCTCGGGGCCGCGGTTGACCGCCGTTATCACCACGTGGAGGTCGTCGACATCCTCCTTGGCGTATTCCATGGTGACGTCGAAGAAGCGGTTCTCGGCGAACAGCCCGGTCTCCTCGATCTCGTATTCCGGCTGGTCGCGGCCGCGCCGCAGGCCCTCGCGCACGAGCTCGTCGTAGGGGTAGGCCCCCTGGGGATAGCGGTAGAGGAACTTGAGGTAGGCGTGGCTCGGGACCGCGTCGAGGTAGTGGTAGACCTCCTTCACGTCCTCGCCGTGATTGCCCTCCTCGTTGGCGAGGCCGAACAGGCGCTCCTTGAGGATGTGGTCGCGCCCGTTCCACAGGGCGAGGGCGAGGCACATCTGCCCGCGCTCGTCGCAGAGGCCGGCGAGCCCGTCCTCGCCCCAGCGATAGGCCCGCGAGCGCGCCTCGTCGTGCGGCAGCGAGCGCCAGGCATTGCCGTCCCGGCTGTAATCCTCCCGCACCGTGCCCCACTGGCGCTCGCTGAGATACGGCCCCCAGAGGGACCAGGGCCGCTCCCCGCGCCCCTGCTCGGCGATGCGGCGGCGCTCGGCCCAGCCGTCGAGCTCGCTCATGCGGGCCTCCCTGCGCCGCGCGCCGTCCCGGTCGCGGGCGGGGCAGGGCGGTCGGCCGAATCGGCTGAGGAACGAGAGAGGAGGGCGATCATCGGGTCCGGGGGACTTCGGGACGGAGGCGGCTCTGATGCATCATCAGCGCCAAGCCGGCCAGGCGCGGTGCGAATTCGCATTCCCGCGCCGAACGGATCACGCCGCGGCCTTCACCACATCGTCTGCCGCGCCCGCTCGGCCCAGGCCGCGTCGTAGGCCTCGCCGCCGAGGCGCCCGTCGCTGAGCCCGGCGAGGATCCGGCCGGGGCTCGGCAGGGATCGGGGCTCGACCTGGCTGTCGGAGCGCCACAGGCCCGAGCGGATCAGCGCCCGGGCGCACTGGAAATAGACCTCGCCCACCGTGATCACCATCGCGGTGCGCGGCGCCTTGCCGTCGACCGCGAAGGACTCGAGAAGGGCCGGATCGTCCTCGATCACGGCCCGGCCGTTGACGCGCAGCGCGTTGCCGATGCCCGGGATGAGGAACATCAGGCCGACCCGCGGGTCGCGCACGACGTTGCGCAGGCTGTCGATCCGGTTGTTGCCGCGCCGGTCCGGCAGGACGAGGGTGCGGGGGTCGGCGACGCGGACGAATCCCGGGACATCGCCGCGCGGCGAGCAGTCCAGCCCCTCCGGGCCGACGGTCGCCAGGGCGACGAAGGGCGCGACCGCGATGAAGCGCCCGTAATCGGCGGTGATGTGGTCGGCGACCTTGGCCGTCGAGGATTCGCCGACGGCGCCGAAGGCTCCGTAGATGCGCTCCAGCTCTTCGATCGTCTCGACGGCCGCCATCGGTCCCTCTCCCCGTTTGCTCGGTGCGCGGCAGGCGCGGGCGCCGCCGCCGAACCCGGTTGGATTCAGCCATGACCGAGGCCCGTGACGCCGCTGTGTCCGCCGTGCCACGGGCCGCCTTTGTCGGCCTTGCGGCCGGCACCGGAGGCAGCGACCCGCGTTGCCCGCTCGCAGGCATGCCCCGAACCCTGCCTGCATCCAAGCCCCGCCTGCGCGAAGATTCGACCGGAGAACCGTCCCCATGATGCTCAAGTGTCTCGCCGCCGCCTCGGCTCTCGTCCTGGCCAGTCTCGGCTCGGCCCAGGCGCAGGGTCTCGTCCAGGGCGCGCAGAAAGGGGCCGCCCGGGGCGAGATGGCGGCCGGGCCCCTCGGGGCGGTGGTCGGCGGCGCGATCGGCGCCGCCGTCGGCACGGCCAACGGCATCCTCGGCGTCGACCGGCGCGAGCGCTTCCGGATCTATGCCAGCGCCGAGCGGCGCCCGTCCTACGCCTACCAGGGCATTGTCCGGGTCGGCGCGGTGCTGCCCGAGGACGGGGTGGTCTACTACGACGTCCCGGCGGAATTCGCGCTCAAGGGCTACAACTACACCATCGTCAACGACCACCCGGTCCTGGTCGAGCCGGGCACCCGCCGCGTGGTCGAGGTCATCGACTGACCACGCCGGATTCCAAGCCGAGAATCGGCCAAACGCCGTCCCTTCGCGTTATCGGGCATGGCCGCCCCCGCGCGGCCCTGTTCGATGACGAAAAGGATTCGAGAGCATGAGACAGATCGCACTGGCTGGGCTCGCCGCCGCCGGACTCCTCTCCGGAGCGCTCCTGGGTTCTCCGGCCGCCCGGGCCGCCGATTACGGCTACGACGCTGACGATGCGCCCGAGACGGTGGTGACCCGCCGCACGGTGGTGGAACGGCGCGTCGTCCTCCCGCCCCGCGAGATCGTCCGGGAGGTCGTCGTGGAGCGGCCGGCGCCGCCGCGCCGCATCCTGCGCGAGGTGATCGAGGAGCCGCCGGTGGTCTATCGGCCTCGGCCCGTGATCCGCGACGTCGTGGTCGAGCGCGAGGACTTCTACGGCCCCCGCCGCTTCGGTCCGCGCCCGGTCGGCTACGGCTACGGACCGGCCTACGATCCCTACGACTGACCCGCTCACGTCTCGCGGCCGGCTTGCCGGCCCGAGACCCGACGCACAGCGCTGCCGGCGGCCTCGTTCGCACTCGCCGGCGGCAAGGGCAGGCCGGGGCGGGCGCGTTCGAGCGCGCAGCCGGCCGGACAGGCCCGAGCGGCACCTGCCCCTGGCTCGGCTGCGACGGGGGATCTCAGGCGGCGAGGCGCTCGTCCGTCTCGCGCAGGAGCGGGATCGCCGCCGCGGGGGCCGACGGCTTTGGCCGCCAGATCGCGTCGAGGCTGAGGAGCGCGGCCCTGACCTCGTCGAGGCGCGAGGGCTCCCCCTCCGCCATGCCCTCGGCGGCCGCCACCTCCTTGAGGTGCTCGTCCCAGGCCCAGCGCCGCAGGACCTCCCGTTTGAAGCCGCGCATCAGGCGCGGGTGGTCGAGCACGGCCCGTACGGTGCCGAACACCGCGGCCGGGTTGATCAGCGCCCGCTCCCAATCCGGATCGCGGCGCGCGGGATCGGCCACGGGCGCGCGCCCCGGCACGAGCGCGCGCCGGGGCTCCGACGGCCCGGGTCGGACTGCGAGATCGCGCGTGTTCATGGGAGCGTTCATCGGTGTGTTCATGGCTGCATTCGTGGCTGCGTTCATGGCTGCCTCGCGCGTCCGATCAGAGGCCGAGCGGCGCGATCATCCGCACGCCGACGCTGGCGGCGAGGGAGACCAGGGCGATGTCCCAGGCCGTCGAGTCCCAGGCGTTCTCGCGCCGGGCACCGAAGGCCATCGCGTCGCCGGAGATCGCCACGGCAAGCCAGACGGAGCCGGCCGCACCGAGAAGGGCCGCGAGCGCCGGCCCCATCTGCGCGGTCGGCAGGAGCGCGGCGAGCCCGACGCAGAGGCCCGTCGTCAGGATTCCGTCGACGAGGCGCGCCGCATCGGCTTGGCGTCCCGGCGCAGCCACCCACCGGCGCACGTCCGGTCGACGCCGGATCCGGATCGGCCGGGTTCCGCGCGGCCGATTCCCGAAAGGGAAGGTCGGCAAAGGGAAGGTCGGCATGCCGCACCTCCCTGCTCAGTTGAGGCCATCGGCCGGGGCGGGCGCGACCCCGTCCAGGGCCTGGAGCGCGGCGAGCACCGCATCGAGGGGCACCGGCTCGGCCCGGCACCCTTCGAGGCAGCGCAGGGCCGGGCAGGAATCCACGGCGCGGGAATCCGAGGCCCAGGAGGCCAGGACGGCCCGCTTCTCCGCCTGCGACAGGCCGGGATAGGTCAGCACCTCGCGGGGGTGCCGGAAGACGTCGCCCGGCGCGACGAAGGCCTCGAAGGGATCGACGGCCGTCGCCCGGAGCGTGGCCGAGGCGAGCGGTCCGAGGCGCTCGATCGTGGTGTCCGACAGCGGCATGGAATCCTCCTCTCTCGTGAGCAAGGCATCGCTGGATGAGCAAGGGATCGGCGGGCGCGAATCGAGGGCCCGCGTCCGCCGCGTCGTATTCGTGTCGTGTAGCGACCCCGCCGATCCGCACGGGATCGATGGGCTGGTCGCCAGGACCGCGCGCCCGCTCAGGCCGCCTCGGGGCGCCCGACGCGCGGAATCTCCTGGCGGCCGCCCTCGGCCGCGTCGGCCATCGTCTCCGCGATCCGGGCGGGCGCATTGTCCTGTCCGACGGCGCCCGGCGTGGAGCCGATCGCGATGCGGCGTGGCTTCAGGGCCTCGGGCACCGCGCGCTCGAGCGTCACGGTGAGCAGGCCGTTCTCCAGCGCGGCCCCCAGCACGGTGACGTGCTCGGCCAGGCTGAAGGTCTGGCGGAACGACCGCGCGGCGATGCCCCGATGCAGGTATTGGTGCTCGCCCTCCGAGCCCTTCTTCTGGCCCGAGACCAGCAGGGTGGTGTCGTGCTGGACGAGTTCGATCTCATCCGGCGTGAAGCCGGCCACCGCCATGGTGATGCGATAGCTGTCATCGGCCGCCTTCTCGATGTTGTAGGGCGGCCAGGCCGTGGAAGCCTCCACCCGCTCGGCCTGGGTCAGCAGGTCGAACAGCCGGTCGAAACCGACCGAAGACCGGAACAGGGGCGACACATCGTAAGTCCTCATGACCACATCCTCCGTTGAGCAACGTGATGACGAGGGACACCGGCCCCGTGAGCCGGCGCCCATCGCGAGCCATCGAGCCTCGCACGCGCGTAACGCGGACGTTCGGGCCGGGTTCCTGCCGGAACCCATTTTTTTGGCCGAGCCTGCTCCGGCCGGGCTGCCCGGCCCGGTGCGACCTCTTCTGTCCGTCGTCCTGGTTCTGTCCGTCGTCCTGGCGACATCCGCGCGGGCAGGACGGCCGCCCGGGCGCCGGCCGTGGGAAACGGGGCAGGGGGAGCGCTGGCCGCGGGCATCGCCCTCCCTTAAGCCTTCGCGGCCGGATCGAACGCAGGGAGACGACGGGATGAAGGTCACCGTGATGGGGGCGGGGTCGGTCGGGTGCTATTATGGCGGGCTGCTGGCGCGCGCCGGGGCGAGCGTCACCCTGGTCGGACGGGCGGTCCATGTGGACGCGATCCGGGCGCGCGGCCTTCTCCTGGAGACCGCGACCGGTCGGCAGGCCGTGCCCCTGCGGGCCACCACCGAGGCATCGGGGGTGGCCGGCGCCGATCTGGTCCTGTTCTGCGTCAAGTCCGGCGACACCGAGACGGTCGGGCGGGCGATCGCCCCGTTCCTGGCGCCGGACGCGGCGGTGCTGAGCTTCCAGAACGGGGTCGACAACCCGGAGCGGCTGCAGGCGGTGCTCGGCCGGCCGGTGGTGCCGGTGGCCGTCTACGTCGCCACCGGGATGCCGGGACCCGGCCACGTCCGGCATAACGGCCGCGGCGACGTGGTGATGGGTCCGTTCCCCCGCAGCGAGGCGGTGGCCGCCCTGTTCGCCGCCGCCGGCATCCCGACGGAGGTCTCCGAGCGCGCCCTCGACGCCCTCTGGGGCAAGCTGATCGTCAACTGCGCCTACAACGCCCTCTCGGCGATCACGCAGCTTCCCTACGGCCGCCTGCTCGCCGTACCCGGCATCGACGCCATGATGTCCGATCTCGTAGCCGAATGCGTCGCCGTCGCGAAAGCCTCGGGCATCGCGGTCGCGCCCGACATCCTGGCCCAGGTCCTCGCCCTCGCGGCGACCATGCCGGACCAGGTCTCCTCCACCGCCCAGGATCTGGCGCGGGGCAGGCCCAGCGAGATCGCCCATCTCAACGGGTTCATCCTGCGAAAAGGCCAGGCGGCCGGCCTCGCCACACCGGTCAATCAGGCGCTGACGGCGCTGGTTCGGGCGGCCGAGATACGGGGCGCGCCCGGAGGACCGTGAGCCGCACCCGAACCCACCGGACCGCTCGCCGGCGCGGACGAGGACAGGGCGTACCGGCTCAAGCCGTCGGTTCGTGCTCGCCCAGCACGCGGCGGGACAGTCCTTCGTCGAAGGTCAGAGCCTGGGCCCGGAAGCGTCCCGCGAGGCTCGGGTCCTGCGCGGCGACCAGGCGGCTCGCGGCGGCATAGGCGATGGCGGAGATCTGCCGCACCCGCGTGGCATCGCTGCGATCGACGAAGGCCAGGATCTCGTCGATGCTCGCTCCAAGCTCCCAGGCCGTGTTCGTGAGACGGGCCCCGCTCACGGCGGCGGCGCAATGCGAGAAGTAGCTGACGGCCGGCGCGAAGATCTGCCGAGCCTTCGAGAGCAGCAGCAGATCGGTGGCCGCCCGCTGATTCTCGGTCAGATCGAGCCCGACGCTCGAGGCGACGCGTGACCGTCCATACCGATCGCCGAATCGACGCACCACATCCTCGTCCTCCGTGCAGACCAGGATGTCGCCCGACTGCATTGACGTGTCGATCTGCCGGTAGAAGGCACTCAGGGGCGTGTAGCGCTGCAGGATCTGCATCATCCCGTCATTGACGAGATGCTCCAGGTCGCCGCGATTGACGACATCGAGAATGTCGCCCCGGCGGACGTGAACTGCGGTGCAGGTCGGGAGGTCGATGCGCCTGCTGACGGTTGCGATGGCGTCGCGGACGGGCGCGCTCCAATTCACCTTTAGCCACGCAGCGGCGAGAGCGCTGCCCAGGTCGATCTCGGTGGACATGAAGTCGATGAGCCGCCCCGGAAAATCGTAGAGCAGATCCTCGGACGCATCCAAGGCAACAGGCAGTTCCTGGCGACTCAAACCGGAGAGCTTGTTTTGAGAATGATACAAGCTTCGAAGCCTGATATGCGCGGCCTCTTCGCTCGTCAGGATCTCTCCACAAAGGTCGGGGTCGGGGTCGATGAACATCGACCGATCGGCGAAGATCTCGAGCAGGAATCTGGGGTGCATCAGCACGTAATCGGCATAGATGTTCGCACCGCCCAGCGGCGACCAGATCACCTTTACGGGCAGGCCGAGATGTTGCGCTAGAATGCGGGCATAGAGTGCCGACAGCATCCGGGTGCCGAGGCCATCACCGCGCGCCGTGTAGATTGCTTTCATTCGACGTCCATGAACTGAGAAGCGACGACCACGAAACCGAACCGCCCGGTCCAGGGAGCCGATCTCCGGAAGCCCATCGCACCCCGACACGGGTCGGAATACCGAAGACCCGCGACGATCGCCAGGACAGAAGCGACCGAGACAACAACCTCATGGTGTCGGCCGCCTAGCGGGAAACCAACACCGTGCGCGAATCTCGCCTAGCGGCACGGCGCCCGGTCCACGATGCATTGCCGCCGGCAAAGGCCGAGTGCTAACAGGCCATACTCGGATCGGGGGCCTGCGCAACACGGGCGGCCCGTGTCCGGTCCGGCAGATGCGGGAAGGTCTCCGGGCGTTTTCTCGACGAGACCATATCCCGGACCTAGGCGTCTCACTTTCCATAACATGGTTTGGATCGGCATGAAGTTTCTGCGGAAGAGGAGAGCTTTTCAGCGACATATTCGCTTGATTCGCAAGACAGTCCTGTTCAACAAAAATTTCTACAGGAAGAGCTACGGCCTGAGCCGCTATATCAGCGCGGAACGGCATTTTTATACCGTCGGCTGGAAGATGGGCTTCAATCCGTCACCCTTCTTCGACACGCCGTTCTACCTCAGTGTCTACCGCGACGTCCAAGACTTCGGTATTAATCCACTGATCCATTACCTGTTGGACGGCGGCCCCGAATTGCGTAAGCCATCGGATGACTTCGACGTCCAGGGCTTCGTTGCCGCGCATCCGACCCTCGACGTCACACAAAAGACGCCAGCGGAGCACTGTGTCGAACTCTACGGGAGCTACCACTGGCGCGATCAATCCGCGCCTCGGCCGACGACGTCTAGGGTGGCCGAAGCAACCTTCCAGTCGGTCTTCGATGCCGACTTCTACGTGTCCCACAACTCGGACGTCGCGGCAGCAAAGATCGATCCGCTGCAGCACTTCATTCACATGGGACAGTTCGAGCACCGGGATCCAGCCTCGGGCTTCGATACCGACTTCTATCACCGGACGGTTGTTTGGCAGGGGGCGCGCGGCAAAAGCCTCGTCGACACCTATCACGAGCAGGTACAGCGCACCGTCCCCCAAACGGCCAACGCCGAGTCGCTCTCCGTCGACGTGGAAAACCACTCCGTCCAGGCCGCCGCGCCGGCGATGCGCCTCTGCGTCCATGCGCATTGCTTCTACCCGGAGCTGATCAAGGAGCTAATTCCGGGCTTCCGCAACCTGCCGACGAGCGCCACCCTCGTCCTCACCACCGTCTCCTCGGCCGATGCGCAGTTCATCGCCCGCGCCCTGGCCCGGCATTCGGTGGTGCAGCCCACCGAGATCCGGGTTGTGCCGAACCGGGGCCGCGACATCGCCCCCTTCCTGGTCGGGTGCCAGGACATCTGGCGCGCGTTCGACATCGTCCTACATCTGCACACCAAGGTCAGCACCCACGTCCCTTGGGGCGCGGAATGGCGGCATTACCTCTTCGATCAGACCCTGGGATCAGAGGCGCTGGTCGACTGGGTCCTTGAGCGCTTCGCTGCGGACCCGAAGCTCGGCTGCCTGTATCCGCGCAATTTCTACCGAATCCGGGAATACGTGAATGCCGAGCAGAATAGCCGCGCGATCAGCGACTTCCTCGACGTCCTCGGACTTCCGGTCGATGCCGGCATCCAGCCGGACTACCCGGCGGGGTCGATGGCCTGGTACCGGACCGCAGGCCTGGCGCGGCTCGCCGACGCGCTGACGACCCTGGAGCGATTCGAGGAGGAGGCGGATCAGGTCGACCTGACGCTCGCGCACGCCTTGGAGCGGATCATGACGCTGGTCGTGCGCGCCTCGGGCTACGCGGTGCGCAACTACATGACCGAGCGACGGGAACGATTGATTCCGGTCTCAGGGCTGCCTGATCGCGAGAGCAGCGCCAGCCGGCCAGCGACGCTCTGGCCGCGGGATACGCCGCGGATCGCCCGTCGTCCGCCGCTCCCAGTGGCGCCCGTCAGCCGCCTCTACAATCCGGGCGCCCTCGACGTGCACTGGATCCTGCCCGCCTTCGCGCAGGGTGGCGCCGGTGGCCACATGACAATCTTCCGACTCGTCGAGTGTCTCGAGCGCTTCGGACACCACCAGACCCTCTGGCTGCAGAATGCCGGCCACTTCGCCGATCAGGCACTGGCTAAACGCTTGATCCAGCGATGGTATCGGCCGATCGGATCGCGCGTCCATGTCCGCTTCCTGCCGGACGACGTGCGGCAGATCTCGGCCGACGTGATCATCGCGACGGATTGCTGGACGGCCTATCCGGTGGCGCAGGTGCAGAACGTCAAGGAACGCTTCTACCTGATCCAGGACTTCGAGCCCTATTTTCATGCCACCGGGGACCTCGCATTGATCGCCGAGGCCACCTACGATTTTGGGTTCGCCAATCTCTGTGCCGGGACCTGGCTCCTCGAGCGTATGCAGGCGCGCGGCGGTTGGGCGCGGGCCTGGGAGCTCTGTGCCGACCACGACGTGTATTTTCCGGGCAAGACGCTGCCCGCGCTCGCCGACCGGCCGCTCAGGATCGCCTTCTATGCACGCCGCTACACGCCGCGCCGGGCGGTCACGCTCGGCTTCGCTGCCTTCGCCTTGTTGCAGCAGCGCGGATTTCCCTTCCGGGCCGAATTGTTCGGCGAGGCGGACCTGCAGTTCGACGATGCGTTCCCGCATGTTCAGCACGGAATCCTGACGCCGACGGAGCTCGGCGAGCTCTACCGCTCCTGTGACCTCGGCGTGGTCTTCTCGACGACGAACTACTCGCTGATTCCGCTGGAGATGATGGCCTGCGGCCTTCCGGTCATCGAGATCGACACCGAGAGCACCCGGGCAATCTTCAAGAACGACGAGGTCACTTTCGCGGGGCCGATGCCCTATGCCATCGCCGATGCGATCGAGAGCCTCGCCGCCGATCGGGATCGCCAAGCCCTGCAACGGGCGCGGGGCTTCGCCTTCACGCAGGCAACCTCCTGGGAACGCAGCGCCCGCGTATTGGAGGGCGCCCTCCTGGAGCGGCTCGGCGAGAACGGCTTCACACCGGTCTCCTTCGGGACGCTTCCCGCGCCCGCCTCGCTGAAAGGCACCCGTGCCACGGTCTTCATCCCGACCTACAATGCCGGCTCGGACTTCACCCGCGTCCTCGACGCGCTGTCCCGCCAGAATTGCGAATTCCCCTACGACGTGCTTGTCATCGACAGCGGCTCGACGGACGGCACCACGGAGCGCGTCCGCGAGCGCGGCAACCCGTTCCGGGTCGAGACGATCGATAAGTCGGACTTCCAGCACGGCCGGACACGCAATCTTGGGATCGCCCGGTCCGAGGGCGACTACGTCGCGATCATCACCCAGGATGCCTGTCCGAAGGACGCGCACTGGCTGTCGGCCCTGATCGGCGGCTTCGCGCGGGGTCCGCGCATTGCGGGGGTGATCGGTCGACACGAGGCCTACCCTGAACATGACCCTTTCACTCGCCGCGACATGCAGGAGATGTTCGACGGCCTCGCGCTGCTGCCCGACGTGATCGATCGCGACGGCGGCCTGCCGAGCTACTTCTACCCCGGCGGTCAGAGCTGGGGGATGACGATGCACTTCTACTCCGACAACAATTCGGCGATGTCCCGGGAAGCCTGGAAGATTCTGCCCTATCCCGAGGTGGATTGGGGCGAGGACCAGATCTGGGCGGCGGAGGCCCTGCGCCTTGGCTTCCAGAAGGCCTATGTCGACGAAGCGGTGGTCTACCACTCCCACGCCTTCGACGTGAAGCAGCAATACGCTGTCTCGGCCACAGAGGGCCGGTTCTGGGCCGAACGTTTCGGGATCGAGCTCCACCGGGACTCGGAGGCGGCGATCAACGGTATGAACGAGCGCGACCGGGCGTTCGCTCTGCACACGGGGATTCCCGAACTCGTCCGTCAGCGTCGATTCCAGCAAAATCGCGCGACCGTGGAGGGACGCAAGGCCGGCTTAGATCTTGCCAGTCCATCCAACCGCTTATCGACGATCGCTGCCCAGGAGTGAGATCTCGGGCCCCTTACGCATCAACTGGGTCCAAGAGCGGAGACAAGCGGAGGAAGCGCATGAAGCCGATGCTCGCTTTCCTGAGGCGCGTATGGTGAGGCGCTAATCCTCCAAGCGCGCCTTCGGCTACTCCGCTCGACACCCCGGTCTTGCACGAGGCCGAGCCACGACGCGTGGGACCAGCGGATGAAAATTCGAGCAGCTCGCGATCAGTGATCCGCTTTCCGGAATAGCGCGCGATCTAGTCTCACGCTCAAACCGCCAGCGTATCGCCGAACGTCTGCGTTCTCACGCGTCGCTTGCGCGGCTTCGCCCGGAGGCTTTACTGCGTGCAACATCCCTGTTTGCGCGTAGATCGGTGTTGGGCGAACTGATCGTGTCCCTCGGCGTGTTGTAGCTCAGTGACGGCCACCATGATCACCGGCTTGAGCCGGGCGGATCAAGCTGCCAGGGTCGGCAGGCTGACGATGGGATCATCGCCGATTAGAGCGATGCTTTCCAGCGTCATGTAGCGGGAGCGCTGGACAACCCACTCGTCGTTTTGTTCTTGCAGGATTGTGTTGACGAGGCGGGTGATGACAGCGTCGCTGGGGAAGATGCCCAAGACCTCAGTCTGGCGTTTGATCTCACCGTTCAGGCGTTCGAGGAGGTTTGTGGAGTGGAGCTTGACCCGGTGGGCGAACGAAAACTCCATGTAGGCCAGTACGTCGGGTTCGGCTGTGTCCATCAGGGCGGCGAGCTTGGGCACTTTGGGCCTGAGCTGATCGGCCACCCGCCGCCATTGCTGACGGGCCGCGTCAGCGTCGTCCTGCGCAAACGCCGTGGCGATGAAGGTGAAGACGACGCGCCGCCCACTGCGCCCGGCGTGGGCGAGCACGTTCCTCATCAAGTGGACGCGGCAGCGTTGCCAGGCCGCGTTCATCACTTTGGCCACCGAGGCCTTCATGCCCTCGTGGGCGTCAGAGATCACGAGCTTGACCGCGCGCAGGCCGCGCCGGGCGAGCTTGCGCAGGAAGTCCGTCCAGAACGTCTCGCCCTCTGATGGACCGACATCCATGCCGAGCACTTCGCGGCGACCATCACTGTTGACACCGACCACCAAGATCACCGCCACCGAGATGATCCGGCCGTCATGGCGGACCTTCACGTAGGTCGCGTCGATCCAGAGATACGGCCACTCGCCCTCGATCGGCCGGTCGAGGAACGCACCCACGCGCTCGTCGATTTTGTGGCACTTGCACCAGACCTGCCTCTTCGACACGCCCGTACCACCCAACGCCTGGACGAGATCATCCACGGACCGGGTCAAGAGCCCCTGGATGTAGGCTTCCTGGATCAATGCCGTGAGCGCCTTCTCGGCCATCCGCCGCGGCTCCAGAAAGCCGGGGAAGTAGCTGCCCTTGCGCAGCTTCGGAATACGCAGCTCCACCTTGCGGGCCCACGTCCGCCAGTCCCGGTCGCGGTAGCCGTTGCGCTGGACCAGCCGCTCGGCGCTCTTCTCGCCGTGAGCCACCCCGGTCAGGCCGCCTACCTCCAACTCCATCAGCCGCTCGGCGGCAAAGCCGATCATCTCGCGTAGCAGATCGGCGTCGGCACCCTTCTCCATCAGCCCGCGCTGGGCCATCATCTCGTCGCTCATCGGGAGGTTCTCGGGTTTGGGGTTAGTCGTCGCAACCCGACCCTAACCGGCAACCGCCGATGACCATCCCTCAGCTACACCACACCCGGAAACACGAACGGGCGAAGAGGCGCGAGGGGCTGCCTGTACTGCCTTCGAGGGCACGTTTCGAGAGAGCCCTGAGTAACCAACGCCTCATTTAAATGCGAACCTGGTAGGTTTGCACAATGCAGCCGTGATGCGCTCAGCTGCAGCGAGAGCGCTAGTGCCAAGTCAGCGGCGTGGGACCAATATGCCTCATGCACTGATTTTGCTACGATTAGCGACTTGCGTTGGCTGAGCACATTTTGAAGCGCTCATCCGCTTTCCGGCAGGCCGATCCGGCAGAAGGGGCGGATGCGATACGCTGCAGTGAGTCGACCGGCGGGGTCGAGGGAATGGTTCCCTCGTTGCCCTATCTACGCTCACCCGCTCAGCACATCTTTCGGTCGAACGAGCACCATCTCAATGGATAGCGGCAGGATCGATTTTGATCAGAAAATCCACCGAAAGCCGGCCGAGACCGGAGATGAGATTACAGAAAACGTCGCACGACGGTTCGCTCCATGATCAAACCTATGCATAGTGATCCAAATCCCCATACAAGGACATAGAAATAATCAACACTAACTCCGAGCTGAGGGTTGTAGGCAAGTCGATACCACTCGACGATCTGAACCATCGGATTCCACTTCATGAGCTGATATAGCTCCTCGGGCAACAAATGGGGCAGAAAGAAAACGCCCGACGTCAAATATATCGAGATGGTTACAACGATATAGCCCCACAACCAGGCGGGAAAGAACGACATGATACCGATATTGACAGCGCCAAGCCCAAGACCGAGTAGAAGCGCCATGCAGTAAGCTTCGACCAACATTGCAGGATCGGTCGGTATTGGATCGACACCAAGACAAAGCAGTATCAGGGCGATAATAATCAGCCCCTGGAAACCCTTGACGATCTCGACGAAGAACCTAGAAATCATCACATCGAACGACTTAACTTGCGGATAATACATCAAAGGCCGATTCAAGACAACCGCCTTCATCGCTTCGCGAGAGGTATATTGAAATACTAGGATAGGTACCGCGCCGGTCGTAACAAAAAGAATAGGATCATTGCCCATTGGAGAGGACATGCCGCGGAAAATCATTACTCCGACAATGACGAAAATGTGGACTACCGGCCAAAGCACGACAACTACGTAGCCCCAGTACGAGCCACCGAAGCGGGTCCGCATGTCCCGGAGCATCAAAGCCCGGATGACATGGACGTAGGCCTCTATGTTGCTACGTTTTGTCGGCCCTGCGTTTTCTAGGGGAGGCATAGTTTATCCCGATGTCATCGCTGTTCGCATGAGCGATAGGGCGCCAAATGGACGGAAATGCGGTTCTAGAACGATCCGAGCGTAATTTGAGCGGCTTAAAACAGGCGGGCATCCTCAGAATGTTTCGGGCAAGGAAAGCGCCAGTGCCCTCAGCCAAATCCCCCAGCCAGCGCAAACACGCCATCGGCGCCGTTGCGCTCACGCTTTCGCGGATTTAAACCGCCGAGTGCTTCGGGATCAGCCTCGCCAAGGCAAGCAGGCGATGCCGGCAGCTCGCACCGGATAGGCCGTCTAACTAACTCGCGGTCGTGGAAACACCGTACGCTGATCGGATGCCGCTCAAAGCCGTGATAGGACCCGCGAGTAAAGAATAATGCGCTGGCCTGCCTCCTGAAAAGTGGTCCTCCCTGAGGTATGGCTTCGAGCCATGTGGAGGATGTTGTCATGGGACGGAAG